>JBCCDM010000440.1:0-5230 GCA_039030795.1 Cyanobacteria bacterium P01_A01_bin.84
TGGGTAGAGCTTGAGCGTTACCCAACAAAACATTGATAATGTTGGGTTACTCTCCGAGAAGCCGCTCCGCGTCTACGTTCCTCAACCCAACCTACGCTATTTGGAATTTTCAGGCTTAACGGCAACGGTATTGGACTATAATTGTTATTTTTTGACTTTTAATTCGGAGCAAACCAAAGTGACTAACACCAATCAATTACCTTGGGAGCAGGAAAAAATTATTACTCATACTCAAAATCTGCTCAACAGTTATCAACATTGGACTGGAAACTTGTTACTAGGAACAGATGGTTCCCCAGAAGAAATTTCACAACAGTTATTTGATATCCCCTTTGCTGTAGTCTCTCATGGAACTGAACCCGACCCAATTTTTAACTACGGAAATCGCAAAGCATTAGAACAATGGGAAGTGTCCTGGGAAGAATTCACGCAAATGCGATCCCGTGAAAGTGCAGAAGAAGTAGTGCAAGAAGAACGTAATAGACTTTTAGCAGAGACGGAAGCAAAGGGTTTTAGTAGATTTTCTGGTGTTCGTATCACAAGTACTGGTAAGCGTTTCTATATTGAGGACGGTATGATATGGAATATTATCGATGGAGAAAATAAATTTTGCGGACAAGCTGCAATTTATTCAAGATGTCGATTTCTTTGAGGCTGGGATAAGAAGAGGTTAAACACACTTATCATTACTCAGATAAGTGTTTTTCCATTTTGAATTCTGGGGAAAGTAGAGAAAGTTTCCATATCAAACTTCCATATCAAACTTCCATATCAAACTAATAATTTTTCATTGCCCTGCGCATATCCCGCTGGTCTTGACGACGTTTAATATCTTCTCGCTTATCATATATCTTTTTACCCTGAGCCAGAGCAATGCTTATCTTTATCCATCCCTTTTTGAGATACATTTTCAGGGGTACTAAAGTTAAACCCTGTTGTTCTACTTTACCAATCAGCTTACGGATTTCCTGACGATGTAGAAGTAATCTACGAGCGCGACGAGGTTCGTGGTTGAAATATTGCCCACTTGCATTGTAAGGAGAAATATGTACATTTAATAGCCACACTTCTCCATCTTTTAATGATGCATAACCATCTTGTAAATTTACTTTACCAGCCCGAATAGACTTTACTTCAGTACCTAATAACTCAATACCAGCTTCATAAGTTTCAAGGATATGGTAAAGGTAGCGAGCTTGACGATTGTCAGCAATGACTTTGAAACCTTGAGATTTTTTATCTTTATTGTCACTCATTAGATAATTATATTTGCCTCCAATTTAACAAGATATTTTTTAGATTAAGTTAGATAAAATTTAAATTTATAGCAGCCTATTATAATACTATAAATCCTCAACTAAAGCATAGATTCTTTAGAGTAATGAAAGAACAACTAAGTTAAGCTTATCTCCTGGAGAACTTAGTCGGAGATAAGCTTAAATTAATATAACCTCCAAAGCTAACTTGCTGCTGGCTGGGGGTGAGGCGAATTGATTTTTTCTATTTTACGCTTTGGAGTATAGTAGCTTGCAACTAAACCCATCATCAACCACCAAATAGTATTTATTTGGGGACGATACCAAACCGTGTCAACAAAGTTATGAGCAAGCATTCCCGCTAAAGTAGCGATCGCAGCAATTAACCAAAGTCCATCTGTACCATGGAGTTTGCGCAAACGTGCGAGTTGTCGTAAACCTGTACTAAATGTAACGACTAATAACCATAAGAAACCCGCTAAACCAATAAAGCCAGTTTCTACAGCAATTTCTAAGAAAATAGAGTAAGCACTCAAAGCATTGTAATTGGGGAGTTGATAAAGGGGATAAACTTTATTAAAAGAATTGTGACCCGGTCCAATCCCAAATAAGGGATAATCACCAATCATTTTAAATACAGCATTCCAAACATTAATACGAAAATTATTACTACTATCCGCTCGTCCGGCAAAAATACTCAGTACCCGCAAGCGAAACTGTTCTGAGAAAACAAAAGCGCCGACTATTAAAGTCGCAAAAGCTCCTATAAGTATAGGTAAGAGCCATAAACGCCAAAAAGGATGTAAATATTGAGCATACCAGTAACGCAGTAAAAATACTAATACAATTACAGCTGCTGCCAAAGCAATTAAGCCACCCCGACTATCAGTAAATCTTAAACAAGCAACATTAACCACAAACATTGTTACAGCTAAGGCTTTTTGCTGCCAAGTCCGCCAAGCAAAACAAGCAACCAAGCTTAAAACTACAGCAGGTAACAAATACCCCGCGAGTAAGTTAGGGTTGCCTAAGTAGCTGTAGACCCTAACAGTTTTAGATAAAGGCGATGTGGGGTCAACCCATGTGGCAAGTTGAGTTGCACCAAAAATCTTTTGACGCAAGCCATAAATACTGACATTTAAAGCTGTTAGCAAATAAATAGTTATTAGCCAAGACCGCAAACGAGGCGACCTTAGCACTCTTGCACAAAGAGGAAACAAAAGTAAATATAAACTTAATGTAATTAAATCTGTTAGCGCAGCTTTCTTTACTGGTGATAGAGCTGTCGCGATCGCAGCTATTCCCCAATACATCAACACTAGTATATGAATGGGAGTTACCCCCACCGTACCATCGGCATCCTTATCATCAGAGATGGTAAGTAATAGCCAGAATGCTGCACAAGCAATTAATAATAGACCAATTAGTTTAGTAGAAACAAAAGGTGCTACTCCAAAAACCAAACTAACCAAAACCGCCGCGATCGCATCTCCCCATTGAATCAAAATACTACCCTGTCGCCAAGAACTAAGGAGTCCTACAGCAAAACGGTGTAAATAGCTAGTGCGGAGATATTCTCGAATCGATATATCAGAAAATGTAAACAGTTGCCAGACTAAATTCATAAGATGCCGTAAAAAATTAGCAGAGAGCACTGAACTTTGAACTTATAATAATAGGGGTTGTCCCTAAAAGGTAATATTCCCTTGTTGCAAATGAGAAATCGATAATTAGTAATTAGTTCTAATTAGTAATGTATACAACTGTAATTTTCTACTTCCCATTAAATAATTACTCATAGTCTGAAAAATTTCAGGTTCAAAGTTCATAGCTTTATCAGCAGCATCTTATTTATTTACTTATAGATTCATCGTCGGTATTATCTGTTGTCGCAGTTTGTAAAGGTATGCTAAGTACATAACGATATCCAGAGTCACTTGAACCTTGAATGGAAATCCCACCACCATGTAATTCTGCAAGTTGAGAACTCAACAATAAACCTAAATTCTCGCGGGATAAATTTCCTGGAGTTTTCTTATTTTCTGAATTCCTATCACGATCTCCGCTAGAATTCTCTGCAACCATAGGAAATTTATGAGACTGATTTTGGTTTTCGGGGTGAGAATTGTAGATATCCCCACCTAATTCAAACAAGGGTATTTGCTTGAGACGGAGGTAAGGGTTAATTTCTGTGATTCCATCTCCCAACCAAGGATGAGATACCCAGATGGTAATATTAAGAAAATTATCTTTGTAGGAAACGTGGATACGAACAATACTACCTGTTGCAGAAAGCTGAATCACACTAAAAATTAGGTGATATAGAATTTGTCTGACCTTATCTTTGTCTAGCGCCCAAATCCGACCGCGACCGGGTTCTATCGAAAGGCGAATATTCTGCTCTCGACGGTTGGCTGCTTCTTCTAAGGTATTTATAGCCTGCTGACAAAGCATTTCTACATCTACGGGTGCAATGTTTAGCGCACCAGCAGTCTCGTCCATCGCTCCCAATTCGGAAATTTCATTTACCAAGGAAAGTAAATAACGACCGCTATGCTGAATGATTTCCAGATATTCTCTTTGCTTGGTGGTCAAAGGTCCATAAATTTCTCTACCTAAAACACTAGCCATACCTAATACTGATGTTAGAGGCGTGCGTAATTCTTCGGTCAACTGTCCCAATAATAAAAGCTTTAGCTGACTCGTACCAGTTGATTCTGATTTTAAATTTGGCGCAGATATTTTAATTTCATTTGAATTTAGTTCTTCTGAAGTCCAACCAGACTCTTGATTTAATCTTGAAGAAGGAACTATACCTTGGAGCATCCGATTGCGTTCAAATTCGCTCATACTCCAACGAGCAATTATTTGCAAAAATTCAATATCTCGGGTTGTAAAATTACGTGGAACTAAATCCATAACTGCTAATGCACCCAGACAGTTACCTTGAGCATCAATTAGAGGTGCTCCCAAATAAGCCCGAACACCATAATCATGAACTAGTTTGCTTGCTGCTGGCTCTGGTAGGGCTTGTTTATGAGTGTCATTAATCATCACAAATCCGGAAGTCTCTACAACAGTTGCACAGAATGATTCTCCACGCATTAATTGACGAGTTTGCGCTAGTTGATTCATTAGTCCCAAACGAGACAAACCTACGGCGGACTTAAACCAGTGACGTTCATCATCCATAAATCCCAATACACAAATGGGTGCATCTAAAAAATGAGCCGCAGTTTGAGTTGCTTCTTCAAATACGGGTATAGTTTCAGCTTGTCGTAAGCTTAATTCAGACAATGCGTTTAAGCGTTGTTTTTCTTTTACTTCTTGAGAACCCCAACCATCTTTAAGAACAAACGTTTTGTTATCTGGCTCTATCATTGCCACAGTTACCTTAATTATTGTTTGATAGTGTAATTCATATAACCATCGTTTATGGTTATTTTTCTATTTCTAAGCATTCCCCAATTTCAGTCCTGACAAACAAGTTGAATACAGAAATTTTCTCTTAAATCAAGATATTTTAATCTGCTTGTATTTCAGTACAAAAACTGCAATCCCTTTATGTGTATGATGTTTGTAAACACAGACGACTGCGAATTACATATAATTTTTAATTTTAATTTTTTTCAAAGTGCATAGAAAAAAAAGGGAAATAATTAGTTTATTTTTCAGTGTAACTGCTGAATTATAGATATATAATTCATCTTATCTTTTTCAGTGTATATACGCAAGAATAATTCGTTAGTTTTGAATTGAACCTGGGAAATATAAGAATGTAGGGCTAAATAGTTTTGCAATTAAGTAAACAAACTTACATAAGGATTTTTTTATGAAACTAAGTTGCTATGGCGATACGATTAAGATTTGCCTTTCTGTTTTGCTAATTATTAATTATTAATTAGTATTAGCAGTCAAAAGAGAGATTAGGTGATATATTTTTGTATCAATCAAATTAAGTTTGCGGTCGCTAA
>JBCCDM010000441.1:0-5197 GCA_039030795.1 Cyanobacteria bacterium P01_A01_bin.84
ATACTAAAAATAAAATCTATTTTTATGGATAGCCGCTATTCTTTTTTTATTGCAAATGTTCCGGATAGAACATATTAAAAATCTTTTTATTTACAAACACTTAAAAAACGACTACTAATCTTTACCGATACTTTGACATTTTTGTATCCTAAATTCAGTAATTTTACATAGGTTATCTGACAGAATGGTATGTAACTTCCAAGGAAAAAAAGATATTAAAAATATCTAAAGTATTCCTATAAATATTTCAATCATTTTCTATTGCTTTTTAAATAAGTTGCAATAGAAAGATTTGATTTTGAAAACACGAAAAAAGTATGTTGGCTGATTTAATTATCTGCACACATTTGCTGTTTTTAGCTTTCATACTAACTTGCTTAACTTTAGCAGTTGAGTTTTTATCACTTCATATATCTATTGAATTAAAAGGATCGATATGTCAGGATTAATTTTCTCTTCCGGTCAGCAATCATATACCGCAGGTAATGACCCTATTTTACTTGACAGTAATTTAGATTTAGATTTTGACGGTTCTAATGGTGAAACTTTTGATAGTGCTACAGTTCAAATCACTAATTTTCAAGCTGGAGACGTTTTAGGAGTCATAAATCCTCTCGATAGCAGCTTTACAAACAGTAATAGTGTTGATGTTGGTGGTAAAACTTATACACTCAGTTACGATGGAGCTGGTTTACTAACTATAAGTGGTTCTGCAACTGTTGCTGAGTACGAGGTAGCTTTACAACAAGTTGCTTTCCAAAATAGTAACAGTGGTGCTGATACCACCACACGTGACATTAAGTTTTCCCTCAATGCTACTGGATTAGATTCAGATAACGGGCGATTTTACCAGTTTATTGAAAACGATGGAATTAGCTGGACAGATGCTAAGACTGCTGCCGAGAGTCTGACCAACTTTGGTCGTCAAGGTTATTTAGCAACTATTACCTCCCAAGCAGAACAAGACATTATTATAGATGATGTTAAGGGTAATGGTTGGATCGGTGGTAGCGATGCTGAAACCGAAGGAGAATGGAAGTGGGTCACAGGTCCAGAAGCTGGTACTACTTTCTGGTCTGGTAATGGAACTGCTGGAGCTCCTGTTAACAATGAATATAACAACTGGAAAAGAATTGTAAATCCAGGTGATCCTAATGATGCTAGTCAATTAGAACCTAATGATAATAACGGGGTTGAAGACTACGCTCATGTTATCGGTAATCCAGCCGCAGGTACACTCGGAGAGTGGAATGATATTAATGATACAGAAACCAATGTAGACTTTAAGTCTCAAGGTTATTTGGTTGAGTATGGTGGTAGTCAAGGCGATCCAACCTTAAGCTTCACCAATAATATTGCTGTTAATTTTACAAGTGCTCCAAGTTCTATGAACTGGGAAGTTAAAGCTGTAGAAGACTTTGGTGCTGATTTCAAAGCTGACATCCTTTGGTATGAAAGCACAACTGGTCAAGTTGATTTATGGGAGATGGATGGAACCACAGAAACTAAATCAACAATCGCAACTGTTGCTCCTTCCAGTGGTTGGATGATTGCTGATGCTGGTGATTCCAATGGTGATGATAAGGCTGATATCCTCTGGTACAACAATACAAGTGGTGAAGTTGGTTTGTGGGAAATGGACGGTGCAACTCCTACGAACCAAAACGTGATTGGAGTTACTGTTGACCCTACTTTAGGTTGGCAAATCACCGATATGGCTGATGTTGATGGTGATGGTAATTCTGATATTATTTGGCGCAATGGTACCACTGGAGAGAATGGTATCTGGCGTTTAGATGGTCAGCAAGTACTTGAGTACAAAACTATTCATACAGTAACTGATGCAGATTGGAAAATTGCTGGTGCTGCTGACTTTGATGGTGATGGTAAGGAAGACTTACTGTGGCGTAATACCAATGCTGGTGATGTTTCTGGTAATTACCCAAGTAAGAATGCTATCTGGTTGATGGATGGAACTGAAGTTAAAGAGTATAGCTATATTCCAAATGTAGACAGTGGTGACTGGATGGTTGCTGGTGCTGATGACTTCAATGGTGATGGCAAAGGTGATATTGCATGGCGCAATGGAACCACTGGTGAGAATGCTATCTGGACAATGGATGGTACATCTGTAGAGGAATTCTCTTCTATCGATCCTGTTGCAGCTGGCTGGAATATTGTCGGTACTGGCGACTTTAACAAAGATAGTAATGCCGATCTTATGTTCCGCAATGGAAGTACTGGTGAGAATGCTATCTGGCAGATGGATGGTGCTGTACCATTAGATCAATCTTTCATCGATCCTCTTCCTATGCCTGTTGTTGTATAGGTTTAGATTAGGTTTAAACTGATTGTGATTCAGGACTTACCCATGGACTAAGTGTTTACGTCCGGGGCAACCGTAAGGTTAGTAATTCCAAAGCCTTATTTCTCCGACTGTGTAAGTCCTATGATTATTTAACTAAAAATCTTGGAGACATAGCAATACTATGTCTCTAGATTTTTTTAGAGAAATAGAATTCAGATTAAACTACATCGGTTGTTAAAAAGGGAGTATCTCAATTTTGTAAAAAGCCTGTAGGCTAAAATTCTGGGGCTAGGGTATTGATTGTGCGCTTCTACATTTTCTATATTTATTTTTTATATTCAGAAATGGCTAGTTCAGCATCTTGACGAGCAGGATACAATAGCTGTCCAGAACAAGCTTTTTGATAGGCTATGTATGATGCTTTTGTATTTCCTAATTCTGTAAATATTCGACCTTGCCAGTAATAAGCATTAGTTGCATCAAATCTCGATAACTGATGTGAATAATTAAGAGCAATTTTCCACCAGCGATCGCTATTAATATTATCATTTAGTTGTTGATAACTTTTTCCTAACCAGAAAGCTGCAAAAATTGATTGGGGGATACTCGCGATCGCATCTGAGTTGAGGATACAGCAATCTACTGATATCTGAGAAACACTGGTTGAGTTTATACAATCATCTGCTATAGATAACTTCAACCATCCTTGCTTCAAATTTTCTATCGCTAGATGATACTCTCCAGCCAAGACTAGGACGCGTCCGTGATGAAACCAGGTATCTGCTAAACAGGGTTGAAGTTCGATAGCTTTTGCTGACAAAGTGCAGCCTTTTTGAGTTTGCTGAAAATTCTCTACTAATACTTTTCCAGCAATTGTCCACACACTCCAGCGATCGCTAAACAAATTTAGCATTTTATGAATTATCTCGGGTAATAAATTCACTTGTCCGGAGGCTGGTAAAATTTCACATAATCCTCGATATATTTCGCAATCCTGGGGATAAAGTTTATACGCTTGCAGTATGGCTTCTGCTGCTGTTCTATTTTTTCCGGTATGAAATAGACATATGGCATAGTAATACCAGCCCAGGGGATTATAGGAGTGTTCTGCAATAAACTTTTCTAAAATGGAAATTCCTTGCTCCCATTCACCCCGAAAAATGTAGTAGTAGCTTAGAGAGTTATAGACTTCGGCTGCTTTTGGTGCTATTTTCAGGGCATCTCTAATAATTTGTTTAGTGTGCTTACCTGGTTTACCATTCACTAGTTTCAGACGACAACGTAAATCTGCCATCCGATGAAGCACTTGTATATCTTCTGGTGTTAATAAGTATGCTTGTTGCAAAGATTTTTGTGCTGCTTCAAGGTCTCCTAGTTGCAAAAGAGCATCATGAGTGTGTATAAATTGAGTAATAAATTTAGTAGAATTGGTAGCCTCAAAAGAATCATTTAGTGAAACTGCACTCAAAGCTTCCAGAGCTTTGTGAGGAGCTTCTAAAGCAATTTGCGTTTTTGCTAAAGCGTTCCAATGTGCAATATTTGATGGTTCCAAAGATGCTGCGGATTCAAATTCAATTGCAGCTTGATGATATTTACGATTGGTAATTTCAATTAATCCTTGGAGATGTTTTTGGGAAGCGAGATTATTAGATGAGTTTAAACCCTTTTGATAAAGTTTAATCGCTTCTTCTTCTCTACCCATACAATGCAATATTTTCCCTAGTGTTAGCTGTACATTTATTAACTGGGGTTGCTGCTTTAATACCAAGGAATATTGGGCGATCGCTTCCTCCCATGAACCTTGAATACAAAGCATTTGAGCAAGCTCTAAGCGTTTTTTCCAACCTTTAGGATGTTTGCGGATATACTCCTTTAGGGTTTTGAGCTTCTGTTGCTGACGAATTGGTTTATTATCTACATTAAGATAAGCATTTATCTCCACACCAGAGGACTGGGGGATAGATACCACCCATGTGGTAGTGTTTCGAGACATATGACACTCACTTGATAATCTATTTGTTGGTTCGTATTTTTCTGTTTTTCTAATTCTTTCCAATCTGATAACTGTCGATCGGAATCCAAATTTTCTAATTCTTGCCACTTTTCTGATAAAGAATAAGTTGATTCGATATCTAAGTTTTCTAAACCCGATAAATATTGATTAATCTTTTTTTGTAATATTTTTCTAGCTTGTTGAACTCGTTTGCGAATATTCTCTTGAGAAAGAGTAAGTTGTTGAGATATTTCTAAATATGAATAATGCTTATAACAGTGTAAAACAAATGGAATTCTTATGTTTGCAGGTAAAACTCCAATTGCATTACGAGTAAAATTCAACAGTTCGTATCTAACAAGTTCAGTTTCTGGGGATTCAAAATAGGATGGGTTTCTATAGTGATATTCGGTAAGTGCAAATCTTACATTTTGGTAATATCTTCTCTCTCTATCTCTTTGTCTATGTAAATCAACACAAAGATTGTAAATTAACTTGCTTAACCAAGCCTTAACATTCAGAATATTTTCTTGATGTTCCGGGAACTTTTCCCACCCTTTGAGCATCGCTTGAGAAAGTGCTTCTTGAGCTTCATCCGGATTACCATTCATCCATTGTAAACAGCGATGATAAAAATAATCCTGATATTGCTGCCAAAATTGCCAAAAAGTATTTTTATCTTTTAAAGATGTTTTTTCAAAAAAATTCCTTTTCTTTTGATCCGAATATATTTCTTGTACTGGTAATATAGATTTTTGATAGATGCAAAATTCCTGAGTATACATAACCAGTTTGAAAAATAGTGTTGAATAATAATCATTTTGCAACAAATCAACTGATATTGATATTGCAAATCTGATGTAAGTTCAAATATATAATCTAGAAATGGAATATGG
>JBCCDM010000442.1:0-5186 GCA_039030795.1 Cyanobacteria bacterium P01_A01_bin.84
CCGCGCTTGAGGCAGATTTAAAGCTGACCACGCGGCTGGTTTCGGTTTCGGGCTCTGGCGACAGATCGTCTGAGAGAAGTGAATAGCTGCCACTGATCGAAGGGTCTGCCGAGAACGCTGCGACATGCTTTACGCCTTCCTGGCGCAGGAGCTTTTGTACGCTTTTGATGGTCATGCCGTCATCATGCAGCAGTTTCTTGATGCCACCGAGAAGCATCATGTCCTGCGGTCGGTAGTACCTACGGCCGCCCGCGCGTTTCACAGGCTTCACTTGGCTGAACTTGCTTTCCCAGAACCGCAGAACATGGGCGGGAGTGTCCAACCACTCCGCCACCCGGTAGATGACACTTTAAATGGTTATCCCCAGGACATTATGGGACGTACCTTATTCTTGTTAATGTCTGCATTAAAGACAGATAATGTTACTGCTGTATTAGACAGTTGTTTTTCTGGTGGTGGTACCCGTGGGAATTATTTAGTACGTTCAGCAACTCGTAATAATGTTGAAATCAAAAAAGCAAAACCCAGCCCTACAGAAGTTGAATATCAACAACGCTGGATGAAACGATTGCAAATGTCTGAGGCAGAATTTGCACGTCGTCGCTGTGAAGGTATTGCAAAAGGGTTAGTTCTTGCAGCTGCTCAACGAGATGAGGAAGCTTTAGATGCACCTTTTGATGGCTTTCATGCAGGTGCTTTTACCTACCTGATGACGCAATATCTTTGGCAGGAAAGCAATAGCACAGGAAATATGATTAACCGTATTACCCCTTTGGTACAATCGAAAGGTAAAAATTCACCTTACGCAGACGGCGATACAAGTAAACCAGTATTTTTTATTGATAATAAAATTCTGCCAACTGATGCAGTTATTACTGAAGTAGAAGGAAATCAAGCCAGTTTATGGTTGGGTGGAACAGATAATCAAATATTAGAAACCTTTAACCAAGATGCAACTTTTTCAATAGTTAATGAAACCGGACAAATACAAGGAAAACTAAAATTAGAATCCCGTGAAGGTTTAAGAGCTAGAGCGAAGTTAGTAGAAAAAGGAAATATTACTTCTTTAAAACCGGGGATGCGATTGCAAGAATTGAGTCGTATGATACCACCTGATTTACATTTAAGTGTCGGTTTAGACCCTTCACTTTCTGCTGAAATTAGCACTGTACAGAAAGAATTTGAGATGATTCCGCGTATCAAAACTGTACTAGCACAATCGGGTAACATCCCATATCCGGAAAGAGTGCAATTTATTCTAAGTCGAATGACTAATAAGGATTTACAAATATTGCGGAAAGAGAAGGTAGATAACTTACCAGCAGTTGGTAGTATCGGTTTATTTACTGAAGGAAGACAACTTGTACCTCAATCTTTTGGTACCAAGAAAGAGTCAATCAACGCAGCGATTTGTCGTCTGGAACCAAAACTCAAGTCTTTCTTAGCCGCTCGACTTGTGGAAATGACTTTAAATGCTAACTCATCCCAATTAGATGTAGAGTTTTCCATGAACTTAGTGGAACAACCCAATCAAACTTTTGCTGCTATTTCGACACTTAAATCTAGCAATAATCGTGGTCAGTCAAAAGTAATTTATCCTAACAAAAAACTACCTTTAAATAAACCATTTCAATTTCAAATTAAAAATAATAGCCCTCATAATCTTTATGTAGCCATGCTACTAATGGATTCTACCGGAAGCTTAGACGTAGTTTACCCTTTCGAGCAAACAGATTTAAATGAGAAAATGCTGTTAGCATCAAACAAAACTTTAATAATTGGCGACCCGGAACAGCTTAAATTACAAGCAGTAGAAAAAGGAGTTGCTGAAGCATTATTCATTGCGAGTCGTTCACCGTTAGATAAAGGTATATCTGGATTAAAAAAACTACAGCAGGAATCAGAAATGTTGGAAGAGAATAAGAATATTTGTGCTGCTGAGAGAAGAAGTAGAGGTTCTGAAATATTTGGTGATGTATTAAATAATTTGAATGGCGAACGTAGCGCTAATCGTACAGAAATTGGGGAGATGAATACTACTTTCAACATTGCTACTTTGTCACTTAGTTTTGAGGTTGGTTAAAAAAAATACATCTATTTGCATTTTACAATTTAGCAGAGGAATTTTCGATGCTTTATCGTCTTAAATGTTTACTTGCTACTACGGCGTTGATTTATATAACATTGCCCACAGGTATTGCTTTTTCACATTCAGAAATTACGGATTTAGAAAGAAAAGGTGTTTCTCAACAAGATTCCCCTACTCGTCTGCAAGCAAAAACATTAACCAGGAAGCAACTTAGGAAAAAAGCATTACAACTGTATAGAAAAGGTCTTAAACATTATGAGAAAAACAAGTATCAAGAAGCGTTAGATAATTTTCAGCAAGCTTTACCAATTATCAAACAAATTGGTGATAAACCAGGGGAAGTTGCAACACTTAATTACATTGGACAAATTTATATTGATTTGAGGCAGTATTCCAATGCTTCAAAGTTCTTAGAGCAAGCTTCAATTATTTCAGGTGGTACTCTTCCTCTAATTTATATCCCTTATTATTCTTATACCTCTCAACTTCCACCAGCTAACTTAGCTGGAATAGGCAATACTCTTCCTAATAAACCCTTATCTGTTAAGAATGGTCAATCAATAACATTATCTCAAAAGCTTCATCTTGATTTTTTAAGTCCCGTTGATATAGGCAATACTTTTCCTAGAAAAACTTTACCTTCAAATAATATCGAATCTACAACACCACCTCAACCGCCATCAGTCATTCCTTCTGCTTATTTGCCTTTTTTAGAACCCCGTGGTAATGGTAATATTCTTCTTAAGAAGCCATTACCTTCAGTTAGTAATATTACTTTAGAAGCTGGTGGTATTATTAATATTAGTAATACTCATGGTAATGAAGAAGATATAGGCAATACTATTAATATGGAAGCAACGGGTAAAATAGTACAAGGTAATCTTCTAAATCAGCAGAACCAACAAAATTTAAAACCGATAAAATCAATCATTAATAAAATCAAAAAGAAAAACTTAAATGGGATTATTAAAAATAACCTTGGTATAGCTTACTTGAATCAAGGGGAATATATAAAAGCTGAGAAATCAATCAATCAAGCTTTAACATTTTTCCGTCAAACTAATGATAAAGCTGGACAAGGAGATACATTTAACAACTTAGGAGAACTTTATCGTCATCAAAGTCAATACCCAAAAGCATTACAATACCTAAATCAAGGATTGGAAATTTTCAAAGATAATAAAAATCAGCTTGGTATCGGAACTGCTTTCAATAATATTGGGTTAGTGCATGGTGAATTGGGTCAGCATTCTCAAGCACTAAAACATTATCATGAATCATTAAAAATCCGCAAAAAAATCAAAGACGAATATGGTATTAGTTCAACACTCCATAATATTGGGTTTGTATACGATAAGTTAAAACAATATGATGAGGCACTAAAATTTTACCAGCAAGCTTTAGAAGTTCGTCATAACGTCGATGACCAAGAAGGTAAAGGAACAACCCTTAATAATATAGGACTTGTTTATAATAAACTCGGTCAAAACACTTTAGCTTTGCAGCACCTAAAACAATCTTTATCCATCTTCCAAAAACTAAACTACCCACAACATGAAGCCAACACCCTTGATAGCTTGGGAACAGTTTACACAAGTCAAGGTAGATATAACCAAGCTTCAGAAGCTTATCAAAAATCCTTAACTATCACTCGCAGGATTGGGAATAGCAATTTAGAAAGAGTTATTCTCAGCAATATCGGTGATTTGCTAGCGAAACAGAAGCAACCGAAACTAGCAATTATTTTTTACAAGCAGTCAGTCAAAATAACCGAAGAGATTAGACAAGGTTTACGAACTCTTCCCCGCGAACAACAGAAATCTTACGCTAAAACAGTGGCAGATACCTATCGTCGTCTTGCTGATTTGCTGTTGAAGGAAGATAGAGTTTTGGAAGCCCAGCAAGTACTTGATTTGCTTAAGGTACAAGAATTAAAAGATTATCTCCGCAAAGTGCGCGGAAGTGGTGAAAATCTAACTGTATTACGTCCCGAGCAAGAAATTCTCAATAAATATAACGAACAATCAAAAACTGCTATTCAATTGGGACAAGAGTTAGAGAAATTAGATAAAATACCAGAAAGTAAACGCTCTTCGGTACAAAAGCAACGGATTAATGAACTAAAAAAGCTTGAAATAGACTTAAATCAACAATTTAACCAATTTTCCCAACGAGAAGATATAGTTCAATTATTAAAGCAACTTCCAATCGAAGCTCAAAATCAAGTAGTAGATATAAGAGGTCTTGATGCACTTCGGGATGATTTGCGTCGCTTGAATGCAGTGCTAGTGTATCCTTTGATTCTCGATGACCGTTTAGAATTAGTTATTACTACTCCCGAATCTCCACCTTTACACCGCACGGTTAACGTCACACGCTCTGAGCTTAATCAAGAAATTGTCAAGTTTCGTCGAGCGTTGCAAAACCCCAATTCCGATGTCAAAAGCTCCGCACAAAGACTATACAAATGGCTGATTAAACCTTTGGAAAATGACTTAAATCAAGCCAAACCCGAAACTATTATCTATGCTCCTGACGGTCAATTACGTTACATACCTTTAGCGGCTCTCCATGATGAAAATCAATGGCTGATAGAGCGCTACAAAATCAATAATATCACAGCAAAATCTTTAACTGATTTTACAGCCAAACCTAAACCTTTAGAACGGGTATTGGCAGGGGCTTTTGTGCAAGGTAAACACAACATCAAAATGGGAGAGCGTTCATTTCCTTTTGTTGGATTACCTTTCACTGGTACAGAGGTAGAAAATCTGGCAAAGATGATACCTCAAACAAAAAAACTAGTTGATGAGCAATTCAGTAAAAATTCGACCATTGCTGTCATGAATAACTATACTATTCTCCACTTTGCTACCCATGCTGCTGTGGTACCAGAAAATGCTGCACAATCATTTATTTTATTTGGTAATGGGGATATAGCAACTCTTGAAGAAATTGGTAACTGGACACTAAATAACGTAGATTTAGTGGTATTAAGTGCTTGCGAAACCGGATTGGGAGGATTTGGTAACGGTGAAGAAATTCTCGGTTTAGGTTATCAATTTCAAAATCGAGGAGTCAGAGCAACTATCGCTTC
>JBCCDM010000443.1:0-5175 GCA_039030795.1 Cyanobacteria bacterium P01_A01_bin.84
ATATAAAATAATAAATAATACTATCAATTCAAGATTTATTCAGTCCTCTGAAAGAGGACTTCGTTTATCCCACATTCCGCACTTCAGAATGTAGCATACAAGTTACAGCAAATATCAAAGCAAAAACAACCTGAAAATTAAGTAGTAAATATTCCTGAATACAATGAAGAAAGAAAAATATCAATGCAGAAAATATTTAACTCATAAATAGAGATTATTTAAGCACTAAAAAGTTTCGGAACAGTGAATCATAAATGTTCCTTCGTAGATTTATAAATTGTAATTCAATAGGGACGGAATTTATTTTGGATTAAATAAGTAGATAATATTTTTGGCAAGATGATGGTAGATAATTCAAGATAAAGTACCTTTCCTCGGTTAAGTTAACAATTTGATTGATGCCATTTAAGGTTAAAAGATGAATACCTTGAAAACATTGAAAAATCCATCTTAATGTCGGATTATTCTAGCTTCATCACTTGTAGTTTCCTCAGTAATCTCAAGTTTTCCCAAACATTTAGCAACAGCTCTTACATCAAAAGAATCCATAATTATCTTTAACCTTTGGAAAGTAGAACAAATATATTATGTTATAAGTTAATAAATCTGTCTATCTTCTCAAATGAACCTATTCTTACCCCTTTCTCCAGCACGAGTTAATGTCTATAAACTCTCTCCATCTTTAACTTCTCAAACTCAAACTTCAATCTTTCATTCTCCATTTTCAATCCTGCATTTTCTTCCTTGATATTATCTAGCTCATTCTTCTTGCTCAAAGCATTATTCATTGCCAATTTTCGCATATCCAGAGAAAACCAACGTTGATAAGTTTCAGTATGTACCTGCATACTATGACCTAAATTATCTGCTGCTGCTTTGATTGGAATACCTAAAATATGCGCCCGAATAGCCCAAGCATGACGTAAATCGTAAGGTTTAAAATCTAATCCAACTTTCCGAAACCACCAACTTACTCGTTGTATCAATCCAGTTGTCTGTAGATAATGATTTTGATTTTTTTGATTTTTTTTACTAATTGTTGTTACCAACATTTCTAAATATCGAGGATTTCTTAAATCGAAGTCTGCAATCCATTCTTTATGTAATGGTAATACAACTCTATCCCCAGTTTTACATTCTTTATTCACCTTCCACGTCATATCTGCATTCTCTGTACTTAACCACCAGTCAACATTAGGATTAATGAAAAGTTCTTGGGGACGTAAACCAAACACTGCTAACATTCCGTATATCCAGCGCCATAGTAGCCAGCTATTTTGGACATTTTTATTAACTTGTTTATTTCTAGTATTAATATAATCTGCAAACTTGACAAATCCTGCTAATATCTCTGAGTCAGTCGGAATCTTACGAGAATTCTTTTCAGGCTTTTTGGTATAGTTAGATAAATCAATCTTTATTTTAAAGGTTGTACAAAATGCTGAGATAGCTCTTGCAGCATTATATCTAGACCATTCTTTTTCTATAGTTGCAATTGATTTAATCAGATTTTCTGCCGTTGCTAAATCTTCATTATTAGTAAAACGTTTAGTACGGGAGAAATAATAAAAAAAAGTATGCTCGCTTTTGCGATCGCGTCGATGGGTTTTAAAATACTCTCGCTCAAAACGTGTGAGTAACTCTCCTATAGTTGGTGAGTCTTTTTTAATTTTCTCGTTACCTAAATATTTATTATTCCACTCAAAGGTTTGACGAGCTATTAATTTACCTAGCTCATATGCTTCTTCCTCAGCAGTCTTTAAACCATTTAAGTTTGCAGGAATATTCAAACTGATATTATATTGCTTTCTTCCAGTTCCTCTTTTATCCTTATCTCCCAGTTTCACTGGTAAAGTTGCTCGTAATTGCAAGCTTCCATTTGATTCTCTAATTGTAACTTTAGTTTTTGCCGCCCTTAAACGTAGATTAATTTGCTTTAATTCTAGGAGTAGTTTTTCTTCCATATAGTCTTTCTGTAAGTTTTATAAGTGTCTTGTATAAATTCCTGTAATAGCCATCTCATATCATGTCCGGCAAATCACTTACGACATAAAATTGTCAGAGTTATTGTATTTCAGAATCTCGGCGTTAATTTTATCGTAAGTCTTTAAGCCGATATGATATCACAGCCTGAAAAACCTAATTTATTTATCAATTGAAACTGTCTTTTTTCTTTTGATTTTTAACGAAAAAAATTTAGTAATGCATCGCTATATTTAGACTAAATCCAGTCTAAAAACAAATATGTTATCGGTAAACAGTGTTGATTTTTGACATTGCCCATCATAAACACTAATCTACTTAAAACTATCAAAGCATAACAAGGATTACTCCGGTCCTTATCATGGTTATGACGGATTTGCTATCTTTGCTCGTGACATGGATTTAGCAATCAACAACCCATCTTGGAAGTTAATTGCTACTCCTTGGAAAAAAGAGAAAGTTGCTGCCAAAGCTGCTTAATTGATTGCATTCAATAACATTAAAACTGCTCGCTAAGTAAATGAGGGAGGGAAAACAAGGAAACTTATATGTCAGGAATCAGAATTCAGGAGCCAAAAGTTATTAATTTTGAATTTTGAATTTTGAATTTTGGATTTTTAAATTTTCTTGTTTTCCCTCTTCGTTTCTACCCATCAGCCATTATTTAAGTACCACGGAAACATAAAAAATGCCTCAGAATCCAGAAAAAATTCAAGATCACGTAGAGCTATTCCACCAAAACGAATACCAAGAACTCTTTGAAAGAAAGAAAGAGTTTGAGAAAGGACATAGTAAGGAAGAAATTGAGCGCGTTGCTGAGTGGACTAAAAGCTGGGAATACCGTGAAAAGAACTTCGCACGTGAAGCTTTAACTATTAACCCTGCAAAAGGTTGTCAGCCTCTAGGTGCAATTTACGCTGCTGCTGGTTTTGAAGGTACCCTACCTTTTGTACAAGGTTCTCAAGGTTGTGTAGCTTACTTCCGTACCCACTTAACCCGTCACTTTAAAGAGCCATTCTCCGCAGTTTCTTCATCGATGACCGAAGATGCAGCAGTTTTTGGTGGTTTGAACAATATGATTGACGGCTTAACCAATGCTTATGCATTATATAAGCCTAAGATGATTGCTGTTTCTACCACCTGTATGGCTGAAGTTATCGGTGATGACTTAGGTGCATTTATTGGTAACGCTAAAAATGCAGGTGCAATTCCTGAAGAATTCCCTGTACCTTTTGCTCATACTCCTAGTTTTGTTGGTTCCCATATTACTGGTTACGACAATATGCTTAAGAGTATCCTTGCGAACCTCAACGAAGGTAAGAAGGGTAAGAGCAATGGCAAAATTAACTTTATCCCTGGTTTTGATACCTATGTAGGAAACCTACGTGAAATCAAGCGTATTGCCGGTTTAATGGGTGTAGATTACACCTTATTAGCTGACAACTCTGATTATGTTGATTCACCTAACACCGGTGACTTCAATATGTACCAGAAGGCTACTAAGCTTGAAGATGCTGCTGATGCTTGCAACGCAAAAGCAACAATTTCTTTACAAAAGAGCTCCACTCTCAAGACTTGTGAATTCATTCAGAAGGATTGGAAACAAACAGTTGAAGTTTCTAATCCTTGGGGTATTCGCGGTACAGATGAGTTCTTAATGAAACTCAGTGAATTAAGTGGTCAGCCTATTCCTGAAGAGTTAGAAGAAGAGCGTGGTCGTGCAGTTGATGCGATGACTGATTCCCACGCATGGTTACACGGTAAGCGTTTCGCTATCTACGGCGATCCTGACTTAGTATATGGTGTAACTAGCTTCTTGTTGGAATTAGGTGCTGAACCCGTACATATTCTGGTTCATAACAGCAACAAAGTCTTTGAAAAAGACATGAAAGCTTTGTTAGATTCTAGCGAGTACGGTAAAGGTGCTACTATCTGGCCCGGAAAAGACTTATGGCATATGCGTTCTCTAATGCGTACACTATCAAACTAAATTATTCAATAACTATTGTTCGGGATAAGCTAAAACCCTTATTATACGGTCACTTGATTTTAATATTTATAAACGTGTTTACGTTGTTTCAGGTATTAATCAGCTCCTTAAACTTAAATAAAACTCTTTAAGCTGAACTGACGTTAAATAAGATAATCCGTCAATCTTATTATCCTGAAATATCTACTGTTTTACTTTATTTCAATTTCCAAATCTGGCAGACCTTGCAGCTTTTCTGTGACTTCTGGTTCTGGTAGCATTGGTACACAAACATTTAATCCAGCTTGAATACATTCAACATTTAAAGGTGTTGTACCAATAACTTCCCCATCTAAAACTACTTTTTGCTCTGGTTTTGTAGTAATTTTCACTCTCTTGGTTCTGATGTAACCAATATCATCACGTATGGCAGCATCACCGCGTAAACCAGTTTGTAGAAGGTGATAAGAAGCAGCGATCGCCCCTGTCCAATTAGTCGGCGCAACTATGGTTAAATCTAAATATCCATCGTCAAATATTACACCAGCAGGACCCTGGGCTAAGACAGAGGTTGGAGGTGCTGTATTTGCAACAGTAATAGCAGCAGCTGATGTCCGAATGATTTTTTCATCTGTTTCTATTTCAGCCTCAAACATATCAAAATCCCGTAATTGTTGCAGTCCTGAAAGTAAATAAGCAAGAATACCCCATTTTGTCTTTAATTCCCGAGATGCTGCTTCTATGGTTTTTGCCTCAAAACCTATCCCAGCAAGTAAAAGCATTGGCTTGTTGTTGCACTTTGCTACATCAACTTTACGTATTTGCTCTTCCATGACTGTCTCACACGCTTCTTCTATAGTATCGGGAATACCTAAAGCAGAAGCAAATGCATTCGCTGTACCCCTAGGTATTACTCCAAAGGAAATATCTGTATTAATCAAGGCTAAGGTCGCAGTTGATACAGTTCCATCACCACCAGAGGCAATAACGATATTGGCACCTTCTTTAACCGCCTCATAAGCGAGTTCCTGAGAACCTATTTCTTTAGTTGTTACCTTAGTTGTTAAGTCGTATTTTCGCGATAATATTTCCTGTATTTTTTGTAAATCCTGCTCTGGATCCCCTTGACCTGAAATGGGATTAAATATAAGACACGCTTTATTGCTCATATTATATACTGCTTACTTCAAAGATTAATAAAAATAATATAATTTTATCTAGGG
>JBCCDM010000444.1:0-5161 GCA_039030795.1 Cyanobacteria bacterium P01_A01_bin.84
GCAGTCTACTTTGTGCTGCATGACAACAAAGTTGTTTACGTTGGTAAAGCAACAGTACTAAGACAGCGTTGGGATTCTCATCATAGAATTAAGGAATTCAAAAATTTACCTCGTGAAGTTCGCATCGCTTGGCTGATTTGTAATAGTCCAGAGTTAATAGATGAGCTAGAGAAATCCATGATTGCTCGTTTTCAACCTTCGATGAATGGCTCCAAAGTTGAATACGAAACCCCACGGAAGACAATCTATCTGGAACCGAAAACAATGGAAGCTCTGAAACAACGAGCTAATAAGGAGAAACGAACAGTAAGCAACCTATGCAATTTATTAATTGAGCAAGAAATGAACGAATGGTTACAGCATAAGGAAGAATCAAAGCAATAAATTAACATCTCTAATACCCCTTTCCTCGTTCTTAAGATGATTCGATTGATTTCGGTCAAGTTATTAGCCTGTACCGAATGACAACATTCCATCGATTCATCTAATTTGTGATGCATAAAAGTAACAATACTTAATAAATAATGCATCGTAAAACTGAGTTTTTATATCTTTAAATTAATAAAACTTTGTAAACAATGCATAAAAGAGGTTTCACAGCTTGGTTTTGAGATAAAACTTAATAGAGCGAACTAAAAATTTAGTTGTTTATGTAAACTGAAGTAACTTGATAAAAACTAAGTCCAAAAAACCTGTGACAAATAAGCGCGAACGCTTT
The DNA here is from genome assembly GCA_039030795.1 of Cyanobacteria bacterium P01_A01_bin.84. GTDB lineage: Bacteria > Cyanobacteriota > Cyanobacteriia > Cyanobacteriales > Nostocaceae > JBCCDM01. Next base: position 719 of record JBCCDM010000444.1, read on the forward strand.
CCTCAAGGGGATACAAATCGAGTATCTTTTACACTCGCACCAGGTGTGCGACAACGGGTAGACAAAATGTTGCCAATACTAGGCAGTTCTTTGTCAAAAACATTAAGATACTTAATTGATTTGGGCTTAGAAGTATTTGAACTAGCTCAAAAAAACGGAAATTCAATTCCTCAAGTAGGTAGTTTGGAACGAATCTTTTCTACTTACACTTCTTTAGGAATGGAATTAGTATTTGCGTGCGAGTCTTTGGGCTTATCTGTCCCAGAAGTAGGTCGCGTAGGTATTTGGTTTGTAGATAATCTTTATACCGGATTTGATGATATTGAAGGAATTCAACAAGACAAAGATTCCCAAGCATTTCGTATATTTCGCTTAAGTCGTCAAATTCGCGAGCTTTACCAACAACAGCTTACTTTATTGTCTGAAGATGAATTCGCCTCGTTTTTGAAAAATTTATATAAAGAAACTATCATTGGACAAGAATTTGTTACAACTTGTCAAACGCTTGGTTTGCAGCCACCTCAGAAAGGGAAAATAGAGGAATGGTTGCTTTCAAAAATGGGGCAACAGCCGCAGCTTGAGCAAATTAACGTAGCAGAAGCCGACTTTACAGCACAATCGCAGTTAACAGAAGATAATTTGCATGGAGTAAATTCGCAGCCGTTTTTGGAGTATTTACTGACACTGGATAAAATGCCAACTGAAGAAGAGCAGGTTTTGATTGCTAGTCGGTTTGGTGTAGCGAGAACACTTGTTAAAAAACTAATATCTCGGATAAGGTTTGGCGAAAATGATTAGTTGACTTATGTGCTTTATGTAGGTGTGCCGCTTCAAGATGTGGTTAAATAACTGAAGAATCGTCTTGCTAAAATATGAGCAAACGGTGAAATCAAACGCCATGAGCATGATACTTACCCCTGAACAAGAACAATTTATTCAAAGCAAACTGCAAACAGGTAAATATCGCAATGCACAAGAAGTATTAGAACTTGCTTTCAAGCTTCTTGATGAATACGAGCAAGCAGATACTGACTGGATAAATTCCGTGAGAGAAAAAATAGACGCTGCGATATGCCAGAGGCATGACGCTTCGCGTATCGCAATTAGCGAACAAACTCCACCTATTGATGGAAAGGCTTTTGTAGGTCAAATTTTGAAAGATTTGCAGCAAGTGCGCGAAAGGCAAGAATGAATTCTAGATATTTTATTAACATTCTTGCAACGGAAGACTTAAAAGTAATTGCGAACTCCGCATGCGACTAATAATGTTGAAGCTGGAGAGCAATTTTTTAATAAATTCGACCGTCGTTGCGAGCAATTAATAAATTTTCCTAACATGGGTAGAAGCTATGCAGAAATCCGCCCCAATTTACGCGGTCTACCGTTGGATGGATATATTATTTTTTACAGAGTTTTCGACTCGGGTATTGAAATTCTCCGAGTACTTAATGCTCGTCGAGATTTACCATCCATTTTTGAAGAGCAAAAATAATTAGTTGTAATCTTTTGCTTTAAATAATCGCATCAAAAACTTGCTGTGCTGTAAGGTTTAGTTCGGGGAAAGTAGGAGAAATAATTCGCTCGTCACCTCTAAAAGCGGTCATCTGATATTCATCATCAATTAATTCGCATACGAAAAACGTAGGCTGCTTGGGATTACCAATAAATTTCCTTCCACCCAAAGCTGCGTAATCTACTATCCAATATTCAGGTATTTTCATAGCTTGGTAATTACCAAACTTGGTGTAATAGTCATCTTCCCAATTTGTACTAACAACCTCGACTATTAGAGGAATAGAAACGCTATGAATAACCGTAGATTCTTTTTCCCACAACGGTTCATTATCTAAATTCGCATCATTTATTAAAACAATATCTGGTAAATAACCTGACGATTTGTTTGGTGGCTTTACTAATGTTGTTTTTGGAATAAAGTATGGCAATTTTAAGCGTTTAAACTCAACGCTAACTTCTCCTGCTAAAAAACCCGTTATTTTTTCATGTTTACCACTGGGTTGAGCTATTTCTACAATTATGCCATCGTGTAGTTCGTATCGTTTTGCTCCATTTTGAGGCAACCAGTCTATAAATTATTCAAAAGTTAATAGTTTCGATGGGGTAGTCATAAATCAAATGATTTCACTCTTAAGCAAATATTTCTATCTCAGTAATTATTTTTTCAAACGTCACTTTTATATTTATTTTCTCATCATATATATAAACCTGCTTGCATTACCCGTATGCAATATGTAACCTAACAATTGTTAATTGAATTGGGCATAAATTCAAATGAACTTAAGTCGAGTTAAATCTAAACGAAAGTAACTGGATTTGTTAAATATTTTTTATTTAACAAACATCACTGTGGTACTTAAGTTAGCCCTTTTGAGCATAGATAATCATATTTAGTTGGAATTAAGTAGGTATGGTATATGAAAACGTTATCTACACGCAGAAGACACTTTCTCAAAGATATGGAATTTCAATTGCAGCCTTACAACAGTGGTTCCCATACGCGGGAATCGTTAAGCCTAAGAAGCGCGGAGGATATTTTGACGCAGCAGCAGTTGAAGTAGCTGATATTTTTTATGTAGCTATCAGAATCAGAAGATTAACTTTTGAGGAATATTTAGAACAGGTAATTCCTGCTGGTGGCTTAGATGCTTATTTACGTCTTGTCAACAAGATGACTCTGTATGATTTTTTAACCAAGCACATATCCGAAGCAGAAAAAAATAACCCAATCGTACAAACAGTAATTAGGAGAATTGAGCGTAATGAAACATATCAATCAGCTAGCACAACAACTACAAGTTTCGGCTGAAGTTGTGCGAAATATTTGCCAGCTATTGGATTTGGAAATAAGCGGTAATACGGTTAGCGAACAAGTTGAATCTCAACTATCTAATCTAAAAGCTATTGCTGATAAAGAGAATATGTCTCTGGAAGAGGCTGCTCGGCATCTAGTTGAGATGCGTAATAGTTCAGAAGAAACTGGCGATGCTCCTTTAGGAGCCGCCTTCGGCTAACGCAAATTCAACAAGCGCGAATATATCAAACAAAGATTTGGCGTAGATCCAGAACAAGCTTCTGAAGACAGTTTCGTGGGAATGCTTTACGGGGATACAGATAGAGGCATTCAGTTGGGGCAATTACGTCATCGAGTTGTTCTTGAATCTTCTACTCTTGCTTTGGAAGAATTTATATTTAGTGGAACTGGAGATAATTTAAATGAATTTGACCAAGCCCAGGAGCGAATTAACTCGCGTATCGATAATGATTTTTTCGGCAAAGTCAACTGGGGGGAGGAAGCACATCCCTTAGTGCTGAATACATCAACACCGCAGCAGAAACAGTTGAAGTCCTCGCAGCAGAAAATAAAGCAATCTCAGAAGAAGTAATCAATCAAATGCTACCTATTTGTTACCAGCTTCGGGATGAAAGTTTATTGCAAATACGGAATAATGCAACGGTTGCAGTTGGTATAAACTTTCTGAGTATTTTAGCTGGAACGGTTATTGGAACGTGGGTAGCAGTTCCCCCAACTCAAGAAAGGCGAGAAATTTCTAGCATTCAACCTATTCTGATTGGAGTAGGGATTGGCGAAGTAATTGGGTTAATTTTGGCACTAATTCTAATTTGGATGGGTAATAATAATGAGCGCAGCATGTGATTTCTTAGTTAATACCGCAGGTGGTTTATTAATGAATTTAGGTGTTTCTGGAATGGTAGGTCAATTGATGGGAGTAGGTGCAACGCTTGCTCTACATCCATTACTACTCTTAACCGGAATAGTTGTTGGTGGCGCAGGAATTGCTGTTGCCCGAGAGTTAAATAAACGCCCGCAATTAAGCTTGATTGTTGATAATACTTAAATAAGGAGTTCCAATGTTTACTCCCGTACCCGTTCGAGATAAAAAGCCAACTCGAAAGAAGAGAAAGATAAATATAGGGTTGTGGACGGCTTTTTCCACTGTTGGAGCAATTTCCGTAATTGGTGCGGTAGCTTTAATAGTTGGATGGAACCAGCAAATACCAGGAAGGAATCAAATTTCAGCCGTACAGCAAGCTAAGACACAAGTCTCTCAAATACGTGAAGTCTACCTAGAAAAACTTACTCGCACAGACTATAACATCGACCATCTTTCCAGTTACTCTTCTGTTGAAGGTACGCCAAATTTAAGCGGTTGGCGACAAATGGCAGCAGCTTTATGGGGTCAGCAACTCAAAAGTCAAATATCTGCGATGCAGAATGATGAAAATTCAGGTTTTTACCGTTTGCATTATATGCCTGCGTTAGAGATAGTTAAATTCAACTCCCTAGATGTTTTACTAGAAGCGGCTTCGGGTAATGATACCTTTTACTGGGGTTATCGCAAAACCGACGGAACGAAGGTAGAAGAAAAGATTCCTATAGGTGCGGCGGCTGTAATGATATTGGGA
>JBCCDM010000445.1:0-5155 GCA_039030795.1 Cyanobacteria bacterium P01_A01_bin.84
CCTAGTACAGTTCGGCGTAAATTTGGTAACTATTACCAACGATTGAAATCCTTATCCTATAATAATTCTGACTTATTGCTTATTACTTAATACTTATTACTTAATACTTATTACTTATTACTTATTACTTATTACTTCCGCGCAGCAGTACTAGAATGTTACTTCAATGAGCGACGTGCGGAGGTGCTAATTATATCTACAATCCATGTAAGTATGATAAATATTATCAGGGTTGTAAGTATACTTTGATAGTCGAAGCTGCTTAACTGTTCTACTAATAAACGTCCCAAACCACCAGCACCAACTAACCCGACGATGACTGTGGAGCGGATGCAGACTTCCCAACGGTAGAGGGTGTATGAAAGGAAGCGGGGTAGGGTTGGGGGTAAGATTCCGTAAAAGAAGATTTGCGGGTTGGTTGCACCCAATGCTTTTAAGGCTTTGAGGGGTTTTTGGTCTAAGTTTTCGATGACTTCTGCCATTAATCTTCCCAGGATACCGCCGTTATGTAAACCGAGGGCGATCGCTCCTGGTAAGATGCCGGGAAACATGATTAATAATAGTACTAATGCCCATATCTGTTCGGGAAGGGCACGGGAAAATAGTAAGATGAAACGGGTGAGTGAAAATAGGAAAAGTTGAGTTTTTTTTGGTTTCCCTTCCCAGTTCCTTGCAGCAGGAAAGGCTAGGATGATTCCAAAGATACCAGCGAAGGCGATCGCTAGTATGGACATTGCTAAGGTACGTGTAGAAAAAAGTAATAGTTGGTTGATATCAATTTGCTGGGGTGGGAAAGCTTCCTGGGTAATATTTACTAGACGTTCCCATGTTGTGTATGAATAAAGCTTTGTCCAGGTAACGTTAAGATACTTAAAAGAAAAGATTAACAGACCTATAACTACTGTTAATATTAATAGTATATTCTGACTCCTAACTCCTGTGGGGATGACTCTACTATCGTCCCCACTCCCAAATTTCTCTTTTTTTCTATCTTCTTTTAAGACGTACTGCGGTACGTCTTTCTTTTGTTGGTATGTATCTTGATTGTTGTTCAAGTGGTTTTTTTTCAAGTTCATGCGATGGGGAAGTCCCCAATGTTTACGGATGATACCGCTTAACAGGTCAGTTGTACCGTTTAGTAGTAGTAATGCAAATATTAATGTCCAAACTTGTTCGTAACGCAAGGATTGTAAGCTCAGACGAATTTGATAACCTAATCCTCCGGCACCAATGTATCCTAGAACAGCAGCTGAGCGAATGGAGCATTCAAAACGATAAAAGGCATAGGAAACTAGGTTTGGTAATGCTTGGGGAATTAAACTATAGATAAAAGCATTTAAGGGAGACACACCTGCATTTAGGAGTGCTTGTAAAGCTTGGGGGGAAGTTTCATCCAGAATTTCGGAGAATACTTTAGCTGTAATTGCACCAAAAGGGATAGCGATCGCTAGTAATGCGACTAGAGAGTCGATTCCAAAGATGTTGATGAAAAATAATCCCCAAATGATTTCATGAATTGCTCTAGGGATTGCTAAAGTTCCTCTGACAATTAACCAAGGTGTATTTATTTTATTGTTTTTATTGTTACCCTGTTTTGTATGTTTTTGAAAACTATTCCACCATATTTGAGATGATAAAATTCCGCCGAAAATACCAATTATTATACAGAAAAATGTAGAGGAAACAGCGAAGGCTAGGGTTTTAAAAGTTGCATCTAAGGTAATTAAGAGAAAATCTAATGATAATTCTGGTGATAGTGCAGCTATCCAGAAGTTTAGAAAAAGATTGATGCCACCAAAATTAATTAATTCCTGTTGAAATATTCCTGCTATTTGTAAAGACCAGATAATAGCAATTATTGATAATGATTTCCAAGTTAATTTCCAATTCAATTATTAGTTACCGGTTTGAAAAATAATATTTTATAGTAAGTTAATCTTTGTCAAGATTGTTAATAGGGAAGTTGGGTTTGCTATTGCTTAACCCAACCTACAATATTCTTAATTAAAAACCGTTTCTCGGATTGTTAATAGGGAAGTTGGGTTTGCGATCGCTTAACCCAACCTACACAATATTCTCAATTAAAAACCGTTTCTCGGATTGTTACTCAAGATTGTTAATAGGGAAGTTAGGTTTGCGATCGCTTAACCCAACCTACAATATTCTCAATTAAAAACCGTTTCTCGGATTGTTACTCAAGATTATTAATAGGGAAGTTAGGTTTGCGATCGCTTAATCCAACCTACATAATATTCTTAATTAAAAACCGTTTCTCGGATTGTTACTCAAGATTGTTAATAGGGAAGTTAGGTTTGCGATCGCTTAACCCAACCTACATAATATTCTTAATTAAAAACCGTTTCTCGGATTGTTACTCAAGATTGTTAATAGGGAAGTTAGGTTTGCTATCGCTTAACCCAACCTACACAATATTCTTAATTGTTCTCTATTCCCTATATCCGATAAAGTTCTTCAATCATTTTAGATGATAATTTTTCTGTCGCAGAATCAAATAAAATATTTCCTTGACGCAAACCAATTACCCTTTGAAAGTGAGTAGAAACAAACTCAATTGCATGAATACTACTAACTAAAGTTGTTCCCGAAACAGTGGATAAATCAAGTAATAAATCCATTATTTCTCGACTGCGTTCTGGGTCTAAACTAGAAATTGGTTCATCGGCTAATATTACCGCAGGATATTGAACTAAAGTACGAGCGATCGCTACTCGTTGTTGCTCTCCTCCAGAAAGTTTACTGGTAGTTTCATAAAGCTTTTGGGGGATACCGACTTTTGTTAAAGCTTTTATTGCAGTTTCAACTTCTAAAGGACGTATCAAAGAAATTAAAGCCTTCCAAAATGACCATTTAGCTAAATGTCCAGCATTGACATTATGAATTACTTGGAGATTATTTACTAAATGAAACTGTTGATATATAGTTCCTATCCTAGCTTGAACTTTACGTCGTAACTTCGGACGCAAACTAGTAATATTTTTACCCAGTACCCATACTTCCCCTTCACTTGGAATTAAACTACCATTAAATAGACTTATTAAAGTACTTTTACCTGCACCACTTGCACCCACTAAAGCTACATTTTCACCAGAATATATCTGCAAATTAATATTATTTAAAGAAGTAAAATTACCAAACCTTTGACTAACATTTTTTAGCTCAAATACAGGTATATCTTGACTCATATGAAAGAAAACGGTTAAAGGAAAGGATTAATTTACATCTTGCACCAAGAAAGTCCTATAAATAAATAATACTCAGTATTTCTGACAGCCTAGGACTGAAAGTCCTAGATTTATAAACAAAGTCCTCTAAAAGAGAACTTAATAAATCTTGCAACAAAAGTATTATTTATCACTTTATATTTTATTTTTAACTATTTATATGTATAAGTGCAAGTTAGAAGTTGACCATTGACTATAAAAATCAAAAATCTTTCCCAATTATTCAAAATACAATCTGGAGGGGGTTTGGGGGAGAATCACCCTGGGTCTTCTCCAACAGGTAAAACCAATTACCACTCACTTAATCTTCCCAATCTCCCGTCCAATCCTCTCGATCTGAGAATAATTTTCATTCTTAGTCTCTATAAACTTATCAGCTTGAAATAAGTCTAAAATCTCTTTATCTTCTGGTTTACTTGGATCCAACTTCAGAAAAGCTTGCTGTACCTTTTCCACAAAACCTGTTCCATAACGCTTTTCCACCTCTGGATTAATTATCCAGTGATAATCATAATAAGCAGGAGTACGGTAAATCACATCAACTTTATTTAAATCTACTTCCTTCCCCTTAACTCGTTTTTGCCATACTTTCTCATTTAATGCACCCACTTCATAACTACCAGCTTCCACAAGTTTGATAGTCTTGTCATGGTCTCCAGAAAATCCTGCTTCACCTTTAAAATCAGTAGGCTTGACTCCCGCTTGCTGCATAAAGTATTGTGGCATCAATCTACCGGAAGTTGAAGATTCGCTACCAAAAGTAAAAGTACGTCCCTTTAATTTATCTAACTCCTTAATATCCGTAAACGGTTTAATATTAGTTTTCTTATTTGCAATAAACACGCTGTGGAACTTCTCATCAATATCACGTTGTGCGATCGCTTTTGCACCGTCTACCTGTAGTCTTGCTTGTACCCCAGTTAAACCACCAAACCAAACTAAATCTAAATCCCCCACTTTAAACCCGGTGACAGCTGCGGTGTAGTCAGTCACGGGTTTATATTCTACAGGAACGTCTAACTCTTTTTTTAAATATTCCGCCAGTTTGTTATATTTCCTCTGTAACTCTTCTGGGTCTTGGTCAGGAATTGCACTTGTCACCAAAGCTTTTTGTTCTCCACCACTGCTTCCCTGATTACTATCAGCATTTTCAGATGGATTTGGAGAACAAGCAATTATTGGTAAAAATGCTAATAGTAAAGCGGTAGATAAGAATTTATTCATTTATATTTATTAGTACAATCTTTCTTCTATAAGTAAAGGATTGTACAGTCTTAGTCCGGTAAAATCAAACAGAGTTAAGTTAATCAATTACATTTAATATCTTCCGTAACCGTTCAGGGGGGTACTATCTTCCTCTTCTCCCTCAGCATGACTCTCATTCTCATCAACCCATTTGGTCAGTTGCTGTAACTAAGAGGAGAAATCTGGACTTAATCAAAAGTATTTATTCTTCTCCAGGACTTATGCACAGACTAAGTATTTACCTCCGGAGCGACCGTAGAGTTAGTATAAGTCCTATCGGACACGCTAGCGCGTTTGCGTAGCATAACGTAGTTAACGCAAAGCTTATTTCTCGTTACGAGTGCGTAATATCAAGTCCGCTTAATTAGTTACGATATAACGCTATTGAAAAGATGGTAGTGCTATTTATTACTCATTACTCATTACTCCTTACTCCTTACTCCTTACTCATTACTTAGTCCCCACAGATATGACAACTGCTTAACCGGACATAATATAAGTCCTATTCTCCTTTAAGTTGCTTCTAACTCTTTATTAACTTGAGTTCATACGAAACCTGATTTTGGGAGCATCCCACTTTTTTGAATGTCATTGCGAGCGGAGCAAAGCAATCGCAAAGTTTATAACTAACATCATTCCTCCAACCTTTGGGCCAATCTCGAGTCCCG
>JBCCDM010000446.1:0-5115 GCA_039030795.1 Cyanobacteria bacterium P01_A01_bin.84
AGGCAATGTAATTCTGTCATTACGAGCGATAGCGACGTAATCGCAAAAACCTTGCGTTGACGTAGTCTGCTCGATAGAGCTTATGCTTCCCTACACTCTGTTTCGGTCGCAATGACAAATCTTCGTTGCGTAAGTCCTGATTTAGATACATCGCTAAGGATTATTCAAAAGCTTTTAGCTTTGACGCTTTTAGCTTTTAGTCGAGAATTAAAATATTTTGATTTCGGATATTTTGATTGTTTCTCTTTCCCCATACAGCAATTACGCAACTTTCTCATTCATATGTCCATTGTTATATGGATTGGTTCTACAAACATTTGTAAATGTGGCAAGATTAAAATTAAAGCAAGTCAAAATCAACTTAAACACGCAAAATGTTAGGAACGACACTTGTTGGAAGATACCAAATTATTAAGCACTTGGGAGGAGGGGGATTTGGTGAAACATTTGTCGCTTGCGATACTCATTTACCGGGTAAACCTAAATGTGTAGTCAAAAAACTCAAACCCCAAGCTACAGACCCCCTTACTTTACAAACAGCTAGACGCTTATTTGATACTGAAGCTCAAGTTTTATATAAGTTGGGCAATCATGAACGTATACCCCAACTTTTAGCTTTTTTTGAAGAAAATCAGGAATTTTATCTTGTTCAAGAGTTTATTCCTGGTCATGACCTTACTCAAGAATTGATAATTGGTAAATCTCTCGAACGAGAGAAAGTAATTACTTTATTAATCGAAATTTTAGAAATATTAGATTTTGTTCATCAACAGAATGTTATCCACCGCGATATTAATCCTAGAAATATACTACGTTGTGAAGAAAATGAACAATTAGTTTTAATTGATTTTGGTGCTGTTAAACAAATCGCAACTCAGGTTACTACTCCAGTAGGAATAACTAAATCTACTGTTGCTATTGGTACTCCCGGTTATATTCCTAGCGAACAAGCACAGGGTAGTCCCAAATTCAGTAGTGACATTTATGCTCTGGGTATAATTGCAATTCAAGCATTAACAGGAATTCCAGGAGAAGATTTAGAAAAAGATCCAGATACTTATGAAATTATTTGGCAAGATAAGGCATCTGTAAACCAAGAATTCGCCGCAATTTTAGATAAGATGGTGTGCTATGATTTCAGGCAGCGCTATTCTTGTGTTAAAGATGTTTTACAGGCTTTAGAAACTCTGAATCAGAGTAGTAAAGTTCCTGATAATTTATCTAATAAATTACGTAAAAAATTATCTAATAGTTTACCTGATAATTTATCTAATATTTTTTCTCATACTTTGGTTTATGCACCCAAACAGCAACAGATAAAAGTTCAAATAAAACCAATTAATTATAAAGGTTTAATATTAAAAATATTAGGGGGATTAAGTTTAATTTCTATCGGATTAGTGACCTCTATATTTATCATCAATCGCTTAAATACAGTCAATGCAAAAGAACTGTATCAACAAGGAAATACTTACTACGAATTACAGCGCTATCAAAAAGCGATCGCAGCTTATGATAAAGCGATTGAAATTAAACCAAATTATGCCAATTCTTGGAATGGGAAGGGAGCAACCCTATACGAATTAAAGAAATATGACGACGCGATCGCAGCTTATGACCGAGCGATTGAGCTTCAGCCAGATTATTTGAATGCATGGAAAGGTAGAGGGTTTACATTATATAAGTTACAGCAATACCGCGAAGCATTAGCATCTTTTGATAAAGTCTTACAAAAAGAAAATGAACTTCCCCAGGTTTGGAATGCTAAAGGAGAAGTTTTAACTGCTTTAAAAGAGTATAATCAAGCAATTAAGTCTTATGAACAAGCAATTAACCTCCAAGGAGATTATCAACAAGCTTGGTATAATAAGGGTAGAGCATTACATAATCTGGGACGTTACAAAGATGCAGTTCAGGCGTATCAAAAAGTAATTGAAATCAAAGCAGATAATATTCCTGCTTGGTATAACCTGGGCAACGCTTTCGTAAACTTGAAACGTTACAACGATGCATTTAATGCTTATGATAAAACAGTCCAGTACCAACCAACTCATTATCAAGCACGATTATCCAGAAGTAATATGCTTCTGAAGCTGCGACGTTATGAAGACGCTGTAGAATCTTTTAACCAAGTCATCAAATATCAGCCTAACAGCTATCAAGGATGGTATGGTAAAGGTTGGTCACTACATCAAATGCAACGTTACGAAGCCGCAGTTAAGGCGTATGATAAAGCTATTTCTCTCAGACGTAGAAGTTCTCAAGCTTGGTACAGTCGGGGAAACTCACTCTTTAATTTACAGCAATATCAAGAAGCGAGCAAATCTTACACCACAGCATTACGCTATCAGCCAGAACATTATGAAAGTTGGTACAGCAAAGGTAACGCTCTATTAGAACTACAGCGTTACCAACAAGCGATCGCAGCTTATCAACAAGCTTTAAAATTGAAACCCAATGATAAAAAAGCCAGGAAAGGGATTGAAAAAGCTCAAGATAAGATAGAGGAGAAATTAGAAGCTAGAAACCCAAAACCCTTGTTCCGTTTGCCAAGAGCATTTAGAATTAGGTGGCGTTAGGTGATTGGTGATTGATAATTGGTAATGGGTAATGGGTAATGGGTAATTGATAATATTGCTTCTTCTATTCACTATTCACTAACAACCAAAAATCAAAAATTAACAACTAATTAACCGTATCAGGTACTAGGTTAGAATTTTCTGGTTCAAAGGAAGCACAGAAATTCTCAACTCCTATTTCAACTATCTTGATCGTTAACAAAGTAGCAATAGAGACAGGAAAAGGTAATAACTGTCTTAACTCTTTGAATATATCTAAAACATCATCAGTATATTTGTGACAAACAACTTTTCTTGCTCGATCGGTAATTCCATCGAGAAAATCTCGGTCTAACTCTCCTCTGATAGTTGCGTTGGTATATCCATTCTCGAGCGCGATCGCATTAGCTGCTGCTTCTAAATTATGACCGCAAAATTCCACCTTGTCGATTGCTGCTAAGGCTTCTGGATAATCTGCAAATGTGGTACGAAAATTTGTTAATTCTTTTTCTGTAATATTCATAACTCTGTAGTCGCTGTATAACACTGGTCAATTTATAGCTACTACTTTACGACCTTATTTTCCGTATGTCTTGAAAATTACCACAATAAATTTTGCCGTTAAATTGAAATATTTTTGCCACTTAGAGATTATAAGCGATCGCCAGCCAGTATAGAGGATTATTTGAGAAAATTTGGGAGAATACGGAAACCATCACGAAGGTAAATTCTTTTAATTTGGAAAATTTGACGAGGTTGAAAATTGTCGAGAGTAGAAGTCCACGTTATGGATAAGTCTAAACGATGACGAAATAATAATTGAATACCGGAAAGGGAGTAAGATAAAATTGCTTAATCTTTAATCATTTTGCAACAAATTTTGTAACAATATAGAATTATCATGCAAAAAGCAATTAATACAATTCATGTACGAGCTTCCTAATTCTACTGCTGCTTTGATTGCTGATAGCGCTCTTTCAGTAGGGGGACTAACTGACTATCTTCGCTTACTTTTAGAAGAAGATGAACGTCTGCGTCAAGTATGGGTAACTGGTGAGGTCTCGAGTGCCAATCATCATCGTGTAGGATTATTTTTCACTTTACAAGACCTAGAAGGTGGAGCTTCCATTAAGTGTGTGGTTTGGAAGAGTCAGTTAGCAAAACTAGCTGAAATTCCTCAAGTAGGGGAGCAAATAATCATTTTAGCTAGTTTACGAGTTTACCCGACACGGGGAGAATATCAACTTAATGTATGGCATACTTTACCTGCTGGTGTAGGTTTACAAGCATTACGTTACCAACAATTACGTCAAAGGTTACAATCTGAAGGTTTATTTGCACCTGAAAGAAAAAAGCTTATTCCTTCCCATCCTGAAATTATCGCTGTTGTGACTTCACCTACAGCAGCAGCTTGGGGAGATATTCAAAAAACCTTGAAAAATCGATATCCTGGTTTACAAGTTTTATTTTCTCCTGCCACAGTACAAGGAGAACAAGCAGCTGTATCTATAGTAAAAGCGATTAATCGAGTAGAAAAAGATGGAAGAGCAGAGGTTTTAATTTTATCTCGCGGTGGTGGTGCGGTGGAAGAACTCGCTTGTTTTAATGATGAAAGGGTAGTTAGGGCAATTTCTGAATCTTCTATACCTATTATTACAGGTATCGGACATCAAAGAGATGAATCTCTAGCTGACTTGGTTGCAGACGAAGCAGTACATACTCCAACAGCAGCAGCAGAGTTGATTGTACCAGCGATCGCGCAACTTTATACCGAACATCAACAGCAAGTTATGGCTTTATCTGATGCTGTCCGGGACGCTGTGAGAACCCAAGAACAGCACTTACAACAAATGCGATCGCGTTTACGACGTTTGTCTTTAGATAGACGATTACAACAAGAAATTCAATACGTGCAATGGAAACATCAGCAATTAACATCATTAGTTACAGCGAAATTACAACAACAATTACAACATCAAGAAATGTTGCGTCAAAAATTAGTAACACTCGATCCAAAAGCTGTAATGAAACGGGGTTATGCAGTTGTGAGACAAGAAAATGGTTATATTGCTCGTTCTGCGACTAGTTTAAAGATAGGGGAAGAATTACTGGTACAGTTGAATCAGGGACAGATAAATGTGAAAATTACAGATATTGAAACTAATGGCTAAATCTACAGATGCTTCTAGTTCCCGTAAAAAAGCAAAATCAATAGAAACAGCACGAACCTATGAGAATAAGGTGAAAGAAATCGAAGCAATAATTAACCGTATCGAGTCTGGTGAGTTAGAACTAGAATCCGTATTTGAACAATTCGGTGTCGCTGTAGAATATTTAAACGAGTGCGATCGCTTTTTGCAAGAGCGACAACAGCAGTTAGAATTACTTATTGAAACTCTTACGGATGAGTAATGGGTAATAGACATCTCCAAAATAGTAATATTCTGTGGTAAAAAAAATATTGTAAATGTTTTTGATACAAAAATATGAGTTCTATTCTGAATCACATTGAAGAAAATCCGAAAGAAACACAACGCTTAATTGGTCTGGGACATTC
>JBCCDM010000447.1:0-5039 GCA_039030795.1 Cyanobacteria bacterium P01_A01_bin.84
AAGATTTATCATTGCGACCGGAACATAGTGTAGGGAAGCATAAGCTCTATCGAGCAGACTACGTCAACGCAGGGTTTATTGCGATTACGTCGCTATCGCTCGTAATGACGGGATTACGTTGATTTTGCGTAAGTCCTGATTGATTTAATCAATAAATCAATTCTTGATTAGTGTGGTATATTTAATTTTTACAAATTATCATTTAAATCAAGAAGAAATATTCGCTTCTTTTAATTACAAAATTATTGTCAACTGTAATAATATTCCTTTCTTGTATCTTAAGAAATAGGTTCATCTACTTCATGAGAAGTATTAATATTCTCTAAATCTTTTGATGATTTTTACTTAACTTTTATTTAAATATTTTTTATACAAATATTAATAATGAAACTGGTCAACCTGTGGTGGTGAAAAAATAAAGATGGTGCTGAGTAAAATTTAACAGCACCATCTAATTTGACTCATGACCTTCGAGCGATTCTACTTTGTAGTACAATTGTACCATTAAAGAGAATCATTTTGATACGGATTGCGGATTTATAGACCAGATCCAGTCTCTTAAAAGAGAATTAACTTTAGTTGGAATCTCGTCATGAGGACAGTGACCAGCATCGAGAAAATACTCTGTAAGTTCGAGATAATGCTTTTTAAACTTCATGGAACGTTGTCTTGCATTTACCCACGGGTCTTTTTCACCCCATAGCAAAAGTAAAGGACAAGTTAGTTTCTTCAGCAAAACATCTACTTTTTCTCCTTGAGGAGTTTTAAATACCGAGGAGAAGACATCAAAAGCACCCTCGTCACAAGCAGGACGACGTATTTCTTCAACTAGTTGGCTTGTAATTGCACTTTTATCTGCATATACTTTTTCTAAAGTGCGACGAATTACCCAAGGTTGTTTTAGATACTGAAATAATAAGAACTGTGTGAAGGGTTGCTGAAATAACCACTTTATAGAGTCACCAAAAATTTTTTGTGCAGGTGAGGGTGTAACAGCTTTAGCTGTAGACTCTTGCTCTGTGAATGGACCAGCACTATTGAGGAGTACTAAACCCTTAAACATATCGGGATATTGTGCAGCTACAGATAAACTTGCATAACCTCCCAAGGAATTACCCGCGATGATAACTTCAGACTTAATTACTTCGCAAATAAAATCATGTAATTGGTCGCACCAGACATTTCCACCATATTCCAACTTTGCTTTCTCCGAACGTCCAAATCCTAATAGGTCAATTGCATAAACCTGAAAATCTTGAGATAATTCGGTAATATTTTTACGCCAATGGTCAGTAGATGCACCGAATCCATGGACTAAAAGTAAAGTAGGGAGGTGATTTTTTCTTTCTCCAGCTTTAACATAGTAAATTTTGTGTCCTTGCCATTGCCAGTATTCACCAGGTATTGGAGTTGTAGATGGAGATAGAATTGACTGCATTATATAAAGAATTATTAAGCAACTTTAATAATTCTAACGAAAGAATTGCAGTTATTTATTAGCTTTTGGTTTGCTGTGGTCTCTTTTCAAGGGAAAATGTTACAGGTCAGCGACGATCGTGCAATCGCATAATTGTAAACTTTTCACCAAGCGAAATCCCCTATAGCTAAAAAAATTAACCAAGATTCCTCCTGTAGCAGCAACAAGTATCATCAAGGGATAAAATTATGGTAGATGACAAATTAGATCAAAAAATTGATAAAAAACAACTAATTACAGGTACAACTAAGTTACTGGGAATAATCGGTAATCCGGTAGAACATTCTCTTTCACCCGTAATGCAAAATGCAGCTATATCTGAATTAGGTTTAGATTACGTTTACTTACCATTCCCTGTAGAACCAGAAAACTTAGAAAAATCTATCATGGGTTTGGCTACAATTGGAGTAGTAGGTTTCAATGCAACTATTCCTCACAAACAAGCATTATTACCCTTACTAGGAAAAATAGAACCCTTAGCATTAAGTGTGGGGGCTATAAATACGGTAATTTGGCGAAATAACCAATGGGTGGGTACTAATACCGATGTGGAAGGATTTATTTCTCCCTTACAAAAATATGACTTCAACTTGAGGGATAATGCCGACGAGGGATTACCTACAGTGGGTGCTAATGCATCATCATCGCTTCCCTACCCAGGAAATCCTTGGGGCGATCGCACAGCAGTTATTTTAGGTAATGGAGGAGCAGCAAGGGCTGTAGTTGCAGGTTGTCATCAGTTAGGTATAAGAAAAATTCATGTAGTAGGACGTAATTTACAGAAATTAGAAGAATTTCGTCAGAGTTGGTTAGATTCACCTCTAAATATTAATGTGAAAGTCAGTAGTTGGGATAATTTAGCAAAATTCATTCCTCAAACCAATTTATTAGTGAATACAACTCCATTAGGGATGTATCCCAAAGTAAATGATTCTCCCCTAAGTGAAGAAGAAATTAGTCTAATACCAAAAGACTTAATTGCTTACGATTTAATTTATACTCCCAAACCCACTTTATTCCTCAAACAAGCACAACAAAAAGGTGCAATAATTATTGACGGTTTGGAAATGTTAATTCAACAAGGTGCAGCTGCATTAAAAATGTGGCTACAAAGAGAAACTGTACCGGTTGATGTGATGAAGTCTGCACTTAGGAAAAGGTTAAAGATTTAGGTAATTGGTAATGGAGAGTGGTGGAGGATATGCTATTTAAATATGGGTTTTGCTGATAAGTCTCCCAGTCTCCTAGTCTTCTACTTTCCCATATTTACTCTCCCCAACGCCAATAATAACGGTTCCATTCATAAACACCTTGGATTTCGTATTCCGTACCGTCATTAAATCTGATAAAACAGTTAATAAATGAATTGTCATCATCACTACTTTGACGAACATCAATGACACTACAAGGAAACCATTGGGGTTGACATGGACTATCTTCTTGTACCCATTCCCATAAAGCATTGCAAACTTCAATGCGATCGCCTACCTTTAGTTTTAGGATATCATCTGCTGTAGAGTATTCCTGGAAATGAATTGGCTGTAAACGATAGAGCCATTCAACACCATAGCGATCGCGTACAAATTGTACATTTCCTGAATCTTTATTATTCAACCAGTCGTTGAGTAATTGTACTTTCCAAGAATTACTTTGGGTTTCTTGAGTTTTGACAAATTCTAAAAATATTTGCAATTCTTCGGACGTTAATTCATCTAAAGGATTAGAAGTATCCGATAATTGGAGTGAAGAATTTTCTTGAATTTGCTCAACTAATTGCAGCAATATTTGCTTCTGCTGTTGAGTTAACGGACAACTGGCAGTATCGCACTGCCTAAAGGCAGCTTGTAGCGCTGATTGCATCTCGTCTGGACTCATAGCTTACATATTACTTGAGTTTGTAATTTCTCATTATTGCAAAATCATTAATAACTCTCTAGTTCTATATGGATCAAAATGAAGGTAATCTAAAGTAAAGTTTCTAAAATTTTCAACTCTTTATTAACTGATTAACGGTTTTATATATGCAATTACGCTCTTTTGTAGTTATATTTATCTGTTTTACATTGGTTTTGCTTTCATGGATATTTTCTCCTAACGCTTTGGCAATGACACAAATTAAGCTCTCTGAACTCACTTATAATGAGTGTCCGCCGGAAATTGGGCAAGGACAAGTTACTAGTAATGGTGCCGCGAATGATGCTAATTGTTTTATGGTAACTGGCAAAGCATTTAATCCTACTAATAAACTTGTTTACGATGCAGATATTTTTGGTCGTATTTATGATGCAAATAATAATCCAATTTTAGCAAATCGTACTCGTCTGGGTTTAATTAGGGAAGTTCCTCCTGGTGAAAGTGATTTTAAATTAAGAATTACTGTCCCAGCAACCCAACCTACTCCACTAAAACTTAAACAGTTTAAAGCTTCAGGTTTTGCTAGCGCTTCTCGGTGGAGACAATAATTAAATATTATTCATTACCATAAAAAAATAGCGACGATCGAATATAACGATCGTCACTACTTTTTACATGAAACAGCGATGGATAACTTGCTACCAAGACTAAAGAAAGAATATGAATTGTTAGGACTTACCTATAGTCAAGTTCTGCAACCAATCAGGTTTGTAAATTTCTTTGAAGGTCGTGCTAAATTCCCTAACTTTAAATCTAAACGACGTAACAAATCCACGAAGCTAGAGGTAATTCCCGATGATTTGGGAAACCTACGCTGTACCCATCGGTCAGTGTAGGTAGTTCACGGGAGCATCGCTATCGAATCATTAGATTGCTGATGTATTGTTTAAAATTTTACCTAGAAGCCAACAGTATATCTTCCTAAAGAAGCTAAACTGCTTATCAAAAGTTTACTTATAATATCAAAAGCAAAGAAAGCTACGATGAAAGAAATATCTATTCCTCCTAGTGGGGGAATAATGGAACGAAAAATATTCAAGTAAGGTTCGGTTACTTGATTTAATGCTGCAAAGGGTTGATCGTACCAGTTAATATTCGGAAACCAGCTTAAAAGAGCCTTAATTATTAATAAGCCGGTATAAATACTTGCGAAAGTGCTTAGAACGGTAATTACAAAACTTAAACTCTGTGTATCCATTTATAAATAATTTCCTACTAGATGTTAAGAGCAATCTCAATAACTGATTTTAAATTAGTCTATGTCGTTGCGTCCGATTTAGGCAACGACATAGTTTGGTGCTTAAGATGTCTTGTATTAAAGGGAACGATTTGATAGAAGATTTTCATACCTAGACAATGCTAACTTGTCTGCTTAACCCTGTGCAAATGATGACCAATAATCTCGGTTGCTTTCAGTCCACAGATATTTTCTAGGACTATTCTTCTAAAGTAGCAACTTTTTCATTTGCTTGTTGGGTATAACTACTGTTAACATCACCCAACTGTTGCTGTACTTCGTCTATTGTGGCATTTAACTGAGCAATTTTATCCTCAAGCGATCGCCTAGCGGTTTCCATTTCTACGCGATCGCTTTCTGAGCGAGATATTTGATGACGTTTAGCAGCCTTATCTTTATCATCACGTCTAG
>JBCCDM010000448.1:0-5035 GCA_039030795.1 Cyanobacteria bacterium P01_A01_bin.84
GTGGCGCGCATAGATACCAGGCTAGCGCCTTGCGTAAAATCATACGGGGCGTTATTCCTCTCAGCTTTAAAAAGACCGAGTTTCCCTTCCTACCGAGATTTTCTTATGAAGAAATCATCTACTCACGCACCAATCAGTTGAAAATAATCACTTCCTCAAATATTTATCTAAGTAATAATTCGGCAATATAAATAAATCAGTATTTTTTTTTACAAGTATTTTCCATCTTGTCTACCGTAATTCAGTAACCTATAACTTAGATAAATAACTTAACAATATAAAGATAGTTTCAATTTCCGAAACGGACATGAAAATAACTGTATAGAAAAGCTAGGTTAGTTATTAATCTAAAATACTCTTCGAGAGAACTATGGTAAAAGAAATAGCAATTCGCACTTGCGAATTGACAAAACAATATGACAAGCACGTTGCTGTCAATAATCTCGATCTGGAAATAGAGGAAGGTGAGGTTTACGGTCTCATAGGACCCAATGGTGCGGGTAAAACTAGCCTCATAAAAATGTTAGCAGCAGCAGAGGAAGCAAGTACTGGGGAAATATATATAAATGGAGAAAGACTGCTGCGAGATAAGAGTAATCCTACTCTCAAGCGTCGAATTGGATACTTACCCGATGACTATCCGCTATATGATGAATTGACAGTCTGGGACTATTTAGATTACTTTGCACGGATATATCGCTTACAAGGTAAACACCGGACTCGAAGATTGCATGAAGTCCTAGAACTAATTCAGTTAGAAAACAAACGTAATAGTTTAATTTCCACCCTTTCTCGGGGGATGAAACAGCGTTTATGTTTAGCAAGAACAATTATTCACGAACCAATTGTACTTTTGCTTGATGAACCTGTTTCTGGATTAGACCCCATTGCAAGAATGCAGTTTCGGGAAGTCATGAAAGCTTTACAGGAAGCAGGAATGACTATTTTGATTTCCTCCCACGTTTTGAGTGACTTAGCTGAGTTATGTACTTCTGTAGGAATTATGGAATTAGGTTTCTTAGTTGAAAGCGCATCCCTCAAAGATATCTATCAGCGTTTAGCACGTCAGCAAATAATTATATCTACCATCGGAAATATAGACGGATTGATATCAGAATTGAAGAATAATCCTTTAGTTGAAGAGTGGGAAGTACTCAAAGCTGAGAATAGTTTACGAGTCAATTTTTCAGGGAAGCAAGAAGACAGCGCTGAACTATTACGTTCTTTAATTACAGCAGGTATCTCCGTAAGTGATTTCCACTGTACCCAAGAAGATTTGGAAACTATTTTCTTAAATTTAGGACATAAACAAGCATCTTAAATCATCAAAGTTAAAGTATTCAAGTTATTTAAAGCATTAAAGTTCAAGCATTAAATTCCCTCTATAACCACGACTATCAACACTACTATCAACTATATTTAGAATAATTTGCTATGATTCCAGCATTTATGGATAAGATAGGCGATTTTAATCCTCAACTCCTCCGAGAGATTAAAGGTCGTCTGAAGGTTTTCCCAATTATTGTTGCAGTTGCTTTATCGGTACTGCTCCAATCGGTAATTGGTCTTTATCAAGTAGGGGATTTACCTGGAGAGGAATATTCTCGAACTGGAACTTATTGTCAGTTAGCTCCAGTTTATCAAAATAAACAACGTGAAATTTCTCAGCTAAATAACAAGTATTACAGTTTAGGCGATCAACTCAGAAGATCGAAATCATCAACTTCCAAGCTAAATACTAAACTTACACCCTCAGAGATAAAACTCAAGAGAGAGGAATTACAAAGTCAAATCAAAAAAATTGAGAGCAGTATGCCTAAATTCTGTCCTCAAAATAAGATTGATATGGTTCGATGGTGGTTAGATCATTGGCGATATGTATTTCAGGTTTTGAGTGTAATCTTTATTTTTGCTCTCTTAGTTCCTGGTACCTACCTCTTAATTAATGATTTAGCTAAAGAAGAACGTCGCGGAACCCTGAATTTTATTCGCCTCAGCCCCCAATCGGAATTTACTACCTTTACTGGTAAGATGCTTGGGGTTCCAATACTGGCTTATCTATTTGTAGCAGCAGCAATACCACTACACATTGCTTCTGGAATGATTGCCCAAATTCCATTAAGTTCCATTTTTGGATATTATATAATCCTGATTTCTAGTTGTATCTTTTTCTTTAGCGCAGCATTATTATTCGCCTTATTTGGACGCTTTTTCAGCGTCTTTCAACCATGGCTGGGTAGTGGTATTGTATTAGGTTTCTTATGGTTGACATGGGGCATTGCATCTACAAGTGGAAGCTTTTATCATCATGCTGCTGTTTGGTTGCAAATCTTCAGCCCATTTGATTTCACTAATTACATTCTGCCTCACTTATTCTTTAACAGATACAATTACAACGGGTCTATAACAGATTTACAATTTGTGTATTTACCAGTTGGGAGAAATTTCTTTACTTTAATAGGTATCCACCTCTTAAATTATGGAATATGGACTTACTTCTTTTGGCAAGGTTTAAGACGTTTATTCCGTAACCCTAACAGTAATATTTTGAGTAAGAACCAAAGTTACTTATTAGTCACTTGCCTACAAGTCTTACTTTGGGGATTTACTTTCCAGTATACGAAGTCTCGTAATTACAATTTAAACGAGCATATCGGCTACAACTTATTTGCGATCGCTTTCTTCAATGGAGTATTAATATTCGGTTTGATTGCAATTCTCACCAATACTCGTCAAACCGTCCAAGAATGGGCAAGATATAGACATAAAGATAATTCACATCACCAAGGTTGGTGGAAAAAATCTATCTTACGAGACTTGATATATGGAGAGAAAAGTCCAGCAATATTAAGCATCGGAATCAATTTAATTACAATTACTGTCCCTGCGATCGCTTGGATAATCGCTATACCTGTATTAGGGGATACAAAGAGTTACAGTATAAAATGGTTAATCAATGATGTAGGTAGAACTAATTCTATTTTATATGTAGGTTTATCTATTTTCTTAGTAATGATTTGTGCAACTTTAGCTCAGGTGATGATGATGCTAAAGACTAAAAAACGTGTTTTTTGGGCTATGGGAAGTGTGGCAGCATTTGTCTTCTTACCACCAATAGTTTTAGGAGTTTTACGGATTAATCCTCAAACTACATCTTTCCCTTGGATAATTTCTAGTTTCCCTTGGGCGACAATGGGAGAAGCATCAACGATTATGATTTTAATCGGAATGGGATTCGATATCTTACTTTTAGCTGTGCTAAATCGACATTTATTCAAGCAAGTTCAGTTAGCTGGTGAGTCTGAGGCTAAAACTATCTTAAATAATTAGAATAAGGTGCTGTATCTAATAAGTCTTTAATTACAGCAGATATTTATGTGAATGATTTCCACTTTATTCAAAAAGATTTGGAAATCATTCTTTCAAATTTTTTCTTTTGAAAATGAAACAGCCCTACTTAAATACTGTATATACGAATACCTATAAAGCAACCTACAACTAAATTTAAAGTAATTCAAGAAAATCGGGAACGACGATGCAAAATCACCCACATCACAACCGGAGTACCAATCAAAGCAGTAACGGAGTTTAAAGGTAAAACAGCCTCACTTCCCGGTAACTGGGATACCAAATCTGCTATCAAAGCCAGTATTGCACCCATCATTGTTACAACGGGAATCAATATTTTATGGTTTACAGTTTTAAATAAATTGCGACACAGATGGGGAACTACAACACCTAAAAATCCAATCGGACCGCAAAAAGCAGTAATCGCACCTGCTAAAATTGAAGCGCTAGTGATAATCCAGAATCTTGTTTGTTGTACTGCTAAACCCAAAGTTTGAGCTTGAGATTCACCCAAAAGCATTACATTCAAAGGTTTTGATAATAGCAAAGCCATAATTAATCCTAACAGTATTACAGGCGCTAAAATTACCATTTGTCGCCAAGTAACACCCCCAAAACTACCAAAAGTCCATTGTAAATACGATTGGATTTGATTACTGTCACTAAAATGCAGCAAAATACTAACAATAGCGCTAGTCGCATAACCAAAAAGTAATCCCAAAATTAGTAATGTCATGGAATCGGGTACGCGATGAGATATTAATAAGACCATTCCTAACACTAATGCTGCACCCAAACAAGCTGCTATAACTAAACTTAAATCGCCAATTATTCCCAATTTAATCAGCCATAAACCTACTCCAGTAGTGTTTGTTGCGAGTACTATTAATGCAACTCCTAAAGAAGCACCGGAGCTAATTCCTAATACAAATGGGCCAGCAAGTGGGTTTTTAAAAAGCGTTTGCATCTCTAAACCACTTACACCTAAAGCAGCACCAGCTAAAGTAGCAGTTAAAGCTTTTGGTAAGCGGAATTTGAGAATAATAGTAGTCCAAGTTGCTTTCTCCGATTCTCCTCCGAACAGAATCGTAATTACTTGTTTAATCGGAATCTGAACCGAACCAAAAGCTAAGTCTAATAAAAATACGATAATTAAGCTACTAATTAAAATGACAGAAGTAATAAACTTAAACCTATTTTCATTTAGATTCTTTTTAAATAAATATTTGTATTTAGTATTGCTCATCCCCTATTCCCCACTAGCTATTCCCTATTCCCTATTCCCTACTCCCCTTAATTCAGCTTCTGATAAAAAAATAATTGATGATTCGGTAATAATTCTGGATGAAAAATCTTGATTAAATCAGCTAAAATCACATCCGGATTGCTTATTCCACCTTCCCAATAATCATTACCTCCGCTTTCATTTAAACGAGCATTGTTATTGTAAACATTACTTTTTTTCACCGCTTGAAAATCACCATAACGACTATCTGCTGTAATTACATCTTTTAAACTTTGCCAAGATTGACTGACATTCAACCAGTAATCCGCTGTAGCAGCACGTTCAAAAACATCTTCAAAAGACGAAGGTGTACTACCAGAAGAATTTTCACTACAAAGTAATTCTGCACCAGCATCAGCTAAATATTGCGCTGCATAACTTTTGCATCCTGGTACATACCAA
>JBCCDM010000449.1:0-5027 GCA_039030795.1 Cyanobacteria bacterium P01_A01_bin.84
AAAGCAGGGATTTTAAGCAAAAAATTAATAGCTGTAACCCCTATTCCTTCGTTAATATTCGTGTTACACGTTTTCAACTTTTGACTGCTTAACTCTTTTTGGCGCGGTCGCCAACAATTTTATGGTGCGGGGAATTGGAGCGTACACAGCATAAACCCCACCACTTGGGCGGGGTCGTTGGGAGTTGAGATTTCAAATGCATTAATATTCTGACATTTCAAGTTGTTTTAAAACTTTTAAACTTTTGTTTAGATAGTATTTAAAACTGTTTATTAACTTTTGGTTGAAAGATATTTTTGCATTTGTACATCCTACTTTCAACATTTCTAAAGCTGCTTCATGGTTGGTCATGGATACCACAATAAATTCCTATTTTGAAGTTTTGAGGCGATATCATTTAATTACAGTTCACCAGATTCTAATTTTTTCTTGATGTTATCTAGATAGACTTTTCCATCACGTATATTAGGATAACCAGACTTTATCCATTGAATTAGGGCTTCACCAAGTATAAGTACTCTTTTTTGGGATTCATTCCATTCTGAATATGTGCCATATGCAGTAACTATCAAAGATGTACCAAATGTAAATGGAGCTAGTACTACACCTGCTACAGACCAAAATGCCTCGACTTTTGCAGCACTCCATACACCTTCCCAAAATACTTTACTAATGGATTCTGCACTTTGCATTTTCTCAGTTGGAACACCCATAATTTCACAGATTGTAGTATTTAAATTATGAAGTCTGGCAGGAAAGATTGTGATAGAAGAAAAAGGAATTAATGCTCCTAGTGCGTTGCTTTCTGCATAGTCTATTAGTATTCTTCTAGCAACTTGTTCTCGTACTTGTAAAACATTACTTTCAATATTTGTTAAGGCTTGATTAGCAGGGTCAATTACTTTAATTAATGTGCTACTGTAATCGGCATGATTGTATAACCAATCTATGAGTTTTTTTGGTTGCGGTTGTCTATTGTAGGAATCAGAATCTGAATCAAATAGTGATGCAGAGCCGAAAATGATATCAGTTTCAATATCATTTACAAATGGTTTCATCTTAGATTTTATTTTTTCAATTATTCGTTCTTTGTCAGCACGTGGTTGGTTCTGAAATTTATCATACTTATTGAAGAATATGACTGTGGGAAGTCCAGGCATAAGTTTGGTTGCCCATTGAAACAATTCAAGTTCTGGCTCATAGGGTTGCTCATCTATAACAAGTATTTTTACGTGCGCTCGACGAATACTTTCTTTGGCTTTTTCATCATCAGTCAAATCGTGCATAATGCCTGGAGTATCATGGATTTCCCATTTATCAAATGTTATAGAACCATTAGCTTTCACTTTTGTACCTGTAATAGCATCGATTTTGTAAACATCTGATTCTAAGATTGAATTTGCTAAAGAAGATTTTCCTGTACCTGTTTTACCCATTATTACTATTCTTATATGTTGCTCTTCTAGTGCTTCAAGAATTGCATCAAGGGTTTTGAAGTCATTGATAATTTGTGAACGTTCATCATTACTTATATCCAAATTATCTAATTGAGTCCGAAGAGGCTTTAGCTTTTTGTGGATATCTTCTCGTATCAATTTCAGAGATTCTAAACGATTTTCTTGGCTAGTCATATTTTTATTCCTTAAAAATAAAAGAAATTGGGTAAATTATTAAATAATTTTACCTAACTTTAAGTTTAATTTTGTTAGTAATATTAGTAAATCTATCTTCTAGTCGATAGTTTTTAGTTTTTCTTTATACTGTTGCTAACTTCGATGCTATCCTAGCAAAGTATGATCAAGTACTGCGCTATGAGCAAGTACACGGTTTACACATGATAAACAGTCAACACAATATTGACTATAAATTGATTCAACTCTGGGATACTCATCATGTGACCACCACACCTTAATTCTTCCACCTTGTCCCGGTGCGCTTCCTACTTCAAAATACCCAGTATTTAAGATTGATTTTCAAAACAACTTATCAACAAACTCATCCAAATCACTACGTTTAACTCGCCAACTCTTCCCAATCTGCTTTGCCTTCAAATTCCCCTGCCCTATTGCACTTCTTAAATACGCTTTGGAAAGTCCGGTCATTGCCTGCGCTTCATCCAACGTCAGTAATATTTTTGATTCTATCGGTACTGTAGGCTTTTTATCCCCACGGGCTATTAGCATTTCAACCATGCCTGCTAACCTATCTACTACGGTAATCTCGCCTAAATTCGCCACGTTTACAGGTGCGATATGCGTTTCATCATAAACATCTGTCGGGATTTGGCGAGATTCTACCGCAGGTTTGATTGTGGGTTGGTTTAATTCTTCCTTGAAAGTTTGTAACTCGCTTTTATCATAGTTTGCAGTGGGTCTGGTTTTACCTTTTTCGTAGCGAACGGTTAACCGACCTTGTTGGGTATAACGTTCAATTGCGCGGACGCTTACACCCAGATATTCTGCTGCTTGTTTTTTATTCATGAGAAACCCCGTCAAACATCGTCAAATAATATCATGGCGTGTGGCGATGTTTGGCGGGTTAATTTTTAACGCTGGTATTAGTTTCTCCTATTCCTCGTTTGAGTTTTCTTTATCTATTCTTTTTCTTATTTCCGCTTCTAGCTGTTCACCTGTGCTAACAATAACTCTATTAGGTTTAGCTCTCATAATTGACAGGAAATATTGAAACGCATCTTCGTCTTGAGGGTGTGATTTTACATAATTCCTCAAATCCGCTTCGCTTAATTGTCGATAATCTAAGTCACTCATTGTATGATATTCTCCCCATTACTTAATATTTCTACCTGGATTGTTTCACCTATAAGAACTACTATTCTTTGAGTTCTCGTATCGTATCTCGTGAGTTCAATGGTTTTTAGTAAGTTACTCATTCTTACGCATAAGTCGTAAAAAGAGCGTACTTGTTCGATTGTTGGTTCCACAAGTTGAATTTAAGTATTAGCTGGTTTTTAAATTGTTTAAAGATACTAATTTATCTAGTTGAGATTTAATATTTTTTATCTCATTATTTATAGTTGTGAAATCATTTTCCGTATTGATACCTAAATAACGATTTAAAGCCGCATTGATAACATCGCTTTCACTGCAACCTTCTTTTGCAGCACGTTCTTTTATTTTTTCTGCTAATTCTTCTGTAGGTCTAAACGTTTTATTTACTCTCCTCATATATTTACCACTATATTCGATTCATATTCGATTCAATTATACTACTATCTTCAAACTATAAGTAATTATCATTCACAATCGATTGTGAATCGATTGTGAATGGGGTATATTAGAAATGTGAGGGACAAATGACTACCAATTGACCCCAAAAACTTTAAATGCTGATGTTTATGCGATAGCAGTATATCACTGTTCCGAACCTTGAAATCTAAATATTGAGACAGCATACTTGCAGTCTTGCTAACAAAATTCGGTTAGCATCAACCCTTTGATTTAGGTCAATCGGTTGTTACTAGCCTGATTTACAGATTAGTTATGGATGCTCAGAACAAATTAAGAATACGAAAAAATCTTGCTGAAAAGTTGAGATTTATAGCCACTAAAAAGCGTAAAACTTCTACTGATTTAATTCATATGATTCTAGAAAATTACGCTGATGAATACACAGAAAAACACTTATTAATGGAGAAAAACTGATGCGTGTATCGATTTCCTCAAAAGCAAATCAACGCTTTATAAAAGACCTAGCTAACAGATACGGTATGACTGATAAGGAATGTTTAAACTATTTAATTACAAACTTGAGATTAGGTGAATTTAACGCTATATCTAACATTCCTCAAACTTTACCAACTTACAATGATTCACTTTTAGAACCTCAAGTTTATAAGGATGTAGCGACCGAAGAATTTACAACCGACCCAGTAATAGAACGGTTATTAGCAGCAGGACTTGACCTCGATTTTTAAGGGAATAACCACAATGATTGAAGGATTATGGTTGATTATCGGATTAATTTTTATGCTTGGTTTAACTTTTTTATTCGAGTGAAATTATGGGTCATTCAAACGAATATATTCAATGGATTAATTCTGGCGAGTGGAAAGCTAAATCAAAGAAGTGTCAATCTTTAACTCGTAAACATTGTATTTTATTTCCTTGGTTATCCAGTCGGCATACGCACCACATGACTTATCGCAATATGAAGCGAGAAATACCAATTAGAGACACAGTTGCTTTATCTGCAACTGCTCACAAAATTATTCACTGGAAGCCTTTATGGAAGAACAAAAAAGTTAGACCGTATATCAATTATTTTCTGAGGTTTTGTATGGTGTGTTCAATTGTATTCTGGAATATTTTAGGAGTGTTTATTAAATGAATAGGACAGTTGTTTTATTGCTAACAACAATCGGCATTTTCTTTTTAATGCCAGAGAAAGTAGATGTTGATTTTAAGTTAAATAAACGCGATGTAACTATCGTTGCGGGGTGTTTGACAGTTGTTTCCTTGCTTGGCTCGAATCGTTCATCAAGACGTTATTACTAATAGGAGAATTACGAACATGGCTAAAGAAAAGTTAGGTGGATTAACCGGAAGTGAACGTGTTAAGGCTACGGGCAAAAAGAAGCGCGGTAGACCCCGTAAATCAGAAACACCAGATAAATCAGCATTAGAAAATCTACAACAAGCGACTAAAGCTGTTACGGATACCGTGGGCGCTGTAGCCGATGGGGTACAGACTGTAACGAATGCTGGTAAGCAGGTTAGACGGGCTTTTAATGGTGGTTCTGCGCTGGTAACAGGAGACAGTTT
The DNA here is from genome assembly GCA_039030795.1 of Cyanobacteria bacterium P01_A01_bin.84. GTDB lineage: Bacteria > Cyanobacteriota > Cyanobacteriia > Cyanobacteriales > Nostocaceae > JBCCDM01. The sequence continues at coordinate 4,782 of JBCCDM010000449.1, forward strand.
AGAAGCTACCAAACAGGCTGAAGATTTAGCATCTAGCTATGGGTTAAAAGTCGATGATATCAATCAAAAGCTTAGTATTCCAGACCATGAGATTGATTCATCGATTCCAGAATTAGACGCTAAAGAAGCGAACCGATTAAACCTTATCGTTGAGCGTCAAAATAATCATTTAGATTTTGAATTCAACCGTAAAAAGCAAAAACGTAAACAGATTAGAAACCACAAAGAAGATTGGGATACGATAGG
>JBCCDM010000450.1:0-4968 GCA_039030795.1 Cyanobacteria bacterium P01_A01_bin.84
AGCACGATGGATTTGCTTCCTGGAACCCCGGTCAGCATTCCATGTTTGTCCGGCAATACCATACGGCACGCAATAGCGGTGGTATTTCCCTCAAAATGTTTAACGAACGACATGGGGCTTGGTTGGAATGGGTACAAACCAATCACCCCGAATGGTTGAGCAATGTTGTAACGTAACTTTACCGGCTTATTATGAATAATTTTTTGAACGGCTCTTCCGCTATGGACTTTACGCCCATACGGGAGGGATTACCCCCGATGAATATCGAGGCGGAGGAAGGCATCTTAGGAGGAATTCTCCTCGACCCTAGTGCCATCACCCGCATGGCTGACCGTTTGGATTATCTTGCTTTTATGATTAGCACCCACGGGGAGATATACCAGGCTTGTCTTAGCCTCCATGCCCAAAATAAGCCCACGGATGTGTTAGCGGTTAAAAGCTGGCTGGAAGATAGGGGGCAGTTGGAACGAGTTGGCGGAATGAACAAGTTGGTGAGTCTTTTTGACCGGACGGTTTCAGCGGTGAATATTGATGCGCTGGCTGACCTGGTGATGAACAAGTACAAACGTCGTCAGCTTATTCAAGCAGGGAATCGCATTGTTAAGTTGGGGTATGCTGCTGATGTGGAATTACCAGAAGTGATGGAACAAGCGGAATCAGCATTATTTGCGGTTACGGGTGATACTTACGGCGATACGGAACCCACAGCGCTTGCGGATATTATGGTAGATACCTACGCCCGAATTGAAGAACGTCACACTGAGGGAGGAGACCGTAGAAAGGGAGTGGCTACGGGGTTTTATGACCTTGACCTTCTGCTAAACGGTGGCTTGAAGCCTGGTAAACTGATTACCATTGCTGCTCGTCCTGGATGCGGGAAATCGTCCTTTGTGGGCAATGTGGCGATAAACATGGCACGCGAGGGACATCCGGCGGTTATCTTCTCAATGGAAATGGACAAGGAAGAATGGGCTGACCGCTTTGTTTCCCAAGATTCGGGAATTGAAAGCCAGTTATTACAAACAGGTAAGCTCACCCATGCACGGCAATGGGAAGCGGTATCGGAGAGCGTTTCTCGGCTTGCTGACCTCCCATTGTACATTGACGATAGCCCCTACCTTACCGTGACGGCGGTAAGGGCTAAGGTTAAAAGGTTGCTTGCTCGTACTGGCTCCTTAGCAATGGTGGGGATAGATTACCTGGGGTTGATGGAAGATATTGGCAGTAACAGCGGGAATTTAGCGTTTTCTATCGGGAAGGTGACGCGAGCGCTGAAGCAATTGGCGCGGGAATGTCACGTTCCCATCGCTTTACTGTGTCAATTAAACCGTGGCGTGGAAAGCAGGAATAACAAGCGTCCTACCTCAGCCGACCTCCGAGATTCCGGCAGGATTGAAGAAGATTCGGACGTGATCATCACCTTGTACCGCGAAGAATTGTACGAACCGGAGACGATGGATAAAGGCGTTGCTGAAGTGAGCGTGGTGAAGCATCGCGGTGGGGCTTCTGGAACGATTAAGCTGCTGTTTGATGCGCCGTATACCCAGTTCAAGAATTTGGTAAATGAGCGCCAATTCTAATAGTAGCTTGAGAAGGTAAAACAACATCATGATGGCTCGCTCGCATGTTTCTTTTGCTATGACCTGGTGGTGGTTATACTGCTTGGGAACGGGGCAAGCTGTTGTTGGATTGGGAACATTGTTCGCAGGAATTGGGGGGCTGCTTCCCGACCTTGACCACCCCAAAAGTGTCTTAGGACGGAAATGGCAGGACTGTGCCGAATCGGGAAAATCGTACGCTAAGGAATTAACTCAATCCCCAAAACCCTTATTCTATAAGGATTGTATAGAACTGTTTTCTACCATTTTTAGAATTGTCAATCTTCTAACTCTCAGTTTACAGTTCAAGAGTATTATCAATACTCTTTACCAGTTTCCATGTTCGTGATATTTGTATTAACCAATTTACTAATATATGTATGTATATGATAATTACTGGCTAATTATATATAAAAACTTTAGAGCATATTAAAAGTAATTTTAGACGGCACTTTACTGAGTTGATTTTGGGTAGCTTTTCTCTCATAATTATTCCAAAGGCATTTTAGTTTTTCATTATTTATTCAGTTTGTTTGCCGCTGTATTTACTACTACATATGTATTACAGGAATTTATAACATGCTTTACAAATCTTAATAATAAGACGAATATAAATAGTTGAATCTTCTGCTTTCGCCCCCAGATAATATAAAGTTGGTGCTATTTATACTACTAAAACTATTATTGTTTTTGGGAATAATGATTGAAATTATTATAATTTTAAGCTAATACTAATTAGAATAATAAACACTATAAAAATGGCAACACTTTGATATATGCATATATAGGCGATGCGCCTCTAAACCTATCTGAAGATGAAGAAATGACGGAAGCGATAGGCTTTGTTTGATTTTGTTAAGAATCAAATCAATTTAACCCTTGTGTAGCAAGGATTTTGAAGGTTTCTTTAATCCCTTAGCGTACGATTTTCCCAATTCGGTACAGTCCCGCCAATATTAGACATAATAACAGGTGAAAATAACATCTGTTCAAATTCTCACATGTTATGCATCAAAAACTTACTTGTAACAAAAGCTTTTCCGCGCTCGTAATTCATAAATACTCTAATCTTTCTACTTGGAGCATTTACCAAGGTAATAATCATTCTTCTTATTAAGCTTAAAAATGATGCTCTAGCTGATAGTTCTTATATACTGTTTATTAGCCATCTGCTTAGTACTTATGAACTTGTGACAGTTTGGGTGCGGAATGTGGGTCAGTTTCTGTTACAAAACCTGACTTTTCCCTACTTTTGTGTAAATATCTGTTTTTAATACCTGATTTTATCCTATAGATAACTTATTTGACCTATACAACAATAATTAATAATCAAGTTATCAAATATATTCTTATCTCGATATAGCTTGATAAAAAGTTTAATTGGGTAGACAAAATTATTTGTATATTTGCTATTCAGTCAAGGAAGATTCTCATCAACCAAGGCAGTCAGATTTACAAAGATTAATGGAGTAATTCTAATTATGTCAGCGATAGATTTTAATAATGGCAAAGCCTGCTTTTATGAAATTAAAGAACATACAAGAGGTGAGCGGGCTTCTGCATTTGATGATGGCAATATTGGGCGCTGGAGTTATATAAACAATGAGGAACAAAAATTTTTGATTATTCCTCTTGAAAACGACAGATTTAATATTGTCAGTCTAAAAGACGGAAGATACTGGACTGTTCAAGATTATGCTGTAAACGCATCCATAGAACTTCAGCCAGCACGAATTCCAGATGGAGATAGCATAGTCAATCCGGATAACGATTTTCAGCGTTTTCAGTTAGTTCTCAGAAATTCAAATATACAAGATGAAGTATATAACATAGTAGAATTTACACGAAATGAATATGTCGCCGTTAGTGAAGGCTGGTTGGATAACGGAAATTTCATTCGATGGGGTGGGTCTTCTAATCACAAAAGTAGATTATTTTCCTTTATTCAAAAATGTAAAACTCCACCTAAAAATATACCTGTAATTCAAAAACTTTCTAAACCTCCACAACTTCAAGATTTCACCCCACCTACAATAAATGCGACAGCTCCGGTTACAATTGAGGTTGAAGTTCTTCCCTTTTATTTGGTAGATAAACACTTTGATATTAATACACGTAATCTTCAGTTTCAGAGTTGTCCTTATTATTTTTTACGTAGAGAAGTTTACTGGAAATTATGTGATAATGAACTCTACCCAGGTTATATTGAATATGATGGAGTAAGTCATAATAAAAAATATAAATTTGAAATAACCAAAGGTTTCTCTAAACAAGAAAAAGAGGAAATAAAAACATATTTTAGCAAAAAAACCACAATAGGAGGAAAGTTTAAGTTATTAGGAAAAATCGAAGAATTGAAGTTAGAGGCAGAGGGAAATATTAAGTTTGAAAATACTAGTGGAGAGGAAACTATAAATTCAACAATAATTGCTGATTCTCGTGGGAGAAAAGCGTTAATGGAAATCGAATTTAAACCAGGTTTTAAAACAGCTCATGCATATTGGCAGCGAATAGAAATTTTGTCCCTTCTTGATCCAAATAAACCTGTAGATTCTCCAATTGCCGAGTGGGAATTAAAAACGAATCTCATTGATATAGAAAGTAAATACGAAAAAGTGTCATCTTCAGATTGAGATTTACATTAATCTAATAGGGAGTCTATCTGAAAAAATTTATATCGGGTAAAAGTAGCAAAGCTACTTTTACCCTTATATCTTGCTTCATGAAATTCAAGATAGACTTTGGCCAAAACTCAAATTTGTAGAAAGAATTGATTAAACAAGCTAGTAATTAAACAGTTCTAAAAATATATTAATAAAAAGGAGAAATAACATGAAAATTCCTATTGAAAATATAGACCTAAGATTGTGGAGAAAAGCTGCTCAGCACTTGCAGAGCCTATTATAAACATACCCTGATTAAGTTATAAACATAGTCAAATTTGGTTCAACTGTTTGTCCTATCTATCGTCCCGATTTAGAAGACGTAGAACTGACAGGACTGTGCCGAATCCTCTTTACTCCTCATTTTTTCTGCTAAGTTAAAAACGAAAAACACCCCATACCAAAAAGGGTATGGAGATTTAATTTGTAGGATTGGAAAGTAAAAAATTTTTAAGTTGGTTAACTTATAGTTCTGACTGCTTAAGAAAAGTAACGATAGCTACTAATAAAAACGCCCCAAAGTAGCTTACACAGCAGCATTCAGCGCTTTATTGGATTAAAATTTATATTGTTCAGCGCGAAATCGCGCTGAAAGAATAGCCAGAAAGTAGCAAGAAAAACATTTCTTCATTTAAATATTGGGACATTTAGCGTTGTAAGCTGACTATACACCGTACATTCTGATGTATAGAGATGACGCAGCCAAT
>JBCCDM010000451.1:0-4957 GCA_039030795.1 Cyanobacteria bacterium P01_A01_bin.84
CGGCGGGATCCCCTGCCCCAGGAAGCTCAGCGTTGCCTCGGAGATGATTGCCAGGGCCAGCCCGATGGTCGCGATGACCAGCACCGGGCGTAAGGTGTTCGGCAGAACGTGGCGCATTTTTATTGAGATATTACCAATAACTATGAACTTTCAGTTTATTGAAACTTATAATCCCCGCAACTAATATGCGGGGAGAAGTTAAAAATTCTTACTTGTAATCAGCACGAATGCATTGCTCCCATTTTCATCTTGGTAGCGGTAATTTTCGTCCGCGTTCAAGGGCAGCTTGAATACGTGGTAATGCCAAAAACTGTTTTGTATCAACTAGTAAACGTTTACCCCATAGATTTTGCTTCAGAAAATCTAAATCAGCATAACGTCCATCAATACGTAAAGCTTGCTCTCCCATCACCAGACTTTGCTCGCGATCGCCCTTAGCATAAAGTGCAACAGCCAAAGCCAACATAGGTTCTGCGGCTTTAGTCTCTATGCTAGTGGCTTGACGCCATTTTGCGATCGCGGTTTTAGCATTACCCTGTTCGTACAAAATTAAACCAATATTATTAATAGCCGGCCAGAATTTTTTGTTTTTGGTAACAGCTTTTTCATACTGACTTACAGCTTCAGGGTAGCGACTGAGCATATAGTAAGCATTGCCCAAATCAAAAAATCCCTCTGCATCATTAGGTTTCAGTTTTAAGCCCTGCTGATAATAACGGGCAGCTTCTTGATACTTTTCCTGTTGAAAATGTACAGAACCTAAAGCAAAAACTACATCTCCATTTTTAGGATTTAAAGATTTAGCCTTTTTCAATGATTTAATAGCTTGGTCAAATTCTTTTGTTTGTAAGTATAAACCACCCAAAAGAAACCAAACTTTATCATTTCTGGGAGCTAGTTGTGTTGCTAGCTTAGCTCTAGGAAGAGCTAGCTCATATTGTTGAAACTGTCCGAGTTGAGCTGCTTCCTGTGCCAAAGACAGTCCTTGTTGCTCTAACTTCTTAGTATCGAGTTCTACTGTATGAGGTATCAGTGCTTGTGCTTTCACAGGTTCGGAAAAAGTACACAAGCTACAAGCAATCAGAAGTGAAATAAAACCACCAATTCTTCTAGGCACAATAGAGCCTCTTAACCACATATAAAATAATCTTTCAGATAGCTTAAACGATCTCCGGAGATAGTTAAAGGAAAATAATGGGGTCATTATATATAGCTTTCGTTGTGATACTACAAAAATTGCATATGAGCTTGATTTGGAATAAGAAAGATTGAAAGTAGATATAGATTTATATTCAAGTCACTCAGAATGAACGTAAAAAATAGTAAAATTACAGCTAAGAAAATTATTCCTACTAAAATTATCAAATTCTGTCTGTTGAAAATTACTAATCAGCAATGACGGATAATTAAAACTACTGTTTCTTTACTCAAACTGACTCTATAATTGTCAATTATTTACTACCTCCATTTAAATCGTACTTTTATGCATCTGTTAATTGTTAATTAGAGCATATGGTGTTTTTTAGTATTATTCTATACTGCATTCTCACTGAAGACCTTACATCGGTATATTTAAGATGTAAAAATTGTATTCGATAATTTTATAGATAGTCCGAAAAGTTAATCATCTTTAAGTAAATTTATCTCAATCAAACTCGATCTGACAAATGATAAATACGACGTTCGGTGGCAAATATATCCACTTAACGCCGTATGTAAAATTATTGGGAATGCCCCCGGATTTTTTCAATACTGGTTTTTTACATATAATTTAGTGTAATTCTAAGCTTGCTTTTTCTTGCGACCTAAACCTAAACCTGTAATTCCAGCAACTAACAAAGCGCTGGTTATACCAGGCTCAGGTACGCTAGTAGTTGGGGAAGTACCTACTTTAATTTGATATGCTAGGTGAGAATTCCTTGGTGGTTGATTACTAGTCCAAGCCATGGAAGCTTTACCGGTAATCGTGAAAGGAGAAGATATATTGCTGATTTGAAGATAATCTACATCGCTACTGTCATTTCCTTTAGATGATAGACTACCAATTTGATTGCCATTAAATGTCAAATGACTTAAACTAATTTGACTCTCAGCAGCAGCGCGAGTACGGAAGAAAATATCAGTAACAGATCCACTAAATTTTTCGCTACTGAGTAAATTTCCATCAAGAAAGTAGTTTACCTTATTCCCAGTATATTCCAAACTAAAATCGTAAAAGCTATTATTTCCCCAATTAAATTGCCCCTGAGCAACCGGAGCACCTGTTGCAGTATTGATTCCCAGTTCGCGATCGCCGTTTAGTTTATTATTACCAATTCTTCCTTCAGCAACAAATAGTTCTGAAAATTTATTGTCTTTAATCGTATCGCGAAAGTCTGTATCATTAAAATTAGTTCTATCTACTAATGAAAAAGCATTAGCAGGGTTAGAGACAGCACATAAACTAAAGGCTGCTAAGGAAACTGCAAAAACGATTTTACCTTTGTTTAAATTCATTATCATATTCACTTCTTATTTTTAAAGATTTTTAAGTTTTGAAACTGTTTTAAATTAAACTATTAGTCTTACATCGCTAGCACTTTACCAGACTGCTTATGATGCTTAACATGATGATTTAGTTAGACTTTATTTACATATCTATTTCTTTACACATCTAAGACATATTGTGTCAAGGTTAGTATAACTACAAAGAATTTCAGAACTGATGTGTTCAAGTACCAATAACCTGAAATCGGGATAAACTAAAACCCTGATTATACCGTTACTTGATTTTGGTATTTATAAATGTGTTTACGTTGTCTGAGGTACTAATCGTCCCTCAAAGTTAAATAAAGCTCTTTAACCCGAACTCAGGTACCAATAGTAATTACAAAATCAAATCACAGGTTGTAAGATTAACTTCTGCTTAGTTCTAAGAATAAGCAATTTTTGATTACACGTCGATATTTTTTATTTGATTTTACTTAAATTTTGCAAACTGATAAATATTTATCTATTTTCAGGGAAAATACTGTAATAATTTTAAAAACTTAATTAAGAGGGTGTAATCAAAATAATTTTTATTTCAAGCAGGTTGCAAGCAATTGAGGTACATTTTATTCTCCTATGGGAGACGCTACAGGAGATGATTTCTAAGTAGGAAAGAAGAAAAGGAAAAGAAGAAAGAAGTAAAAAACACTTAAATTTCTGGCAGTAAATTTTTTATGGGGACTGCCTTCTAATCAAGAAAAAGGGAAATTTATAACAGGGAACCAAGGATTCCTATAATCAGAATGTCTGATGGTGAAAATTTTTTCATCAGGACTATCTTACAAAGGACTGGTTCTATAGAATTATCAGTTCCCCATTCTTTATAAAAATCTAATTACTCTATTGACTAAGTTATTGACTAACTAATACCACTTCCTTACTTATTGACTGTAAAATATCTTTATACAATTCACTTAGTTGAACAGCTACACCATCCCAGCTAAACTTAGTTTCAACTCGTCTTCTACCACCTTCACCTAATTGTATGCGCAATTCTGGGTTGGTAATAATTCTATCTATCGCTGTTGCAAAAGCTTTAACATCTTTTGGTGGTGCGAGTAAACCAGTCTCCTCTGGTACAACAGTAAACTGTAGTCCTCCCACATCGCTTGCTACTACTGGTGTACTGCTAGCCATTGCTTCTATTGCAACTAATCCAAATGGTTCATAATGACTGGGAACAACGCAAACATCAGCCGCAGCATAGTAAGAGGATAATTCTTCTTGACTCAAACGACCAGGGAAACTTGTACATTCCCTCATTTCCAATTCATTAACAATTTTTTCAATGCGATCGCGCTCGATTCCATCACTGTGACCAGGACGACTACCACCAGCAATAATTAATTTTAAATTAGGCGAACCATACATAGAGGATTCTCTTACAGCCCGAACTAATGTTTCAATACCTTTACGTCGGTCAAAACGTCCCACATACATGACAATTATTGCTTCTTGGTCAAGTTTTAATTCAGTCCTTGCAGCTTGACGGTTGATATGACCGAACCTTTCAATATCTGTTCCGCAAGGGATAACATTAATATTTCCTTGAGAAGAAACTAATTCACGCATATGTTCTTCTTCTTGTGGACTTGTTGCAACCACACAATCTGCTGTTTCTAATACTTCTTTTTCTACTTCTAAACGTGTATTAGCAATCAGAGGAACTTTTCTAGTTGCTTTATATTTAACTGCTCCTAAAGAGTGATAGGTGTGAACCAATCTACTTTCTTGGGTTATTTTTAATTGCATACCTACCCAGCTTGATAGCCAATAGTTTGTATGAATTAAGGGGTAAGTAATATCATTTTCTTTCTGAAATATCTCAAAGTTCTCAATAAATTCTGGCAAAGTCTCGAAAATATCATCTCGCGGTACAAAATCTACTGAACCAGCTTTTAAACGAACTGTTCGACAATTTTGTGTATGTTGAACAATTGTTTCTTGTTCTACATTTACCTTACGAGTAAACATATCAACTTGCCATCCCAACTGCGCTAGTGCTTCGCCTACATGACGCACATAAACATTTTGCCCTCCAGCCTCTTCTTTGCCAATCTCAATCGCCGGATCTCCATGAACTGAAATCAGGGCGATATGTTGCTTTGTTCTAGAGTTCATAGCTAATTAATTTTTTGTGTGAGCAAGGTCTAAAGCGGTTCTGAGTTACTTATCAACCGTTTTGAGCAATTGTTTCAATGTTGTAATTAATATGTATTTTAATTGAAAATGTGACATTTTTTTTATAATTATGTAGCTAGAAGTACCCTAATAAATAAGTGTTTTCATTTAATTTATTTATGTGTGCATTTCAATTTTGATCGGATACAAAAACTAAAAACTGAGAAAAATAATGTTATTAATACATAGTTATAAAGGCAAAATAACAAAATAGAATACATAAAATTAATTTTGTTATTACTCAGAG
>JBCCDM010000452.1:0-4910 GCA_039030795.1 Cyanobacteria bacterium P01_A01_bin.84
CATATAAAAATAATTATTATAAAAATAATATAAAAATGGATTTATCGAAAAATAATAGTTCAATACGTCGAGCAATTAAATATATTGAATGGACTCGTTTGTTTGTATACTTTGTTTTTGTTATTTTAAACTCTGACGAGAGCAATTATTTATCTCAAAAAATACCATTTTATGGCTCTTTGATTTATCTATCAATTATGGGAATTCTAAGTTTTATTTTTCCTATAAATGGTTCAAATTTACAGAAAAAAATTTATGTATATTTAGAAATATTTTTAACTGTTTTCCTAAAATCCTTAGGTTCAGACCTTGAAATATTGCTGTATTTAGTTCTAGTCAAGAGTTGCTTTTTACTAAGTCGCAAGCAAGTTATATGTATAGTAATTATGTCAGGTATCTTGTGGAATATAGCTTTATTTGTAAGCGCTCCTAGTTTGATAGAATTCCGACTGAATAATATATCTCAATTTATAAATAAACTCAATGATACAAATCGTATTATTGCTGTTGCAATGATTAGCGAGACCGTCGTTTATTTAGCAGCAAGTACCTTTGTTGTTTTACTGAGTTTTGTAATTATTTCCGAACAAAAAAGTCGTCAAAAAGCAGAATTTTTATCTCAGAAAGTAGAGACTCTGGCAGCCAATTTAGAACGTACTCGTATAGCACGAGAAATTCATGACTCACTAGGTCACTATCTAACCAGTTTAGATGTGCAATTAGAACTTGCTCAGAGATTATATCAACAAGATATAGTACAAGCAGCAGAATCTGTAGATATTGCTAAAGACTTAGCTAGTGAGTGTTTAAGTCAAGTTCGACGTTCTGTACAAACCATGCGTCAGTCAAATTTTAACTTGAATGAAGCTCTTAAGTTGTTAATAGAAACAACTCAAAAAAATCAAAATTTTTCAATTCAAGCAAACTTAAATTTACCAATATTACCAGTCCAAACTAGTCATCAAATTTACTGTATTATTCAAGAAGGATTGACTAATATCCAAAAACACGCAAATGCAAGTTTAATTACTCTTACAGGTAAACAACAAGAGAATGGTATTTTAGTAGAATTGATTGATAATGGTCAAGGATTTGATATTGCCTTACATAACACAGGTTTTGGATTACGTGGAATGCATGAAAGAGCAAATATTTTGGGTGCAGACCTGAAGGTTTATAGCACTATTGGAGAAGGTACTAAAATTCAAATTTGGGTTCTAGTTTGAGTTTCGATAATTGATAATTGATAATAGGTAATACCAAGTTGATTAAAGAATGCGACAGATGGATCTCCGTAGGGACGTTTCATGAAACGTCTCTACCATTGAATGTGTTGCAATCATTTTTTGAATTGGTATAAGTCAGTGGGTTGAATTAAATCAGGACTTACGTAACGAAGATTTGTCATTACGACCGGAACGTAGTGTAGGGTTAGCATGAGTCCTATCGGACACGCTACACGTTATGCTACGCAAACGCGTAGCGTGCTCGTGCTTAGCTTATACGTCGGTCGCTATCATTTATCAAGCGTGGATATGCTACGCATTCACGCAGTGTAGCGCAAGCTAACGTCTCGGACGGAATTATGTTGCTTTTGCGTAAGTCCTGTAAATGTAGGATGGGTTAGCGTAGTGTAACCCATCAAGGCAATACATCTTGTCATTAAGGGGTTGGAAATTTTGTAATATTAATTCTAAGGGAAGGGTGCGCTAAATCGCTCTCAGCCTAGAAGGCTGGAGCTAGACTGTTAACCCTGTAGGTTTTTGGAAAATAAAACTTCATACAATATATATGATATGACTTGTTCCTTGTCTCTGGCATCAGAACATAGTATCGGAGGCTCTGTCTCCAGTTCGGATAAGAGGCAGAGCCTCTAGCCATTTGCTCCCAGCCGGAGACTGGGAACCAGAAGAGACAATCTTTATAAAGAAATGGTATGAGCTTAAAAGCTTGATGTATTACAAAAGATTAAATTCCGGAACCATTTACTTATGATGGGTAGACTAACTAATGTGATTCCATAAATATATTATATATTATTGGCTTGATGATTCGGCTACTACTAGCAGATGACCAACCTATTTTTAGACAGGGTTTAGCTTCCTTACTTTCTCTAGAGGAAGACTTAGATATCATTGGACAAGCAAACCATGGTAAAGAAGCGATCGCTTTGACTCAAGAGCATCAACCTGATGTTATTTTAATGGACGTACGAATGCCGATTTGTGATGGTGTAGTCGCGACTCGGGAGATTCACCAACGTTTTCCTTGGATTAAGATTTTAGTACTTACCACCTTTGATGAAGATGAATATATTTGGAGTTCTTTACAAGCAGGAGCACTTGGTTATCTTCTCAAAAATACCCCAGCTCCTCAATTAGCTGCTGCAATTAGAACTATACATCAGGGACATTCTCAACTTGGACCGACTATTGCACAAAAAGTTTTTTCTCAGATACACCCCAAATTACAAAATACAGATAATTTAAATCAGGACTTGTTAAACGATGGTCAAAGACCGGTACTTAAGAACCATCGCGAGTTAGAAATCTTAAAGTTGATTGCTCAAGGAAAGAATAATCGAGAAATCTCTAAAGACTTACATTTAACTGAAGGTACTATAAAAAATTATGTTACCCAAATTCTGGCACAGTTAAATTTAAGAGATAGAACTCAAGCTGCACTTTGGGCTAAGGAAAATTTAGATGTTTAATTGAGATATTTGATAGTTGTCATCCCTACAACGATTTGGGATGCTCCCCAAGTAAAAATTTCATAAGTAAATCTAACTTGCATCTATCTAAAGGTGCAGGTAGTGAATATCTAACTAACTCTATTGGTGAAGGTTTTGAACAGTATGGTTTTGATGTACCTGGAGTTGAAGGTTTAATCGACCAAGTTCATATTGCACAAGCTCAATTTGCTGGTTTTGCATTTGATACCCCAGTCAAGGAAGCTGAGAATGGAGATAACTATCTTGACTGGAGCAATTTTGAGGGTGGAGTTGAAGTAGGTTATACAATTAGCAGAGAAGCTAAGTTTGATAACGAGGTTTACTTCTACACCGTTGATAATGTTACTGGAACAGTTGATGGTAATACTGTTGGTTCCGAGGGATATGTACAAGCTGCATTAAGCAACATTGTTTCTCCTATCTTCTCTGCTGAAGATGGAAATATAGAAACCGGAAGCTTCACAATGGAAGCTGGTGATGTCATCGGGACAATGATTATTGCTGATGGAACCCTCAGTGACGCACAAAGCGGTAATGCTACTGTTTACTTCTCCTTCGGTACTGCAACTGATGGTTTTGACCATATCCGTAAGAGCGGTGACAATGTGTTTGAATTTGAAGATTTACCTGGTGGTGGTGACTTAGACTTCAACGATATTGTAATTACCTTAGATAAATTCAGCCTGTAAATTGAATTGAATGAAATTGCATTAATTCACCAATAAAATAGATTTTTAGGCTCTAATTTTAAGGATACATTAGACATAACACCTGGGTTAATCCCAGGTATTTTTATTATTTAAAAGTAAGTTTCAGTTGAATGAAAATGTTATTTAGTCTACTATTATCCGCTCTTTTTCACACTTTTACCAAAACTAGCAAATTTTTATCCCAAAATTTAACAAAAATAATATTTTTAAGTAGGAAGGCGTAATTATTTATAGTCAGGACTTACGCAACAATAACGAAATTCCGTCATTGCGACCGTAGGAAAGCAATCGCAAAGCCTTGTTTTTCGTCACGAGTGCGTAAGTCCTAATAGTATATGATTTATTTTATCAAGCATAAAACTCTTTGACAGGATGGGTTAGCGTAGCGTAACCCATCCTACATTTAATTCAGCCCACTTACTTAATAGCTATTTACTCAGGACTTACGCAACAATAACGGAATTCCGTCATTGCGATAATTTCCATCGTAATTAACTAAATCGGTTTTTCTAAACTTTTGTAAAGCTTGAGATAATCTATTCTTAATCGAATATGTATCTATTTGTTTACTTCCCTGTGAAATTATAAGTATAAGCTTGAAAATTAGTACTTTTAAGCTCTATTTTCACTAGCATAAATAATTAAAATTTATAATTATCGGGGACCCAAACCTAATGACAAAGGCTAGATTAACAGGATTTGCGTCTTTAAAAGCTGATACTTTTGCTCCTGGACCTAACTCTGGTAAAGATGGTGGTAATGGTCAACCAATTTCTGCAAATGGACGGACTGCTCCTTTTGATGGTCAACCGGTGCAAGGGTTTAGTGGAGTACAGTTTGCTCCTGGTGGAGATGGTTCTTATTGGTTTTTATCTGATAATGGTTTTGGTGCTCAAACCAATAGTGCTGATTATTTGCTGCGTCTATACCAGGTTAATCCTAATTTTGTTGGGATGGAAGATGGTGATGGTTCAATCGATGTGGAAGGTTTTGTAGAACTTTCTGACCCGGATGGTTTGATTCCTTTTGATATTACTAATGAGGGAAGCGGGGAAAGGTTATTAACTGGTGCGGATTTTGATATTGAGTCTTTTGTGATTGATAATAAAGGCGATATTTGGATTGGAGATGAGTTTGGACCCTATTTATTACACTTCGATGCTACAGGGAAACTTTTAGGAGCTCCAATTGCTACACCTAATATTAATAATCTTAAGACTCTGAATGGTCAAGATCCTTTAGTAATTGCTCATCGCGGTGCTAGTGGTGATTTTCCCGAACATACTTTAGCTGCATATCGAGCGGGAATTGCTGGTGGTGCTGACTTTATTGAACCGGATTTGGTGATTACTAAGGATGGGGTTTTAATTGCTCGTCATGAACCTATCCTTGATGATACTACCAACGTTGCCGAGGTGTTTGGTGAAGAGCGTCAATCTACCAAGATGCTTGATGGTGAAGAAGTA
>JBCCDM010000453.1:0-4903 GCA_039030795.1 Cyanobacteria bacterium P01_A01_bin.84
ATACAATATACCATTGTTAGATAGTTAAAAAGTACTTGAGTACTATTTGACTAATTCGATTTATATTGGACATTAGAGCCAAATATCAAATTATTTGTCCAACTATGTCATTTATTGTCCAATTATATAGATTCAGTTTTTTAACCCTTCTCTAATATAATTTTAATTATTGATTATTGCATATAGGATTTCTTTAGAGCTACTTAAATTTGCTGCCATTATGGAAGTTATCCAGTGTCTACATACAGCTATCCTTGTTACTGATTTGGAAAAATCAGAACATTTTTATGGTAAAGTTATAGGCTTACCAAAAGTAGAACGTTCCATGAAATTTCCAGGTTCTTGGTTTCAAGTGGGAGAATTCCAAATTCATTTGATTGTTGCACCTTCTGTATCAAAGGAAACAAGCAATGAAAAATGGGGACGTAATCCCCATTTAGCTTTTTCAGTTTCTGATTTGGAGAGTATGAAAAAGCTATTAGTCAAATATGACTGTCCTATACAACCAAGTTCTTCGGGTCGTGCGGCTTTGTTTACGAAAGACCCTGATGGGAATATTATTGAGCTAGCCCAAGTAATCTAAGTTTACTATCTAATACTGCTTCCTTATACCATTTCTTTATAAAGATGCGCTTAATTCAGCCCACGGAAGTGGATTTAGTAATTGTAGCTCCAGCTTTCCAGGCTGAGAGCTATTTAGCGCAGGCTCATATAGAATTGGTATTAGCAGCCATTTTTAGCGATCGCAACAACAATTTCATCAATAGCTTTACGGGTAACTCTGGCTGAGTTTTCACTTTGGTTGGTCATAATGCTGAAAACTACAGGTTCATAATTTGGTATGTTTACATATCCTGCTAAAGAGACCACACCGGTCATGGTTCCTGTTTTAGCTAAGACAATACCCTCGGCAGGAGTATTGGAGAATCGATATTTGAGAGTTCCGGTTTTACCTGCACCTGGTAAGGATGCGTAAAAAACAGATGCTTCGGGAACTCTCGCCATTCCCTGTAATAATTGTACTAAAGCTTGAGGACTAATTAAGTTTTTCCGTGACAGTCCGGAGCCGTCTACTAAACGGTAATTTTTGGGATCAACTCCTATTTTTTTAAGAGTGTCTTGTAATATTTCTAATCCTACTTGAGTTGTAGACTGATTGGATTGATTCGATTTTGGTGCCTTTTTGACTGCCAGGGTTTTTAATAAAGCTTCTGCAAATAGGTTATTACTATCAATGTTTGTAGTTTTAATTAACTCTGATATGGGTGGAGAGTTTACAAACGCAACTTCTCGTTGGTTATTATTACCTGTTGCATTTATAACTCTACCCACGGAAATTTTTTCTTTAAGTAAACTTTGACGGAAGTGACGTACAAAATGTTCTACAGGGTCAAATACCGCGATCGCTGTTACGTCTGGTTGGGAATTTACTGCAATTCTACCATCTATCCGGAAAGTTGCACTTTTTAAGTCGCGGTTAAATTCAATATATTTACGAGTATTTTTCGGTGCAGTAACAGTGTTATTTACCAGTTTCCATCTAAATCCCTCTGTAGGATCGTCCCATTTTACTTGGGGGGGTTTACCTACTGCTGTAGGAAATAATCTGACTACAGAAGCATTTTCATTTAAAATCAGGCTATTAACGTGAGTTCCATAATAAAACTGTACATCTTCCCACATCCAGCTCGGATGAACGGTTTCCCCCTGGAAATAAGTATCATCAACAATTAGTTGATTAATACGACGAATACCTTGTTGACTTAATTGCTGGCTGAGTATATCTAATTGTTTATCTGTTAAGCTTGGATCTCCTCTACCAACTACTCGTAAAATATCATTACCATTTTTATACACAGAAGTACGAATCCGATAATCTTTTCCTAATATTTGTAATGCAGCTGCGGTGGTAAAAAGTTTGGTGACAGAAGCGGGAGTAAAATATTTTTGAGAATTACGATCGTAAAGTGTTTGTCCAGATTTAAGTTTTTTAACTAAAATACCCCAATGGGAACGTTTATATAGGGGATGATTAATAATTTTGTTAATAATTGATGGTAGTTGTTTAGAACAAATTTTTTGGGAATTAGTATTTTTGGGTGTGGAAATTGTTACCTGTGCATTTGCAATTTCAGGCTTAATATGTAGTTGAGTGGTTATTAGTAAGAATAATAAGCTTATAGAAATTTTTTTTGACATTCTTTTCTTGAGAATATAGATAGGTATTCGTGACTCTTTAGAGTGTTTTTGGGTGCCCGTGGTTCCACAAATTTATTAGATATCTCCGAAAAAAATCGGCACATTATTATGAACCATCTCCACTACTTAGGGCTTGCTGAATAAGTCTAGAAATTAAATCTAGGTGTCACAACGATTGAAAAATCAAGGTTTAGTTGATTATTCCTCAAATTTACACTGTTATTTTTTTTGAAAGTGCAAGGGTTTTAGACATTAATGGTCAATAATCTTGCACTTGTTTGGTGAAAAAACTTTGTGCGACCTTTATCGGGCAATACTTTCACTTTCTTTCAGCAAGCCTTACTTATTCTAATGCTGTGATGGGAAAGGTAAGAATTCAAAACCTCTCTCCAGATTGGGAGAGAGGTTTTCCATAGAGGATTGGTGATTAAACGGACGCTATATTATTGTCGGTGATTACGCTAATTTTACGTTAACAACCATGTCACGATAATCAGCATCACCACCATAAGGTAAATCTTCAAAACCGAAGGTATCATCCCCTATTAACTTGATATGGTCAAAGCCATCACTATTAGATCCTGGGGATGGGAAATAAACAGTTGGATCGTTACTAAGATCGTCGTCTGTAAGTTGATCGATACTACCATTGATGACAATTAGGGGAGCCAGAATGTAGTCATTATCTATATTGGCTGACATTGCCTTAGTTTCTCCATTCTCAACATTCAATTCGACAACCTCTCCTGTGAGAGCATCAACAAAAAGATTGTCGAGTATAGTCTGTTGGTAAAGTGCATCTCCAGGATTAACACCGTTAACAGTACCGCTAGTATTATCGATTTTATAAAAGTAAACCGAGTTGTCGAAAGCACCTTGTCGTTGTAATGAAAAATTGATCTGTGTCTGGGTTGTAATCCCTTCAAATGCTACATACTCAGACAAATCAGCCTCCTGTACGAATTTAGCTACAGGAACAGAATTGCTAGTCGGGTCTTGGGATACTTGAGTTACTTGTTCCTGAACAAGTTCACTGGTAGGAGTTTCATCAGTAAGAGCAGAATCCCCACCAAGCTTTTCTATAACCCATAATTCTTGTCCATTGACACCATCATTTGCAGTAAAAAACAGTTTGTCATTAAAGACATGAAATTCATAAATAAAGGAACCATCAGTTTGCTCCGAAATATCTTCAAGGATATAAGTACCCTCAGAGGTTCCATCGCTTACCCATAACTCATCTCCATGTTTACCATCATTTGCACTAAAAAATAATTTATTGTCAAATTCAGTAAAGTTAAAGGCATAAGAGCGATCGCTTCCAGGAGAAATGTCTTTGAGAAGATTTGTTCCCTCTGTTGTGCCATCACTTATCCACAATTCACTTCCATTGTTGCCATCATCTGCTGTAAATAATAGCTTGTCTTGGAATTTAATAAAGTTACTGGGAAAAGAGCTCTTACCTCCAGGAGAAATGTCTTTGAGAAGATTTGTTCCCTCTGTTGTGCCATCACTTACCCACAATTCATGACCATTTGCACCATTATTGGCACTGAAAAATAGTTTGTCCTGAAATTCAATAAAGTTACCAGGAGAAGAATTGTTATTTCCAGGAAAAATGTCTTTGAAGAGGATAGTTCCCTCTGTGGTAGCATCACTTACCCACAGTTCATTCCCATTAATGCCATTTTGAGCACTAAAAAATAGCTTACCTTGGAATTGTGTAAGCTCACCAGGGAAAGAGCTATCACCTCCAGCATAAATATCTTTGAGAAGATTAGTTCCCTCTGTTGTACCATCACTTATCCACAGTTCCCGGACATTATTTTCATTCCCCGCAGTAAAAATGACTTTATCTTGGAAGACAGTAAAATCACCGGGGGAAGAACCATTACTACCAGGCTCAATATCTTTGAGCATGAATGTACCATTTGTGGTGCCATCACTTACCCACAACTCGTATCCATTCTGACCATTATCAGCTCTAAAGAGTAGCTTATCTTGAAAAGCAGTAAAATTGTAGGGAGCAAAGTTATCACTACCAGGGAAAGTGTCTTTGAGAAGTTTAGTACCCTCTGGTGTACCATCGCTCACCCACAACTCGTTTCCACTTTCACCGTTATTGGCTCTAAAGAATAGTTGATCTCCTAGTACAGTAAACCCAATCGGAGAGGAACTACCATTACCCGAATTTATATCTTTAAAGAGATAAGTTCCGTTTGAGGTTCCATCATTTACCCACAATTCATATCCATTATTACCATCACTTGCACTGAAAAATAGCCTGTTATCAAATAATGTTAAGTTCGCAGGATTGGAACCACCATTTTCCAAACTTATGTCTTTGAACAGACTAATGGAGTAATTATTAAGGGGAGACACTCTTTATATCCTTGAACACTTACAGTCCGCAATTGTTTGTACATATAAAATCAGCGTGATGAAATATGAAAATTTCAGTACTGAAATCAACAATACAAACTCCAACCACCAATGCAACATTGTACAGTAATATACATCCAACAATGTCTTATATAACACTTTTATATGGGGATTATCATAAGATTTTTTGTTAGTTTTTACACAGAATTATGGACATACTAGATAATACTTTTACTCTGATAAAATGACTACACCTAAATGGCTTTATAGCGATACAAAGATGTTATTTTTATATTTCATAAATTCCAGAAGCTAGTCCCTG
>JBCCDM010000454.1:0-4864 GCA_039030795.1 Cyanobacteria bacterium P01_A01_bin.84
GCGAAAAAATCTTTCTACTTTTGCCTTATACCACGGTATTTTTGGTGGTGCGAAATCTAAATTAATATCCAACTGATAGCAAGCATCTTCAAGTTGTTTTCCTGTAAATTCAGAAGCATTATCAACTTTAAGTGTTTCCATTAAACCATGACAATTCCATTCATGCTTAATCATTGGAAACTTTGATTTAACATAGTATTTAGGTTGAATAGAATGCCATAAGCATTGCATTACAGATAAATAGCTAGGTGGCTCATAACTAACGTAATACCCTATAGGAATTCCTGTATATCTATCAATAGCTGTTGTCAGTGTAGGAGTTCCTATAGGTAAATTAGTTTCTGGGTCAACAACATATAAAGGTAATAAAGTATGGTCTATTTCAACCACTTCCATTGGTCGATTAGTTTGTGGTGGTTCATATTTTACGCTGTTAAACGTTTTATCTGCGACTGCTCTACCATAACGAGCAACCATTTCATCATAGGGGTCAATTTTATCTACAATGCGATATATTGTTGAATGATGGGGAATGCTTAAAGGCGGTAAACCAATTTTTTGACGAGTCGCATTTTATGAATGTTATCTCAAAAGTTACGCGAGAACAAACATCTGCTACGTTGGGTTTTTCTAGCTGTAAATAACATGATTTAATAACCGATTGTATAATGCTTGATACTTCTGTATCTAATTCTTGTCTGGCTCCTTTTCCAATCTCCTTATCAACTAAACATCGAATATTTCCTCCACTCGACTCATATTTTTTTATCCAACGGTAAAAAGTTGTCCAATGTGGAGGATTATCATCTTTTATTTTTTCAGCTACTTCTTTAATAATTGGTGTTAAACATTCTTGATTGCGTTTTATTTCAAAAGATTTTAAGTAACGCTGTACGTATTTAAATTTTCTTTTAGCTGATTCTTTAAGTGATGAGTCTATTTGGCTAAAATCTGCTCCTTGATAATCAGCTTTACGGGATTTGTTGCTAACAATGACGTTATCATCAAACGTTAGTTTTGAATCAAACAAAAACTTACATAAAGCTTCTTCACTATACTCATAAATAGTGGATGTAGTCTTATCGATTACTTTAAAATCACTGATGCCAAAACATTTAACAATCTCATGTTGTTTACCGTTAAGCCAGAAAGTTAATCCCTTCTTAAATCTAATTCTGGGCATTGCCGGACCTCACTCAGCGCAATAGTTGATGATATTTATTTTAAAAGTTAGTACTGAACTTATTTGTCAGTGTTTAATTTAAATCAAATATTTACTAGTTTTTGGTGTTATCTGAATCAAACTGCTTGAACAAATAGGTTTCATTAAATCTGTTTGCAAAAAGCCTTCAAATATTAGCCGGAAAATAATTTGTCGATTGATTCCAAAAGGTTGTATAACTTTTAATGCTTGTGAAATTGTAATTGGCTCTAATTCCTGAAGATATTTTTTACAAGTTTTTAAATGCTCTAATGAGTATTGAATTTTTGAATACTTATAAAGAATTTTAATGTTGCTTAATCTTGGTTCTACTCGAATCATTTCATCTGTAACTACAAGAAATTCCCAACCAGCAAGCGTGCATATGGGAGTCACTTTCTGGAATAAAGTCTGATATTTCTCTTCTATAGCTTTTTGTGAAGGTTTAACTTCTATTACCTGCTTTTTAGTTCTGCGTTCAACGAAAAAGTCAGGGGTGTACTTCCTGGGCTTACCATCAAGGTAGTAACTTAGCTTCCAAGGTTGACCAACGTAGTCAGTTACGTCTGGGTCAATCTCCAGGAAGTATATGTAATCTCTCTCCAGGTGCGACTCATAAGGGACAATGTTACCTGTCTTATGACTGGCGAACTTCCCAATATTCTTCCTTGTACCAGTATTGGTAATCTTTCTGGCGGGACTAAGCATTTTCCCTCCTAAAATTAAAAAGAGGTACTTTAAAGATAGCGCTGAAAAAAGAATTGCTCCAACGCTTTTACTTATGCAAACTATTGGAGATATGATTTTAGATTTTAGTGTTTGTTTGAATACTAGACTAATTCCAGATTTTGCACCTTTAGCGCGAAAAAAATTGCACGACCGTGCGAAAAATTTGCACGCTTAGCGCGAAGTTTTGCACGCTTAGCGCGAACCGGCAAAAAAAAAAATGCACCTCGGCACCTCAGCCCCTCAGCATTTTTGTCATAGAAGCGTCTGATTCAGGATAATGGCTATTATCTGGAATCGAGTTCGGTTTGTGCTTACAGTTGCGGGTGGGGGTAAGCTGGGGGAGCGGAGGGAGCGGAGGATGCGGAGGAAGCGGAGGGAGTTAAGTTGAAGTTTTTAAGTAGAAAAAATGATTCATAACTGGGGAAAAGTTTCTTTCCCTCTCTGCTTCCCCTGCTTCCTCCGCTACCCCCGCTCCCCTTGCTCAAGACTTCCCCCGCTCAATTCTCCCTCCGCTCCCTCCGCCACCCTTGCTCCCTCCGCCACCCTTGCTCCCTCCGCCACCCTTGCTCCCTCCGCTCAAATCCCCCCCGCTCTAAAATAGATATAAGTCCGCGTTATAAAATGAAAATGAATCAAAAATATATAAAAGACCATAAAGAATTAGAAGTTTACAAGAAAGCTTTTGATGCTGCGATGGAAATTTTTCATCTGTCGAAGAAATTTCCTAAAGAAGAGACATACTCCCTTACTGACCAAATTCGCCGCTCAAGTCGTTCTGTGTGTGCAAATTTTGCTGAAGCATGGAGAAAAAGAAGATATGAAGCAGCATTTGTAGCTAAATTAAATGATTGTGAAGCTGAAGCTGCTGAAACTCAAACATGGCTTGAATTTGCTGTCAAAAGTGAATATATGGAGGTTGAAAATGCAAGAAAACTCTATGGAATCTACAACCAAGTTTTAGCAGGTTTTGTCAGCATGATAAATAATCCTACACCTTGGCTAATTAAAAAATAATTCATAACTGGGGAAAAATTTCTTTCCCCCTCTGCTCCCTCCGCTCAAATCTCCCCCTGCTTCCTCCGCACCCTCCGCTCCCTCCGCTCACAATAAAAAATGCTCCACCGCAAACCCATACCAGAACCTATAATTGTCTCTATTGTAGAACTCAAATGTGAGGAAAAACCCAAGGTTAAAGATTTAAGGATTTCTCGCTTTGACGAGTTTCTGCAAGCGCGGTCTTTGAGTAATAACTCTGAAATTGCCTACAGGCGGGACATTCAGTATTTTTTGGATTGGTGCGATACTGTGTGGGGTGAAGTTTCACCGCGTCAAGTTGCTCAGTTTAAAAAACATTTACTCCGATCTGAGGATAATTCCCGCGTTTTGAAGGATTCTAGTGTGGCGCGGATACTTGGGACGCTCAAAAATTTTTACAACTGGTTGCTCCGTTCCGGTTATGTAAGTTCTGACCCTACCATAGCGGTTGAATTACCAAAAATTCTTGAACCCGAAGCAAATAACTTGAGTATGGAGGTGGTAGAGAAAATTTTTACCGCGATTGAAACAATTAGGAATCCAGAAAGAAATTTGGCAATATTTGGGTTATTGCTTCATGGTCTGAGAGCTAGTGAAGCTTGTGGGTTAAACATCGGAGATTATGACGGAGTACGGGTTGATATTAAACAAGCTAAAGCCGGAAGTGTGGGAACGGTACCGTTGGAAGGGTGGTGCAAGGAATTAGTTGATGATTATCTGAAGTGGCTGAAAGCTAATTTTACCAAGGATTTGAAGCCGGAGTATCCTTTATTCGTTTCCTGCTCAAATAGGAATTATGGAACAAGGATTTCCTACGACACTATTAACAAGTTATGTGACCAAATCGGTAAAATTATTGGCATCAAATTCAACGCCCATCAGTTACGGCACACTTTCGCTACCAATTTGATGCTTTCCGGGATGAGTCCTTACCATTCCATGACTTTGATGCGCCAGAAATCATTCAGGAATTTTAAGCGGTACGCTAAAGCGGCTGAACGAGCGGCAGCGGAGGCGGAGTTTAATAAAGTTTCTAATGGTGGAAGTATTTTACGGAAGAATTGAGGAATGGTGAAAGTCTTGGGGGAGAACGTATCATATCAAGGATTTTGTACGAAGCCAAAGTTTTTTACAGCCTGGAACGACGCTTTTTCTTTCAAAGCAGAGCAATAGTGCAGAGCAGCATAAAACATCAAAAATTTAAAATAATATGAAAGCTGTAACCCAATCTTGATAGGAGTTTCGGATACTAGCTGTCTAAGTTTCTTAGCGCACAATTTTTCCTGTATAGACACAGTGACTAGGGTGTTGATTTTGTTATGATTTAGGTATAAATTAGATTATATTCATGCTTTGTTTATTCATAAAGCTTACAGTCCTTATTCTATAAGCTTTTTGAATTTTAAAGACCAGACACAAAATCTGCATGAAAAAGTATTTTTCCTAAACCATCAAAGTAAATACCCTACACAGTGAACCCTTTACCAAGAATATGCTGGGGTATGAACTGGATATGATTTTCTGTTGCTAGCATAATTTGGATAGGATTTTTTGTTAGTTGAAGCTTTGAGAGCTTTTGTCCCCGCGAATCCGCTAACCCCTCCTGCTGTGCCTCCAATAACAGGACAGGTTCCTGCTAAATACACAGCTACAGGTGGAGCAAATGGAAAAATAAGCGCATCAACTACATAACAAGCTCCTGCTGCACCAACTACTCCTCCAATGCCACCTGCTATTCCTGCGAAAAAGTTTTCAACAAGGCGAGACTGTGCCAAAACGGGAAAATTGTACGCTAAGGAATTAGCGCAACTCCCAAAAACCTCTTGACACAAAGCTTTCAAGCATTCAAATTTTTATCTTTTTGGTTCTCAATGGACGCAAGTTATCAAAACTGCTAGC
>JBCCDM010000455.1:0-4843 GCA_039030795.1 Cyanobacteria bacterium P01_A01_bin.84
ACGGATGATATTAAGGAATTAGATAGGGCTAATAGCGATTTAAAAACCAGATTAGCCAGTCAAAAGACTAAGTTATCCGCACACGAGAATAAGGTAAATGAGTTAGAGCAACTGGTAACTGAGAAAGATGTAATTGTCAAAAACCTAAAGATTGCTTTTGAGAATTTACAGCGAGAAACAGCAATCAAACAGCGCGAACTTGATGATAAGTTGGCACGAGAAAATACAGACCGAGCCGACCTTTACACAGAAATATTAAATAATTTCTCATCTGATTTGAATTACAAAATTGATGAGTCTTACAACGGATTAGCGCGTTCTGTAGAGTCACGATTGAACAATCCAAAGTTTGAACAGTTACATATTCCATTGCGTGAATTTTGGAATAAGTTAAGCGGTAGTTTGGCAATGTCTCGTAAGTTATTAATCGAACTTAAAGAGATTGAATTCTCAACAACTGAACTCACAGATATTTATTTTCAAATTAGTAACGAGATTGCAACACGTAAAGTACAGTACCGCAATCTTTTAAACACGGTTGAGCGAGTTACCTTACAACAATTTGAGGAAGAATTAAACCAGCGTAGAAATCCTAAGAACTATGTACCTACTAACAAGGTAATGACTGCGTTAGATGATAACGATAATTATTACTCAAACCAGAAATTAAAATTTGAAGCAGCATTAAAACTTCAATTCAGTAATTTAGGTGAACTCCGCAACGATGTTAATGATTTAATTGGACAAATTGATGAGAAAAATTTAGAGATTGCAAACCTAAAAGCTGAGATTAATCAAAACCGTAAACCGCTCAAATGGACTTTGGCTAATTCCCGCGAACTTGAAATCGGTAACATGATTATTGATTATTTCTGGAAGGACGGGACGGGATATTACTTAGACCGTTCTTTTATGGAAACCGATGGTTACGAATCAAAAATTTACTTCCAAATAGACCGTAACCCGCGACAAATTGTAGAGTCGGAACTTAACGAACGGTCGGAAGAATTACAACAATTTTGTAGAGTGCTTAAGCCTATTACCTTTAAGTATTCTGGTTCTAAAGGTTTGATGGTTGCAACTGTAACTTTAAAAGAAAAACCTAAAAGTGAGACTTCAGAAAATACAATCCGTCGTATTTGTAAACCTCACGATTTATTTAAAGCTGCCGTTGGTGGATATGAAAGATGGAGGGTAACAGGTGGGAGTCAGGCTGGTAAATCCCCAACTGCTCAATTTATTGCTGATGCGATTACCGCTTATAACTCTAAAGAAGTAAAGGTAAGGTTATTTAATCCGCAGTATGGAAGTAAAAAAGATAATTGGAAGTATCAAACCGAGGGTAAAAACGCGGACGAATGCTTGAAAGGATTTGAATTGATGGGGGATGAAATCAAACAACGTCAATCTAAAAAGTTATCAACTGAAGTATTCCACTTGTTTATCTTTGATGAATTAGACTCTGTGGTCGAAGAATTAGGAAGTGCAAAAGTTAAAAAACCTTTGCTCTACGGTGTAAAACAAGCATCACACCAAGATGTAGGAACAATCATTATCGGTCAATCCAGTGCTGCTAATGTAGTTTCAAAAATGACTTGGAGTGATTGGAATAGTACCGCTCAACTTCACATCGGAGAAAATGCAAAACTATTTATCGAGAGTAGATGGAAGAATGAACCTGAAAAGCGAGAAGAATATTTAAAGCAATATGGTACTATTCGCGATTACTTTGAGAGTAAAAATAATGAAAACGGTTTGACCATAGCCGATTATGGATACTTCAGATTTGCATTCGTTGCAATCCCTAATCAACGTCCTTTCTTTATTGAGTTACCACCGTTTATTTTTATCTCCGACTCTGACCCGGTTGTAACTTCAATCCCTATTCAAAATGATAAAAAGGAAACCGACTGCTCACCGACTGCTCACTCACTGCTCATGACTACTCAAAGTACCGCTGAAAAGTGCCCTAAGTGCGGTTCTACGAATATTGGCAGTAATGGCAGGTTGCGTAACAGATGCAGAGATTGTAATAAAACCTGGAAGAAATAAATAATTATTTCCTAACAGTAAGTCACAAAAAGGTAATCAAAAACCACACTTTTGTGACTACTGCCCTAAAGGGTAAAACCACCACAAAAACCACAGTGTTTTCACACCTTCACATTCCTTACTGCGACTACGTTTGCGGCGTTATTTCAAAAGTAAGTGTGGCGCTATCTTTTTTACACCCACACTTTGTGGTCGTCGCCACACCACAAAAACCACACTCGCCACACACTCTATAAACCCGTTTAATTACTGTTAATAAATACGTTTTCTACTAATTAATAGGAATTAATCAGTTGAGCGGTGGCGAGCAGACATTGAGCAATGAGTGAGCAATATACGAGCAATTACCGAGCAATTGCGAGCAATTCAAATCAACTAAAGGAATAAAAACTATGACTACTACTAACGGACAAACCAAGACTGAGCAAACCACACAACAATTAACCATGATTGAAACTACTGAACAATTAGAGTCTACTGCTACACAGACAGAGCAAACACCTAAAGTTAAAAAGCCTAAATCAAAAAATAGTAAACCTAAATCTAATGCCATCACATATGTGAATGTTATTTTAGATGCGGGTTCCCACAGTAATAAATCAATGATTGATGGTTATGAGAATTCCTTTTCATCAGTTTTCAAGGAAATCAAAGGGGATTTACCATCTGGTATGGCTGGCTGTTTTAGCTACAAAAACAAAAACTATATAGTGGGGGAATTAGCCGATGGATTTCCAGGTGAGTTGATTTACGCTTTTGAGGATAACAAGATTAAGTGCTTAGATATCTGGCTGATAGGTGCTTTAACTTCTGACTGTGATTTTTTAGATGAATTGATAGCCGATAAGAAGTCTAAGAACAAGTACAAAAATATGCCCATTCGCATATCAGTAAATCTAAAATTACTTTCACTCTCATCATCTAAAAAAGGCGATATTTCTAAGATTCTCTCAAACTTAAAAACCTTTACTTATAGAGGTAAAGATATTGAACTGAGTATTAATAATCTAGAAGATGAATTTATTTATAGTGAAGGTTACGGTGCTGCACTTACAGCAAAACAAGCTATCAACGATAGAGAATTTTATATTTTAGACCTTGGAGGAGGGACACTTACCTTAACTCAGTATCGCAATGGTAGAGAATTACCAAAAGCTGTTAACCGTCACATCGCCACAGGTGGAGGTATGCAAATAGTAGCCGAACAAATTTATAAAGCTGTCTCAAAAGCTGATATGGGAGGACAGGAAGTACGTTTATCTGGTATATTTGCAGCTTTAAAAGCTTGTAAAAGAATAGATAGCGGATATCACACACCTTATTGTTTAGGTAGAAATAATATCGATATATCTTCAGAAATACCAGACGGTCTACAATCTTGGATTGATGATAATCCCACAATTAAAAAAGTTTTGACTGAAGCGCGGGAAAGGTTGAATTCTGGTTATAGTTTATTTGCTACTGGAGGTGGTTTTGCTTCTGCAATTATTTCAGATTGGATATCCGATTATCTAACTGAAGATATTAATAGTGCGTCTTTTCAGGTCTTAGATAATTGTGCAAATATTAACGTTAACGGTATGAAACTACTAGATAATTAACCGATGTCAAGCAACCTATAAGCTCAGCACCACTACTACGAAAACTACATGAAATCAATTACACCACACGTAAATCTAAATTCTGTGTGGTGTCTTTTTATGTACTAGGTATGGTGATGGTTTAAACCAATGGTAAAACCCCTCGTAGTATGGATAATACATTTTTACCTTACTTTTTGCTTACTCAATTTATAACTTGTTCAATTTATAACTTGTTCAATTGTGCCAGTTGAACAAAATATTATAAACTGTCACAACATTTGTTCAACTTTATATCTAACTTGTTATATTTATAGTATGAACAACAAACGAGGTAAATAACACGAATGCTAACTGTAGAAGATATCCGCACCGCACCTAACAAAAAAGTATTACAGGAGTACGCTAAGACTTACAAAATTAAAAACTATTCCCGCATATCCAGAGAGGAATTGGAGAATAAATTGATAGAAGCTATTGAACAACCACAGGAAGAAACCAAAAAAGAAACACCCAAAGAGTTTTTTAACCGTGTATCTCAAATAGTTGACGAGTCAGAGTTAAAAGCAGAATGTGAAAAATTATTAGAGGATTTAAGCACTGAAAATCTACAACCTAAATCTAAATCAAATAAGCTCAGACCTTACGCCAGATTATTTAAAGAACTTACACCGAGTAATTCTGGTTTACCGACAGAAATGTTTTTTGCATTTACAGCTAAGGGTAAATCTACAGCTATCGACCGTCACAAGTTTTTTAAATTTACTGGACTTGCTGAGATTGATTGGAACGAAGTGGAGGAGGATATCAGAGACAGAAAAGCTAAAAGAGTTGGCAAAGATAGACCTAAAGATGAGTTAGCAGATGCTTTAAGCGAAGAGTCTAAGATTTTCTCATTAGACAAATATATTGCAACTATGTCTACCTTGTTAAACTCTTCCGACCCTTGGGAAAATGCTGTAGGCTTAATAGCTGCCAGTGGTCGCCGTCCGTTTGAAATCATGATAGGTGCTAATTTTGAAACTGTTGAAAATTCACCGCAATATCTAACCTATTCAGAATATGCTGTACAGGTTAATGGACTAGCTAAAAAACGGGATAACAATCCTACAACTATAGTTCCTTTGTTAATCCCCACACCTGAATTTTTAACTGTATTAGAAAAATTCAGAAGTAACTCAGAAATAGAAAAAGTAAAACAAGAATATGAT
>JBCCDM010000456.1:0-4820 GCA_039030795.1 Cyanobacteria bacterium P01_A01_bin.84
ACCTAGTTATCATTAGTTATCTTGCAGTTATCTATGAAATAAATTACAACATCAAATGAGAAAAAGAGGTAAGTAGTAAGTTACGATTAAGAATTAAGCTACATCATATATGCCTAAAAACGTATTAGGTAGTTAAATAAATAAAAAACTATATTTCTCTACAGCTATTTATATTCTTGTAGAAAACCTTATGATTTAGGATTTGTTCTATACAAACCTTCAAAAACTACTATAAGTGACTATCAAACTGCTATATCTTGTCAAATAAATATCATATAAATACATATAATTAGATACTCATCACAATACTTAGATGTAGCAAAAGATGCAGCGAAAATTACAGCCTGTTATTAAAGACCTAGTTTTAATTGGCGGTGGTCATTCTCATGCTATTTTCATAAGAATGTGGAGCATGAAACCATTGCCTGGAGTACGCTTAACCTTAATTACAGACTGTGCCCATACCCCTTACTCAGGAATGCTTCCAGGTCACATTGCTGGATTTTATGGTCAGGAAGAATGTCACATAGACCTACGCAGACTTGCTGAATTGGCTCAAGTCCAGCTATACCTTGATACAGTAATTGGTATTAATTCCAATGATAATCAGGTGATTTGTGCCCATCGGCCTCCAGTTAGTTTTGATGTACTCTCAATAGATATAGGTAGTACTCCATCCACTGTATCTGTTCCTGGTGCGACAAACAATGCCATACCCGCGAAACCAGTACCGCAATTTTTGAGGAGTTGGTATGAACTGATTGAAAATGCTAACCTATCTACCCGACAATCTCTGAATATTAGTATTGTAGGGGGAGGGGCAGGAGGTGTAGAGTTAGCACTATCAATGCAGGCTCATTTAAAAAAGACTTTAATCAATGAAAACAAATTAGATATTCATCTGTTTCACCGCGATAGAGAATTAATACCAAATCATCATCAATCTGTGAGAACTTTAATCAAACAAGTTTTATTAGACAAAGGTATTAAGCTACATTTAGGTGAAAATGTATCTAAAGTTGATAAAAATCTAGTTATTTGTCAGTCTCGATTGCAGATTGAATCCGATCAAATATTTTGGGTAACTCAAGCATCTGCACCTGAGTGGTTAAAACAAACTGGAATAGCTTTAGATGCAAAAGGTTTTGTTTTAGTTAACGACTATTTACAGTCTTTGTCCCATCCCCAAATTTTTGCGACTGGGGATATCGCGACAATTCTCAATCATCCCCGTCCCAAAGCTGGAGTATTTGCGGTTCGTCAGGGAAAACCTTTATTTAAGAATTTGCAACGATTTTTACAAAATAAATCACTACTACCCTTTAAACCTCAGAGAAAATATTTAAGTTTAATTGGTACAGGAGATGGTAAAGCGATCGCAACACGGGGTTGGTTTACTCTTCCACCCTCGAAGCTTTTGTGGAGATGGAAAGATTACATAGACCGTAAGTTTATGGAAAAATTTGATGATTTACCACAGATGGAAAAAGAGGAAACTAATTCCCAGTTATTAATTAAAGGGTCAAGTACCAACTACCAATCATCCCAAATGCGCTGTGCTGGTTGCGGTTCCAAAGTAGGTAGTAGTATTTTAAAAAAAGTTTTACAGCGATTAGATAAAGAGCAACCAAGCAATCAGAACAGTAACAATAATAGAAAAGATATTATCATTGGTTTAGATGCACCTGATGACGCAGCTGTATTACAGATACCATCCGAAAAATTATTAGTACAAACCGTAGACTACTTTCGTAGTTTTGTTAAAGACCCTTATATTTTTGGTCAGATTGCCACAAATCATTGTTTGAGCGATATTTTCGCAATGGGTGCAACTCCTCAAAGCGCACTTGCGATCGCAACAATTCCTTATGCTGCACCACCACAGATTGAAGAAACTCTTTACCAACTTTTATCAGGGGCAGTTAAGGTATTAAATCAAGCACAAGCGCTTTTAATTGGCGGACATACTACTGGGGGTACAGAATTAGAATTTGGCTTATCCTGTAATGGTTTAGCTGTTCCAAACCAGTTACTACGTAAAAGTGAAATACAGCCAGGAGAAGTATTTATATTAACAAAGGCTTTAGGTATAGGAACTCTATTCGCTGCAAATATGCGCTACCAAGCCAAGGGTAAGTGGATTGATGCAGCGGTGGAATCAATGTTGCTATCCAATCAAAATGCCGCTAGTTGTTTAATCAAATATGGTGCGATCGCTTGTACTGATGTCACAGGTTTTGGTTTGCTGGGACATTTATTGGAGATGATACAAGAGAAAAATGTGGGTGTCAAATTACACTTCGATGCCATTCCCGTTTTACCTGGGGCAAAAGAGACCCTAGAAAAGGGAATTTTTAGCTCTTTACATCCTGAAAATTTTCAAGCTGCTAATTATATACTCCAAAATAAATTAAATTATATTCATCCTTATTACCCTTTGTTATTTGACCCCCAAACATCCGGTGGTTTATTAGCTACGATATCTCAAGAAAATGCTAGTAGTTGCCTGGATGAATTGAAAATATTGGGATATAAGGATAGTTGTATTATTGGTAGAGTAATAAATGAGAATAAGGTTATTTTGATTTAGTAGAACTGACGTACTTGTAACGTAAAAGAAGGTTTTGCGATTAATAATCTTTCCTACGGAACGCTTTTAGCGAGCAACAACCCTTTCAGGGAACCCCATAGTTATGATGACGTAAACACTTAGTCCGTGGGTAAGTCCTGTTAGGAATGTGGATTAATAAAAAAATACGAAAGTAGGATGTTATTAGCGTAACGTCAGTAATGCACTATAGAAAAATAATATAGGTCTGCAGGAGGCGAATTTTCGTTATTGGAGAAGAAATTAATTATATAGTATTCTCCTGGATTTTGTTTTTTGATTAAGTATCAAGAGAGACATCGTTTCATACTCAAATCAATTTATAATCATAGATATATAGCAATCTATCATTAGAAATTCTCATCCCTAGTATTGGCATTGATATTCAAGGGGCTTTTTAGTTATTTAGGACTTATGCAAAGCCTCCCTTTTGAAGGGAGCTTGAGGGGATATAAATGTCTGAAATACCTAATTTATCGTCGCAATTATGCAAGTCCTATTATTGTACTAAGCCTATTAAATTGGGAGAAAATAAATGAATTTACAATCCGATAAAGCTGTCTCTATTTTTCGAGAAATATTAAAAGAATTAAAACAATCAAAAGATATTACTACAGATATTGGCAGCGATAAGCTGATAAATATTGCCTTGGAATTAACTAAGTCAACATTAATCGCTTCATCTATTGATAATTTAGGTGATAATTTAAGGTTATTACCTGAAATGTGGAATTTTGATAACTTTAGGCTACCTCTTCATGTAGAGGTAGAAAATTCTAAAAAAGGCAATTCAAGGAAATAGGAAAAGGAACTGGGTTTTGTTTGGCGATCGCCAAACAAATTGTAAGAAAAACATGGTGGTAAACTCAGTTGTAATTCAAAATTGGGACATGGGAATACTTTCCGTATGGCAGCACAAACCGCAGGAAAATGCCACTTGCTCATAAAATTGCACGAATTTTCTATAAACTTTGGACTCAAAGAGGAGATTATACTGACCCCGGTATGGATCATTACGAGCAGCGCTATCGGGAACGAATGCTTAATAATCTCCAGAAAAAAGCTTATAATTTAGGCTTTAACCTTCTTGAGAAGTCTTCTGAAAATTTGGTTTTTTAGAAGCTTTACAGCTAGTGTTTCTTGAAAGAGATAGAGAAAGTATATTAGCAGCTTTCAGTCCTGATAGAAAAGTACAGCTATTCCTAATAGTGCGATCACTACACCTAAGATAGCTCGAATACTGATTTTTTCTCCCATACTCATAGCTATAGGAATAATAAATACAGGACTCGTTTGCATTAAGGTAGAAGCTATTCCTGCAGCTGTAAACTTAATTGCTGTTTGCTGTAACCAAAGACCCAAATAAGTACCACAGAAGGCTGCAAACAAAATTGCGCTAATAAACTTTACTGACTTTAATTGAGAATATAATCCTATCTTTTGCCCTTTTGACTGAAATCTTAAAAAGGGTAATAAAAATACTACTCCTGCACTTAAGCGTATCAAAGCTGCCCATAACGGATTAATATTGACACCTTCTATATTA
Source organism: Cyanobacteria bacterium P01_A01_bin.84 (assembly GCA_039030795.1). Lineage (GTDB taxonomy): Bacteria > Cyanobacteriota > Cyanobacteriia > Cyanobacteriales > Nostocaceae > JBCCDM01. The sequence goes on from JBCCDM010000456.1 coordinate 4,155, forward strand.
TTCAATGCTGCACGAGAAAGAACTGCCCCCGAAGCACCTGCAAAGGCTGAGAAAACACCAAAGCTAATTCCTGATGATAAATTTAAATTGAGTTGTTCGCAATTAATATCATCTGGAGTACGTTCTGTTATTACCCATCCAACTCCTAAGATCACTAATAAAATACCGCACCAAGCAACGATACTTAGTTGCTCTTTAATAAAAATTAGAGAAAGTATAGCTGTTATTGGTGGGGTCAGAGTCTGTACCAGTAAAGCGCGACGGGCACCTAAAGCATTAATAGATTTGAAAAAAGCGCTATCTCCTAAACCAATACCAACAATACCGCTAACTGATAACAGATATAAAGGCATGATTGGTATTTTGGGATACAGTTCTCCTGTAAATCCTCCCGTAACAGTAATCGTTACTAAAAATAAAGCGATCGCAACTACACCTTTGATCAAATTTAGTTGCACTGCCGGGATATAGGTTCCCAAATGTCCGTAAAATGCTGAGGCGACAGCCCATAAACAGGCTGCAACCAATGCTGCTATTTCACCCTGCAAAATTTTTAGTTTGCCATATAAAATAAGTCTTTCAGAATAATATCTGATACTTTTTCAGCAGTCAAATCATTTTATCAAAGATACTAAATATCTATCAAAAATACCTATTTTTTACTCG
>JBCCDM010000457.1:0-4803 GCA_039030795.1 Cyanobacteria bacterium P01_A01_bin.84
AGCACCTAACTGGGTTTGCTTAAGCTGCTGGCGACGTTGTAGAAAGCCTAGTTGCAGATAGAAAAACTCATCAAATACTAGCCTGCGTCGCGCGTGGGTTAACTCTTCCCTATTTTCAGGATAATGAATACAGGCGATCGCATTTTTTAACTTAACCAAGCCGTATTGATTCCGTAGTTCACTGGGTAAGGGGTCGGGCAATTGAGCGGCAGCAGGTAATGCGGCAATTACAGATTTTCTAACCGTATCGGCGGGAACTCCTTCGGTTAAAGGATATACAGGCAAGAGTCGCCCTATTTTAATCGATTCAATGCTTGCCCCTGCACCATCTAAGACTTCGATTTCTGGCTTATCCAGAGTAATCCCATATTTGTTTTGCTTAACTAACCCCGAGGCAGCAACAATTGAACCGACAGGGTATTGACGCTTGTATCTTTCCTGGGAACCCCGATGGCTAAATCTAGCGCCTGTCAAAAAGCGATTAAGCTTTAGCCTACCTGTAGCATCGCTCAAGATTAATTCAAAGATAGTCAGCTTTTTATTTTTGGGGCTACTAAAACATTTACAGCTTCTCACGGTGCCAATGACTGTAACTGTTTCCCCTGCTTCTAAATGAGTAATCTGTACCTGACGAGCATAGTCAAGATGATCGCGGGGGTAATAAAACAGCAAATCGCGGACTGTATATAGACCTAACCGTTCGAGATAGCTACTCCTGCGTCCAATATCAATTACCTGACTTAAAGGCTGATCTAAGGTGATCTTTTGCTTAAAGTAAGTCTTATTAGAACTACTCAAAGCAGTGGTGCGGGGTGTTTTCGGCTGAGGTGGCGTAGCGGGCGTTTCGGCGAGTGCTTTTTGTTTATGCAGAAAATTACGGGTACCAATCACTAGCTGTTTTCTTTGTCCAGCACTCAGGGATGCGTAACCAGCAAACTTTTGAGCAATATCATGCCATTGAATCTTATCCCCCGCAGAAATATTACGCGGCGGCTTACCTAAACTCAGACAAAGAAACTCACTAAAGCGAAATTGATTGCCGACTAAATCAGAATATCCTCTCTCTGCCTCTACAGACAATGCTTTCTGCAACCTAACCCAATCTACTGTATGTTCCCCCATACCCCATTTTTAGCTGTTAATAATTGGTATTTTAAAGACTATTTAAAGGCTTGCACAGGCAAAAGACTGATTATTTTTGCGATGAGCCGAAGACAAGCTAAAAGATAAATATTAAAGTTGACCTAAGAATTTAGCTTAAAGTGGTTTTGCTCTATCAGCTTCGGTTAAATACACTAACTCTAACTTGAGATTTTCTGGTGCTTGAAAAAATACCGCATAATAATCACCACCATATTTAGGATAAGCATGAGGCGGATCGATGATCTCAATTCCCTTTTCATTCGCCCAAATTGCCAGGCGATCAACTTCTTGTTTAGAGCGTGCTGTAAAAGCTAAATGTTGTAATGCCCCTGGTGATGCTTCTGTTTTTATAGGATAGAGATAAATACGAGTACCTCTTCCTTTATAACCAGCAACTGACTCCCATACTTCCTCTTTTTCCATACCTAAAAATTCGACCAGTAGCGCATCATAAAAAGCTTCTGCTGCTTGAGGATCTTGTAAACCAATTCCCAAATGGTGTATTAAAGAATTAATCATATTATTCTCGGACAATTAAAGGTTGACAAAGCACAGGAAAATTAACAGAATTGGCAATAAAACAAAATTTATGAGCTTCGTGGTGTAGTTGTTGTGCCTGTTCTGAACTACTGCCAGCAGTAATAGTAACTTTTGGTTGAAGTATAACTTCGATAAATTTTCCACTACCGCTTTTAGTTTCATTCATTTTACCTACAGCATAATCCTGGTAAGCAACCACCACTATTCCAGCCTCAGAACACAAATGCAAGTACCACAACATATGACAACTAGAGAGGGAGGCGACAAATAATTCTTCAGGATTATATTTAGTGTAGTCCCCCCGAAAAGCGGGATCAGAAGAACCAAAAATTATTGGTTTTCCTTGAACTTTAATCTCATAAGCGCGTTCATAACCGCGATAATTCTTTGTCCCTTCACCGTTATTTCCCGTCCATCGCAGTAATGTTTGATATGAATGTTGGGGCAAGATTAATTCTCTCGAATTTGCTAGTGTAAACGCAATAATTATAAATACTGGTTAAGTTGATACGTGTGGTCTGAACGCTGAGTCGCGATTAACATCAATCGCGTTTCATTAATAATCACATTATCAAGAGTACAACAACCAAATTTATTTACTCGCTCTCACATATAAATTAGTAGCCTCTTGCCACAATCCATGTGAGGTAATCAACTGCTCAACAGCTTTGATATATTCTGCTTGCAAAAGTTGCTTTTGTGCCTGAGATAAATTTAGTAGTGGATTACCTCTAGGATAAAATTCTGTTTCTATTTGTGTAGAGCGATAATTATCACTAATCTTTTCTCTACGAAAAAGATGTTTTTCTATTTTAATATCTTGAAAACCAGAGTCGTGTAGAAGTTCGGTACATTTTTCTGGAGTCCACAAAGGTCTAATAATGTGGGGTAAATCAATGTCAAATAGATTTTTACAGACTTTTACTCTTAACTCTGATAAATGAGAACCTTTATCGGAGGAAGTAAATGCCAGACATCCTTTGGGTTTTAGCCAACGGTAGCACTTATTAAGCAATGCGGAAATATCACTAATATATACCAGTGCCGAGCAACAAAAAATAACATTGAACTGCTCTTGAGCAAAATCAATTGACTCTACGTCTGCTTCGATTAACTCCAAGTTATCAATGGCTTCAGCTTCGATTTTGGCTTGAGCCTGAGCTAACATTCCTGGTGACATATCAACACCAATTACGGCACCTTGTTGTCCGACGGCTTTTGCTACAGGTATTGCTACTAAGCCAGTACCCGTGCATATGTCGAGAACTGTTTGACCAGGTTTTATGGTAACAAAGTCTAATAACCTAGCAGCGTTTTCGGGATGCCCCCTACCTTCGGAGTCATAAGTAGTTCTATTGTCAAAAAAATTAGTTATTTTCTGTTTATAGCTTAACGGCATTTGCTAATTGATAAATAGTTTTGATACTAGACTAAAATAATAGATAAATTAGGCACAATTAGTTAATAGTAAGTTACATTTTTACTCTTTTGGTTTAACCATTGATTTAGACAATAAGTAATTTCTTTACGGCTTAATTTAGGTTAAGTAATTAGTCTATCACTACTTTAGTTAAGCAAATATTGTAAAATCAAACTTTATTTCTATTTCACAATCATCTTTATTTTCCATAAATGTAGTTAGATATAAATTGCCAAAATTATTTATTTATGATTTATTATTTTGCCACTCTGAACGCAAAACTGAGAATAATTTGACATCTTCAAATTTGCCCCATTTACTTACTCGTTGTCTTAGCAATCCTTCTAGTTTAAATCCATTCTTTTGCAACACTTTTCCTGATGCAGAATTTCTTACCATGTGATAGGCATGTATTCGATTTAGAGACAAAGTATTAAATCCGAAATCAAGTAACGGTGGCAATGCTTCACTCATATATCCATTACCCCAAGCAGCAGCAGCTAACCAATAACTTAATTCTGCTACAAAATGTTCGGTTTCTAAATCGTGAAGTTCAATAATTCCAATTAAATCAGATTCTGATTGACGTTCAATAGCAAAAGCAAAATGAGTGGTGTTTTTTTCTGCTGTATGCTTCAAGATATATCTTGAAGCTTCGCCATCAGGATAAGGATGAGGAACCGAAATAGTAGTATCGGCTATTCGGTGATCGCTAGCAATTTTTTGTAGGGAAACAGCATCAGTGATAGCTAAAGGACGAAGTATTAAGCGTTTGGTTGATAATCTTGGTAGTGACAACATCTACACAAATTAAGGAGATCTCATTTTATAAATGTAAGATTATTTTAATCAGCACTACTCTTAAAATTCTGCACAATCCACTCTGGAATTGATTGTTTTGCGTCGTAGTTTATAGTTTTCTCGTCCGCTTGAGGTATTTCAAAAGTTTGGCTCATCTCTTCAATAATTTCTGGTTTTACGCTATGTCTTGTTAAAGTTTGATTGTTAAGTTTAACTCTTTTATTAATTTCAACTAAAGAAATATCAAGAAAAATTAGAGTGGTTTGATAGTTATATTTCACCGCACAGTTACGAAATCTGTCCCGTAACCAACGAAAACAATTGGTATCATCTAAAACAATATCTCTTTGAGAGGGCATCCAACTTTGTAGTTGTTTGATAGCTAAATAATGTGTTTTCTCCCATTCTGATACTGGAATACCTTCTCCTCCATAAAGACCTCGTGCCTCATTAATTTCGTCTAAGCTGATATAAAAAGCATCTAGATGTTGAGCAATAGCTTTACCAAGAGTTGTTTTACCAGAGAATGGCATTCCACAGAGCAAATACAGATTTTTCATAGCAGCATTTTCAAAAGCAATATTCTGGATAGATAATTGTGCGATTATCTATATCCTTGTTACCTAATCTTTGTAGTCAATCGGTAAATGACGACAGATAATGACTTCTACAGTTTTTCTCTCACCCAATTACGAAATGCCTTGATGCCTTTATTTCTACCTTCAGTTTTGCATTTAGTTAAATATTGAGGAATTACTGACAACAGCGGAAAATTAGGAAATATACTGCTAGTTTTAGACTCAATATATTTACCATCTTCTAATAATAAAATTTTCAGCTTTCCTGTTTCATACTGCCATAATTCTGGAACCCCCAAAGCTTGATATATTTCTGGATGG
>JBCCDM010000458.1:0-4783 GCA_039030795.1 Cyanobacteria bacterium P01_A01_bin.84
AATTATTCATACTAATCATCAGGGTAATATGCCCTAAAAAAAGATAATAAACTTTAAATTAACTTTATTAAAAATTCAAAATTAATAAATACACTAAATCCTGAAAAACTCTATTTTTCAAGGAAAATAAGGAAGGGCAAGGAACTTGAATATGTAAGTATAGTCCACAAGAAAGTGTTCGACGAATAAATTTAAATATCCTAGTAACAGGTAAATATGCTTAATACAGGCTTATTGAAAATATTGACTCAATCGATAACAAGTTTTGCTCTGTTGATTTTTATAGGTACTGCTTTCGAGTCTGCTAGTTTAGCTCAACAGAAAGTTCCTGCTTCACCAAAATTATTAGCACAGGCAGGTGCTAATTTTGCTACTAGTAATTATACCCTGGGAGGCGGCGATCGCATCCGGGTAAAAGTGTTAGAAGTAGAGGAGTATTCTGGCGAATATCAGATTCCTCCTGGTGGGGGTATTGACCTACCATTAATTGGTAGCGTATCCGTAAAAGGCTTAACGACTACACAGGCAGCAGACTTAATTGCGAATAAATACAGAAGATTTTTAAAGCGTCCTATTATATCCGTAAATTTGCTTTCTCCTCGTCCTATTAACGTATTAGTCGCCGGAGAAGTTACTCGTCCTGGAGGATATACTCTTAGCTTACAAGGTGGTGCTGGAAACGACCCAGGTGTACAATATCCTACAGTTTTAGCCGCTTTAACTACCGCTCAAGGTGTGACAATGAGTGCGGATGTGACCGAGGTGAAATTAAGACGACAGATTGGTCTGCAACGCAGAGAAATAACAGTTAATTTAAAAAATTTAATTGAGCGAGGATCTACTGGTCAAGACCTCACTCTTAGAGACGGTGATGTTATTTACGTACCCACAGCAACCAGATTTGATGTTGCCACTGCTCGTAATTTAGCAGCAGCTAACTTTGCTGCCGATCCTACTAAACCTCGTACAGTGGCAGTTATTGGTGAAGTCACACGTCCTGGGTCTTACCTTGTTACTCCTGGAGCTAACGGTGGTGATAATAATAATCCCACTGGGGCACCTGCTGTCACAGGACAACCAACAGTAATGCGGGCACTACAGTTAGCTGGTGGTATTACACCACAAGCTAATATTCGTGACGTAAAAGTTAGAAGACTAACTAGAGTTGGTAACGAACAAATAATTGACGTTAATCTATGGCAAATATTACAAAGTGGAGATATTAGCCAAGACATTATTTTGCAAGATGGCGATACTATAGTATTCCCCACAGCAACAGAAATTAATCCAGCAGAAGCAACTCAATTAGCGACAACCACATTAGCTCCCTCTCGCATTCAAGTCAGTGTTGTAGGTGAAGTGAAGAAACCAGGAGAAACTCAACTACGACCTAATAGTCCTTTAAACCAAGCTATTTTATCTGCCGGGGGATTCAACAACGCTCGAGCTAAGAGGAAAAGCGTTGAGTTAGTTCGTATCAATCCTAACGGCACCGTTACTAAACGTAAAATAAAAGTAGATTTGACGGCTGGAATTAATGAGAAAAGTAATCCCATACTTCGTAATAATGATGTAGTTCTGGTAGGACGTTCTACACTTGCCCGAACTGCCGATCCAGTTGGTGTTGTTGCAGGTCCTTTAGGTACTATTCTTAATGTTGTTAGATTCATTTTCGGTGGTTTTTAGATCTAACTCATAGCATGGATCGTTTAATATATTAGCTGTTAGCTATTAGCTGTTGTAGCGATCGCAAATATTTAGTTGATTTTGGCAATTCTTATCCAAACAAGCTATACCGCTAATAATATTATCGCGGTATAGCTTCAATATTTTATTGGAGAAAAACCAATTATGATTCATCACTTCGGGCATTTATTTCTACTGCTGTGATGTCTATGGTACCCTCTGGAGTTATTCGCTGAAAATTTCCTTGTTCTACCAATAATTGTTCGCCACAATTAGGACATTGCACCTGAGTTTTATTTAAACCAGCAAGCTCGTATGCACAAACAGGGCAATTATCGGTAACTAAATTACGTTGCAACCACCAGCGAAATCCAATAAATCCAATTATTGGGACTAACAGCATTATTGCAAAAATAATTAACAGAGAGTTAACTAACCAACTCAAGCCCACCGAACCTAGCAACCAAACAATTGCTAGTATAGTCAGCCAAGGTCGAAGACTAGTCAGATTAAACTGAGAGGATTTAAGATTCATTTTTAAAAACTTTGCCGTTCTCCTTCTAGGATAGCTAGTTTAGCTAATCGTTATAAGTTATTGGTTAAGAAACTTACCTTCAGATCCTCCCATCGCTAAATTTGATTAAACAACGATGTATTTTTGCAAACTTTTACTCAAAGCATCCATTCCAAATTTAGCGATCGCCTTTTCTCTAAGCCATTTACCATCACAGCGTCGATCTTCTCCAGTAAGAATTTCTATACAGGCTGAGGCAACTGCTTCACTATCGCGATGGGGTACTCTCCAGCCAACTTCTCCATCCTGTACAGGGTCTGCAGAACCATCATCATCTCCTGAAATTACAGGTATACCACAAGCCATTGCTTCTAAATAGACAATACCAAATCCCTCTTGGGAAGGCATGACATAAGCATCAGCAAGTCGATAATGATTTATTAATTCTTGGGTAGGTACAAATCCAGCAAATACTACTTGTTCTGCAACCCCTAAATCTTGGGCTAACTGGGCTAATCTAGGTTGGTCATCCCCACGACCGATAACTAAATATTTGATATTTGGAAAAACTGCTGTAACTTTAGGTAAAGCACGTATTGTCACATCTACGCCTTTGTATATATCTCCAGACCACAGTCTTGCTACAGTCATCAATACTTTTTTATCTTGTAGTCCATATTTGCTAATTAATTCGGAAGACTTAATACCAGGAGTAAATTTATCACCATCAATAGCACAAGGAAGCATATACACTTTATTTGGGTCTAAATAATTTGCAGCACAAGCTTGGTCGCGACTATAGCGGCTGATTGTCCAAATTTGGGACGCATTTGCTAAAGCAGACTGATATTTTTTGGGTAATGGTTTCCAAACTTCCTTTCCATAAGTAAGAACTACATAAGGGATTCCTAGAGGTTGACAAATACTTTGAATCAAAACAGCTAAATTAATATGACCGCAGAAGACTTTTTTAGGGCGCTTCTGTAGAATATATCTAACTAAAGCCACTGTTATTTTCATTCTTCCTAAATGCGGAGACTGGCTCTTAAAATAATGAAATTTTAAATTTTCTGATTCAAAAGGATTATTTTGTATGGAGCTATCTCGCAATAAAAAAACATCTGCTCGATATTGCCGATCTAATTCTTTATAAGCACGAAAAATATCCTTAACGTAGGATTGTATCCCACCTTCGCGTTCAAAAATTTCTAAAAATATAAATAAATTTTGTTCGTCTTCTGCTTTTAAACTGTTTGAATTTAAATTTTTGTCTGTTTTACCAGTTAACATTAGTTTATTATGCTCTTGCTGATTGGACAGTAGCTGTTCCCATAGCACCACTTTCTAAACTTTCTAGGTCTTTTCTTACCATTCGTGCGATTAGTTCTTCAAAACTAACTTTTGTTTCCCATCCTAGTTTCTCCTTAGCTTTTGTAGGATTAGCTACTAACTGAAAATGCTCATCTTGCCTGAGTAAGTTTGTATTTACAGCAACATACTTTTTCCAGTCCAGTCCGACGCAGTTAAAAGCTGTAGCAACTAAATCTCTAACACTATGCAATTGACCTGTACCAATAGCGTATTCTTCTGGTTCATCTACCTGTAGCATCCGCCACATCGCTTCTACGTAGTCGCCAGCATAGCCCCAATCTCGCTTGGCATCTAAGTTACCCATTTCCAGTGTATTTGCTAAACCTAGCTTAATTGAAGCAGCAGCTAAAGTTACTTTACGAGTTACAAATTGAGGCGATCGCAAAGGAGATTCATGGTTATATAAAATACCGCTACAAGCAAATAAACCATATCTTTGGCGGTGATGTACCATCGTCCAATGGGCGTGTAATTTTGCCGCAGCATAGGGATTTTTGGGACGAAAGGGTGTTTCCTCATTTTGTGGGGAACACTCAACCATACCAAACATTTCTGAGCTACTAGCCTGATAGAAGCGGGTAGATAAACCAACTTCACGAATTGCATTTAAAAGCCGAGTTGCAGTACCCGTAATTAAGTCTAGAGTTCCTAAAGGATCTTTCCAAGAGTCAGGGACAAAACTCGGAGCTGCCAAATTGTATATTTCATGAGGCTGTAATTGTTCTACAGCAGTTAAGAGGGATACACTATCTCTCAAATCTACAGTATAGATTTCTACCCTGTCTGCCAGGGAACCTAATTTAGCTAAATTAGTTTGACGTTGTGGTGGAACAAGTCCTACCACACGATAACCATTTTCAATTAGCAAATTACTCAGATAGTAACCATCTTGACCAGTAATACCAGTAATCAGTGCTGTTTTCTTCATTCTTTCCCCTTTTTTCTCTGTTATTTTTAGCCTTTTACATGACCATCTAGAGATAATTACAGTAAGAATAAATTCATCCTTGATTCTCTTCAAAAAATTAAATAAACTAAACTTTTTTATCTCTTGAAACCATTACTTATCAAGGGAAGTTATTATTCTTGCTGACAAATCTTAACAAAGAAAATTAGAGAACTCGAATGCTACGTTTACGGGATTAAATATTTTTTTTTATACATACAAATTAGTTTTTTTTTATTACTTTATACAAAAATAAAGTATTAATA
>JBCCDM010000459.1:0-4783 GCA_039030795.1 Cyanobacteria bacterium P01_A01_bin.84
CCTCCCAAGGAATTAAGTCTGACATAATTACCCAACGGTTATCTTTCGACAACTTTCCCTGAAACGGAAGTTCAAATTTTTCTGCTGTGATTTGGGATTGTTCTTCTTTTCGATACATATATACTAGCAGTAAGCTTTGGTGCTACTTACCGTAATGCAAGGGTTTTGAAGTATTTTAGAGTCTTTTCTTGCACATGAATATATTCCTTTAGTCTCAAATGTACACTGCATAACGTTTTTGTATTTATTCAGCAAGCCCTACTTAAATTCTCGAAGGGGTGAGATAACTGGAATTAGTTTTATTGATAGTACTTCAATTCCCATTTGTCATCCAAAAAGAGCGAAGAGAAATAAAGTTTTTAGAGATTTGTCAGGTTGGGGAAAGAGTTCTGTAGCTTGGTATTTTGGATTTAAACTTCATCTAATCATTAATGAAAAAGGAGAATTATTAGCTTTTCAAGTAACTCCTGGAAATACAGACGACCGAGTACCTGTTCCAACTTTGACTGACAAACTATGGGGTAGTCTTTTTGGAGATAAAGGATATATCTCTCAAAAATTGTGGCAGGAACTTTGGTCAAATAATATCAAGCTAATTACACCCTTCAAAAAAAATATGAATAATAAATTAGTTGAATTATCGGAAAAGCTAATGCTAAGAAAAAGGTCATTAATTGAAACTGTTAATGACCAATTAAAAAATATTTCGCAAATTGTTCACTCCCGCCACAGAAGTGTAGCAAATTTTATGGTCAATCTAATTGCAGGTCTAATTGCCTATACTTTTCAAGACAAAAAACCTTCTTTGAAACTTTCTGAAAATGAAATCACAAATTTACCTGCTTTGTTAGTTTAATTATTCTTTTTATCCAAGTAAATTATTAAACCTAAACTTCCAAATTAGCAGTATTTGGATTAGTTTATTTTGTTCACATATTCTCAATAATCATTACTAATTGATAAGAAACTTGCTATGATTGATTTTTAAGAGTTTCTATTACATCGAACTCAGGTAATATCAAGTCCAAAATTATTATAAGTAGTTAAGAAAAAAATTGGAATATGACATAATATTTTGCGATCGCATAGCGGTTCCCCTGGAAACATCACAGTAAGATTTAATTTCGTTATCCCATATCATCCAAAAAAATAAAAACCCCGGTGATTAACCAAGGTTTGTAAAGAAATCCAAATGTCGATGGGAAATACCGATGTCCGAATCTAATATCTTCACTCTGTTACCATAAGCAAACAAAACAAAATTGATTCAATTTAGTTCAATAATTTAGTTCAAGCTTGCTTGTGTCTTAGTAGCTCAGAATTTTACTTTTACTAAAATCTTTCCAAGCTGATAGCACAAATTTTTTCTCGTTGCTTGTTAACTAATGTAAATATAATAATAGATATATTACTTTTAGTCAATATATCTTGACAATCATTTTTTTAGCTAAACTGCAAGAAGTCCATTACCTTGGGGAAACTGAGCGTTTGGATGAATCTTATACTGGGTCATTCTCTATATTAAGTTATGGGCTTCGGCATAACCCCAGCTGTACGAATGTCAGGTTAAATTCAAAATTGCAATGTTCCTTTCAATAGACCTCTTTATATATTTTTGTATCGGTTAAGTTGTGTGTTTGTTAGCTTGGTGTTTTTGTTACACCTTGATATCATGCGCCAAAGACATATACCTCAGAATTGATAATACTTAATTAAAATCTAAACATTTTCTGATAAATATTAGCTAATTTTTTAGCTAAAAATGGCGTTCAGTAACATAGTATTCAACAACAAAAACGACTCACTATCATTGACTAAGAGCAAATAATGTCTGAAGCAACTATAGAATCGATTCTCCAGGAAAAACGCTTATTCTCTCCTACTGCTGAATTTTCCCAAAACGCCCAAGTCAAAAGCTTAGAGGAATATGAAAAACTCTATGATAAAGCTGCATCTGACCCAGAAGCATTTTGGTCAGAACTTGCAGAACAAGAGTTAGACTGGTTTCAAAAGTGGGATAAAACCTTAGATTGGCAACCACCTTTTGTGAAATGGTTTGTCAACGGTAAAATTAATATTTCTTACAACTGTCTTGACAGGCACCTGACCACTAATCGCAAAAATAAAGCTGCATTAATTTGGGAGGGTGAACCGGGAGATTCCCGCACGTTAACCTATGCACAGTTACACCGGGAAGTGTGTCAATTTGCCAATGTACTGAAAGAGTTAGGAGTTGCTAAGGGAGACAAAGTTGGTATTTATATGCCAATGATACCCGAAGCCGCGATCGCTATGTTGGCTTGTGCTAGGATTGGGGCACCCCATAGCGTTGTCTTTGGTGGTTTTAGTGCAGAAGCTTTACGAGATAGATTAGTTGATGCAGAAGCGAAGTTAGTAATTACTGCTGATGGTGGTTTTCGTAAAGATGCAATTGTTCCTTTGAAAACACAAGTTGATAAAGCCCTTGCTGGTGGTGTAGTTCCTAGTGTAAAAAATGTCTTAGTGGTACAACGTACCAAACAAGATATCACCATGGAGGCTGGACGGGATCATTGGTGGCATGATTTACAGAAAACTGTATCTGCTGACTGTCCTGCCGAGCCTATGGACAGCGAAGATATGCTGTTTATCCTTTACACTAGTGGCAGTACTGGTACGCCAAAAGGAGTTGTACATTCAACTGGTGGTTATAATCTCTACACTCATATGACTACCAAGTGGATATTTGACTTGCAGGAGACTGATGTATATTGGTGTACAGCCGATGTTGGTTGGATTACTGGACATAGCTATATTGTTTATGGACCCCTTTCCAATGGTGCCACCACTGTGATGTATGAAGGTGCCCCTAGAAAAACAAATCCTGGTTGTACCTGGGACATAGTGGAAAAACTGGGAGTGACAGTTTTTTACACCGCACCTACCGCTATTCGTGCCTTTATCAAAATGGGCGATGATTTACCAAAAGCTAGAGACTTATCATCTCTGCGCTTATTGGGAACCGTCGGCGAACCTATTAACCCGGAAGCCTGGATATGGTATCACGAAACTATTGGTGGTGGAAAATGTCCAATCGTAGATACTTGGTGGCAGACAGAAACTGGCGGTATCATGATTACACCCTTGCCTGGTGCCATACCTACGAAACCAGGTTCTGCAACTCGTCCTTTCCCTGGTATCCTGGCAGAGGTTGTAGACTTAGACGGCAAACCCGTTCAAGATAATGAAGGTGGTTATTTAGTAGTTAAACACCCTTGGCCCAGTATGATGCGTACAGTCTACGGCGATGACGATCGTTTTCGTCGTACTTATTGGGAACATATTGCCCCCAAGGATGGTAAATACCTTTACTTTGCCGGAGATGGTGCCAGAAAAGACGAAGACGGTTACTTCTGGGTAATGGGACGTGTAGATGATGTGATAAATGTATCCGGACACCGTTTGGGAACCATGGAAATCGAATCCGCCCTAGTTTCCCATCCGACAGTTGCTGAGGCTGCTGTCGTCGGTAAACCCGATGAAATAAAAGGGGAAGACATTGTTGCATTTATTACCCTAGAAGGCGGTAATACAGGTGACGACGAATTAACCAAAGAACTAAAAAAACACGTAACCCAAGAAATCGGCGCGATCGCACGTCCTGGAGAAATTCGTTTTACAGATGCATTACCTAAAACCCGTTCTGGTAAAATAATGCGGCGCTTATTGCGTAATATCGCAGCTGGTAAAGAAGTTTCTGGAGATACTTCGACTTTAGAGGATAGAAGTGTTTTAGATAAATTACGAGAAGGTGTTTAATCATCACTTAAATATTTCGTAGATTTAATAGACATTCCCAGGAAAAGAGCGTAGAGACGTTACGTATAACGTCTCTACAATAAATCTGTTTTCAAGAGAATTTTTTCTAAATTCAATAATACTTTGTCAATGTATCTTTCTTGTCTTATACTCATATGGCAGAAAGCAAAATAGCAAGTAAAGTTACACCTTGCCCCAGGAAAGTTTTATAGATGGCAGATACTTCAGAAGACAAAAGCAGAGAAATCTTTATTAAATTAATGAGTGAACCCCACTCTGATAGTGGTGCTATTTTTAAACCACGATACTTGGAAGATAAATTACCCTATGTTGACTATATAGTAGAACTTGTAGGAGCCCCAGGTACAGTTCCTTACTTTTTCGTCCAGTTTAAATCTACAAAACTAGGATATACAAAAAAAGACAAGCGCTTGAGAGTGAAATTTCCTCAAGAAAATGTACGCGGTTTAGCCGCATACTCAGCACCTACATACATTGTTGGTATCGACGAAAAAGAAGAAACTGGTTATTTAATTTCTGTAGAAGGAGAAGAATTAAGCGCGATCGCTAGTATTCCTTCACTCTTTCCTATTAATATGCAAAACCGGGGAAATCTTTGGAATGAGGTGAATGATTTTTGGTTGAAGTGTAATAGGGTTAAAAAGACTTCACAGTTTATTGAGGCTGAAGAAAATTGAAAGGTTAATTAGCCCCCTTTGCGTGAAATAAAATATTTTTTGAATAGAGTTTCATCTTTCTATCTCTAGATTAGTAGTAAAAGATGTCACTATTGCGTTTATGTCGTTGATAAAATGCCTTTTAATCTTCGGAGTTGGGATTCTCCTAACTTTGAAATAAAGTCAGTGGCGCGTAGTACAACGCCGCCCTCTGGAACTGCTCCACCTTCGTGGTCGACTTAGTCGGGTCCGGCTCTTGCATGGTCGCCGTCAAGAGGTCCGGGCTGTGGAACTCGACCCAGTTCAGG
>JBCCDM010000460.1:0-4755 GCA_039030795.1 Cyanobacteria bacterium P01_A01_bin.84
AGTCCTCTTTTAGAGGACTTTGTTTATAAACCTGGGACTTTCAGTCCTAGGCGGTCAACAGCCTACTTTGGTAGAGACGTTAAATTTAACGTCTCTACATTATTAATCAATACGGTTGGCGGTAAGGAGAATTGTAGGTTGGGTAGAGCTTGAGCGTTACCCAACAAAGTCTTGATAATATTGGGTTTTGTCCCTCAAGCAACCTACGCTATTTTTGGTTTTCAGGCTTAACTGAACCGTATTGCGTTATGAATGCAGGAAATATATTAGACATCTCCGGAAAAGAACGTAGAGACGTTCCATGGAACGTCTCTACAAGGGTTTTACGACGTATATATTTAATTACCGGAGATGTCTATTTATTAACTGCATAAGTTCCCTTCAGCTTCACCCATATAACATTAGGACAAAGAAACAATCTAGCGTGAGGAATCTCAGGGAAAATGCAAATGGGTAAAAAAATTCCAAATTGTCAACTAAATTTTCAAATAAGTTTACGAATAAATACGATTTCCAAACCATTAAATTTTAACAATCACAGGACTTAAGTAAGTAGGCACAAATAAACCCAACTATGTAACAAAAGGTAAATAAGTCTGAAAAGTCTGCGATTGCTAGTCTTGCGACAACCCTTTCAGGGAACGTTTCACTACCAGGACTTACGCAAAAGCAACGTAACTCCGTCATTACGAGCGATAGCGACGTAATCGCAGAGTTTCCGCGATTGCTTCCCTGCACTATGTTCCGGTCGCAATGACAAATCTTCGTTGCGTAAGTCCTGACTACGTTCCACTCGCAATGACATATCCTAGTTTTTTAACGCCGACCTACTTACACACGGACTACGTGTTTAGATCCGAAGCGACCGTAGGGTTAGTATAAGTCTTATCGGACACGCTAGCGCGTTTGCGTAGTATAACGTAGTTAACGCAAAGCCTTATTACTCGTTACGAGTGTGTAAATCCTAAATCAATTTTAATGATTTTTTAATCATCATTTCTAATGATTCTAAATATAATACCTCTGATTTTAAGAGATATTACAAACCATTATTACAGGGAATAGTAATGTATCATAAACCAAAAACCAAACCTATATTTTCACTAACTGAAATTATTCTATGTTCTTTAATTGTGATTATTACCATAATTGATATGGGAGGTATCTCTTTGATAAAAAATAAAGCTAAACAAAACTTAACCGATAAGTCTACCCCAGCAACTTCTACTACTTCTCAAAAATAATTTATTCTGCGGTAAAATTTAAGGTAACAGTGACAATAAAGTAGTAGTTACAACTTTAGTAAAGATAGATTTAGTAAAAATAGATATTTGGTGATATTTAGAATAAATATTTGGGGAAAACTAGTTAATTGATAACTGAAATGATATGAGTAGATTCAGTCAAAAAAATAAGCGATCGCCCAATCTAACTTTTCAGGAACCCCATGAGAGGAAAATCAACTTTATGGTTGATTATCAGAAATTACAAAAACATCATCATAGTAATAATTTCAATAAACAATTTACGAAAGTTAATGTTTATCCTCTCAAACCGCAATTTCAACAATATCTTAATCAAGATAATGCTAATACCAATATTGTAGAAGAGAAGGCTAAGAGTAATCTAAAATCTGCTCTTGTATCTTTAATAGTAATCTGTACTTGGTGTCTGGCAATGTGTCTATTAGCTAAATCTATCTATCCGTTTTTACAAACAGTTTGTATTCATTCAATGCAAGAATTAAAGCGCTAATATTATAAGCTATATTGAATTTTTCTTGCTGACTTAATTTACTTGGTCGAAAATAGAAATTAAACTTAAAGAACGTCAAAAACGTCACATGACCTTACATTAGGAAATAAACCCAAATGCCTACACCAGCAATACCTGGAAGTACCCAAACTGTATCTTTATTGCAAAAAATTCAAAGGATAATTAGACCCCTAGAGACTTTAGAAAAACAAGCACATATATATGGCGATATATTTACTTTTTCTGCTGGTTCAAACGCTAATCCTCAAGTTATAGTTAGTAATCCTGAAGGTATCCAAAAGATTTTTAGTACCGATATCAACCAATTGGATTCTGGTGCAGAGGCTGGAATTAAACTGCCTCTATTAGGACAAAACTCATTACTTGCTCTAGGAGGCGATCGCCATAAAAAACAGCGTAAACTATTAATGCCGCCTTTTCATGGGGAGAGGATGCGAGCTTATGGAGAACTGATACATAATATCACTGAGCAAATAGCAAACCAATGGGAAATTGACAAAGTTTTCTCAATACGTTCCTCTATGCAAGCTATTTCCTTTGACGTGATTTTAAAAGCTGTTTTTGGTTTAGAAGAAGGTTCCCGCTACGAACAACTCAAAGAACTCCTCATATCTAGACTCAATCCCAGAAGACCTTTTTTGCAAACAATCATGCTTGTTTTTCCAGTTTTGCAAAAAGATTTAGGTTCTTGGAGTCCTTGGGGACGTTTCCTGCGTCAAAGACGGAAAATGGACGAACTTATCTATGCTGAAATTAGAGAACGTTGGTCAAAATTAGATCCATCTAGTACTGATATTCTATCTTTGATGATGTCTGCTCGGGATGAAAATGGGGAACCAATGACGGAAGTAGAATTAAGAGATGAGTTGATGACCTTGTTAGTCGCAGGTCACGAAACTACTGCAACTTCTTTAGCTTGGGCGTTTTACTGGATTCACCATCAACCACAAGTACGAGAGAAACTGCTACAAGAGTTGGATACCTTGGGTAATAAACCAAAGCCAAATGACATTATAAAATTACCTTACTTAAATGCAGTTTGCCAAGAAACACTACGGATTTACCCAGTGGTCAATTTTTCTCTACCACGATTAGTTAAATCACCCCTAGAAATTATGGGATATCAGTTAGAACCCGGTTCCATAGTATCTGCTTGTATTTATCTAACCCATCATCGAGAAGACTTATATCCCGAACCAAAGCAATTTAAACCAGAGCGTTTTCTAGAACGTCAATTTACTCCCAACGAGTATTTACCATTTGGTGGTGGTAATCGTCGCTGTCTGGGTTATGCTTTTGCTTTATTTGAAATGAAACTAGTTCTGGCTACACTTTTATCTAAGTGGGAGTTGGAATTAGCTGACAAGAAACCCGTTAAACCTGTACAGAAGGGTCTTCTGATGGCTCCAAAAGATGGTGTACCAATGGTTGTCAAAGGTAAGCGTCCTCAAAGTCAGGAAGTTCTTCAGACCGTTTCTAGTCTTTAAATATGGTTGCTCATATATCCCTTTTGCGATCGCTTTCCCTAGTCATTAAAGAGGTCTCTTCTAAAATATCTACAACACCATCAGCAAAAGAATTCATTGTTTCAGAACTAATTAAAGGAGTTACATGAGCAAAACTGCAAAATAGTTGTTTGTGGAAAGTTAAAGCACCCAACCAAAGACATGGTCCTAATATATGTTGTCCTACGGTAAAATAGATTTCTTTAATTTTTAATTTGCCATAGTTTTCGGCTAAGTCAAATTTTCCCCGGTTAGAAAGGTTAATTGTTTTGATTCTTCCTGTTGAGTTACGTTCTAATACATTTTGGATAGTTTGCTGAGTAATATCAGATAGGCTTTGCTCCTTAATAAGGTCATTTATTTTCCCATTTATGGAGTTATCAACTTGGTTTTTACAAGCTCTTGCTAAGTTCCAAAAATTTGTATTTCCTGTTAAATTATGTATACTTTCTACACTAGACACAAAGCAACCGATATAGTTTTTCTTAACTTCTGTCTTGCTATATTTTCGTAAGTTTATATTTGAACTACAGGAGAAATTTATAGATTCTTTGCAGCCTGAAATTTTAGTAGCTCCCAGTAACATTGCTGCACATAAAGCACCATGAACTGTTGTTTTTTGTTGTTTACATTGCTCTATTAATTTAGATAGTATTTCTGGATTAATAATTCGTGTTAAAAGATGGGTACGTCTCTGATTTAGAGGAGCTTCGTTCTCGATAATTAGTATTGGAACTTTCTGTTCTTTAATATTTTCAGTTTCTGGCTTTTTTACTTCATTTAATTCAACAAAACTGCTATCGAGTATTTGTTCTACAGGAGGAAGTAATGGTAGAGCGATGTTTTTGGTGGAAACCCTTGGGGTCATCTGTTCAAATGTTTGTTCTCCTTGCTCGATTTTTTGATAATAAAATAACAATTCGTCAATAAAGTTCATACAGGATAATCCATCAGTAATAGCATGATGAAAGGTCGCGATAATTTCACTGATGGGATGAGCGAGGGAAGATTGAAGTAAAGTTATTCGACACAGGGGAGCAAACTCGTCAGAAAATTTTTCATGTAGTTGTTTCTCAGCAATTTCTAACCATTGATTTTCATCAGTTTTTGATATGGTTTCCAAGGGGATTTTTTTAATGTTTTGAGAGCTAAAATAAGTACCATCAGCCAATTCAATAATACGAACCCGAAGCATGGGATGACGGTTTTGTAAGAAATCGAGAACTTTTCGCAAAATATTAGTTTCAATCACCCCTTCAATTCGAGCAATATTAACATCTATCATGCCGCCAAAATCGTGGATGATATGGAAGAGGTTCTCAATTGACCCTAGTTGTGATTTAAACCATATTTCTGCCAAACGGTCACGATATGCTTTAAAAACATTTAGGACAGAATATGCTTCATAAAATTTTTATGAAAATGATAATCATGCATGAGGAAGTAAGAGAGGGTTGTGCGTCGCACAACCCTC
>JBCCDM010000461.1:0-4752 GCA_039030795.1 Cyanobacteria bacterium P01_A01_bin.84
CAATTGATATATTTAGAAACGTGGAACAAGCTTTATCCTACCTGCATCCATCTCAGACATTAAAAGTTCTAAAGCTTCATAGTCTACATCAGAGATATAGCCCATTTGTGTTAATTCCCAATTAATCTCGTTCTCAATTTCAGGAGTTAACTGTTTGATATTAAGGGCTTGTTCTACTAATTGGCGAATAGCGTATTTGGTTTTCATAAAAACAAACACAATCTTGTATGTCATTTTAAATTGTCTAGGTGGAAAATACGTATAAACAGTGATTTTTTCACTTTTTCTAGTAATTAAAATCACATATTAGCTGCAAAAATCTTATATATATCAAATTAACCTTAATTATCAAAAGTATCAACAGTTAGATAACATAAATAATTTATCCCTACACTAACCTATATTCATTTATACAGACAAGGATCGTGGGATAGTTACACACAATACTTGAATAATTTTTTCAAACAAATACACTTTTTGTATGTTTAAATACAGTTTTTTTTAAGGTTGTGACAATCTTTAAACTGAAGTACCCAAGCAGTGAAGATTTAGCAAAGAGGCTGGATATAAATGGTCGATGAAAGAGAAAAGAGTTTATGGTCGAATACATCTAACCTAGGACTTACGCATTGACAGGAAAATCGTGGGGAGGGGCGATTTTCAGTACTTAGAGCCTGTTTTTTCCCGTAAAGGAATAAATATTACTTTGATACTCTTGCTTTAACTTCGTTATCGCAACCAAGAAAGGGAAATTTCTAAAATAATGAAACAACGTCAAAACGTTGATACACAATATGGTTCCTTTATACAGTGCGTAAGTCCCATAACTTTTTTACATACTGGAGCAAGATATTATGCAAACTACACTCATTCATGAACAGAATATAGTTATTACTCCACAAGGGCATATTAATGCCGCCAATGCTTTAGAATTTGAACGAGATTTAACAACAGCGTTGGTAAGAAAAGAAAATTATAATTTATTAGTAAATCTAGAAAAAGTTGAATCCCTTGATAGTGCCGGATTAATGGCGTTAGTTTCTGCGCTTAAATTAGCCCAAGGATTAAACAAAAATCTAAATATTTGTCGTATTAACCCGTCAGTTAAAATTATTTTTGAACTTACGCAGCTTGATAGAGTATTTCAAGTTTGTGAAAATTAAAATAGATTTTCAACTACATGGCTATATGTCAAAGTTGTTGATGATTATACCCCGTTAGGATTTTTCTGTGACAATTGTTTACAAAGACTATTGAAGTTATGGTGATTCTCATATCTTCAGATACCATTACAATGCTAATGTTGGAGGTGTTTAGATTTAATTTGTTTACGTTCAGCATAACGCAGTGTCTGTCGCAATAGAAAAATTAATTACATCCGATATTCTTAAGCCTGCTCGTTACCTAGGTAATGAGTTGGGAGCATTTCATAAAAATTGGGATGAGGCTGAAGTTCGTTGGGTATTAACCTATCCAGAAGTATACGAAGTCGGTGCATCTAACTTAGGGCACATTATCCTCTATAACATTATAAATGCTCAACCACGTCAATTATGCGATCGCGCTTATTTGCCAGGGAAAGACTTGGCAAATAAGCTACGTCAAACTCAGACAAGTTTGTTTGCAGTAGAGTCAAAGCGTTCTCTGAAAGATTTTGATATCTTAGGGTTTAGTTTGAGCTACGAGTTAGGGGCTACAAATATTCTAGAAATGCTAGATTTAGCAGGTATCCCCTTAACATGGAAAGCAAGGAACAGAAGCGACCGAGATTTTCCTTTGATTTTTGCAGGTGGGCAAACAGCAACCTCTAACCCCGAACCTTACGCTGACTTCTTTGATTTTGTCGCACTTGGAGATGGGGAAGAATTATTACCAGAAATCGGTTTAATTATAGAAGAAGGTAAAAAAAGCCGATTAAGTCGTGAAGAATTATTATTGGACTTAGCTCAAATACCAGGAGTTTATGTTCCTCAATTTTATGAATTAGCAGTAGATGGTGCCCTTCGTCCTATTCGTTTGGACGTGCCACCAAGGATTATTAGAAGAGTTGCTAGTCCGATACCAGCATATTCTATTGGTTTAGTACCTTATATTCAAACAGTACACGATCGTTTAATTGTTGAAATCCGTCGTGGTTGTACTCGTGGTTGTCGTTTTTGTCAGCCTGGAATGCTGACTCGTCCAGCCAGAGATGTAGAACCAGAGAAAGTTGTAGCAGCTATGGAAGAAGGGATGCGTCGCACTGGGCACAATGAATTTTCCCTATTATCCTTAAGTTGTTCTGATTACTTATCTTTACCCGCAGTGGGTATGGAAATAAAAAATCGGCTCAAAGATGAAAATATCACTTTATCTTTGCCTAGTCAGAGAGTAGATAGATTCGACGAAAATATTGCGAATATTTTGGGTGGAACTAGGCAAGGTGGGTTAACCTTTGCACCAGAAGCCGGAACTCAGAGGATGCGAGATATTGTAAATAAAGGTTTAACCAATGAAGAATTACTTAGAGGTGTGAAAACTGCTTGGGAACAAGGATGGAATAAAATTAAGCTTTATTTCATGATTGGTTTACCAGGTGAAACAGACCTAGATGTATTAGGGATTGCAGAAACACTAAAGTGGTTGCGTCAACAATGTCGAGACAAAGGTAGAAAACCCCTAGCTTTTAATTTGACGATCTCTAATTTTACTCCCAAACCTCATACACCTTTTCAATGGCACTCTGTTTCCACTGCTGAATTTCAACGCAAGCAGGAATTGTTAAGACAAGAATTCCGTTATATGAAAGGAGTGAAAGTAAATTTCACTGACGTACGAATTTCGGCAATGGAAGACTTCATCGGCAGAGGCGATCGCACCTTAGCACCGGTATTACAGCGTGCCTGGGAACTAGGAGCAGGGATGGATTCTTGGTTTGAAAACCTAGGTCAAGCCTTTGCAGCTTGGGAAGAGGCGATCGCAAATGCTGGTTTAGATTGGAAATACCGTCAAGTTGAAAATGGTGAATGGAATATCATGTCCTCGGCAAATACGGAGGAATCCTTAGATGCTCCTCTACCTTGGGAGCATATCGATACTGGAATTGATAAAAATTGGCTAAAAGCAGATTTACGACGTGCCTTAGAGGCAGCTACTGTACCTGATTGTTCTTTTGATGGCTGTTCTCACTGCGGTGTTTGTAGCACAGATTTTGGTCACAACGTTGTTATTCCTCCCTTACCTATTCCTGAATTTGACGGAAATTTTGTACCCAATACCACCAAAGCCCAAAAAGTAAGGGTGTGCTTCGGCAAACTTGGGGACATGGCACTTTTGGGTCACTTGGATTTAATGCGTTTGTTTGACCGCGCTCTCCGACGAGCTGAAATACCAGTATCGTTTAGTGGTGGGTATAACCCTCAACCTAGAATTTTACCAGCTAATGCTCTACCCTTAGGTGCAACAAGTAGCGGTGAAATTCTGGACTTGGAATTGACTGAGGTATTAAACCCTGAAATACTATGCCAGCAACTAACAACTCAACTGCCATCCGGTATCCCCATATATAAAGTAGAAAGCATTGATGTCAAATCCATAGCCGCAACTCAATCTTTAGAAGCAGCAGCATATACAATTACAGTAGCAACTGCAAAACAAAAAACATTATTTAATTGGCAAGAATGGATAGATAAAATAAAATCTTCCCCAGAAATTTTGTGGGAACACACCACAAAATCCGGTAAAACCAAATCGATCAACTTGTGCGATCGCCTGCACGAATTAGAATTAGTTCAGCCAGTTACAACCCAAGACGAATCAGTTGTAATTATGCGTATGGTAGGTAGTTGTCGTAATGACGGTACCATGTTGCGCCCCGAGCAAATCTTGTTTATGCTAGATAAGGTAGCACATGAAGAATTTCAGATGCTACATATACACCGCGATCGCTTAGTCTTAGCGGTTTAAGCTAGAGGGCAATTTGGTAAAATTGTCCTCAAAATGCATATAAATTAGGAATTGATTTTTAACAAGGTTGCGTTAGAATAAAATTAAGAGAAATTTTCTGGCGCTGCATCAAGTAAACTGATTCACGTTCCCTGATACCCAGGATTTGAGAGCAAAGGTATAAGAGTGTGAATTTTAGGATAACTTGCCCAGGCAAACTGAGGCAGATTAACTATAATTAATCTCGCAGACAACTAATAATTTTTTGCCTATTTTGTGAATCAGTTACAAGCATTAAGCTCCGCCGTCATTGTCGGCTATAATTCTTTCTCTAGCTATGTGTTTTTAACAACAACTGAATACTTTATCCAAAGGTGGATAAGAGTATTTCATTAAAAATCAATCGCGAATCAATGGTTCGATTGCTTAAAACTTTATCAAATGGCTCTTGGTATGAAGGCATGAAGGCTTTCTTCAGGTCTGTAACCTCACCGACGTATCGGTGTCTACAATTAGAATTGGCCTGGTTTTCAATCTCCATCCAATTACTAGCAATAGGTAACAACTAAGTGCCGTCCAGCTTTTTGAAGTATTTAGCTTTTGTGAAAAGATCGGGCGTATCAGCGCAAGTGTGACAGCGCAAACGAGTGTGAGCAACTCTCTAGAACAATATCTCCTAAGTGCAACTTTTATTACTAGCAGCTTCATAAAAAGACTTGTAAGGACAGTTGTGAATTACAAGCCTTCAAGTCTGTTTGTGCTGCCGATTTTTGAGGAAATTGAATGCCGAAACAAATTATCATTGCAGAACAGCATCAAATAGCCGCA
>JBCCDM010000462.1:0-4747 GCA_039030795.1 Cyanobacteria bacterium P01_A01_bin.84
CAGATTTAATTTCTAGTGAATTAATTATATATTTCCCTATTTAATTAATATAAGGCTTTAATATTTTTAGTAGCTCGGCTAGAAAGTTGCTCAAGTTAACTATTTTTTATGAATTTAACACCAGACAGTAAAGTTGTAATTCAAGGCTTTAGCGAATTCATATCAGCAACTCACATTGCTCAGATGAAAGCTTATGGAACTAATTTACTAGCCGGAGTAGATCCAGGACATGGTGGGAAAAAAATATATAGTCTGCCAATATTTGATTTACTTGAAGAAGTTGTCAATGAATTTGGCATCATTGACACCACCATTGTTTGCGTACCCCCTTATCAAGTCTTAGATGCTGCATTAGAAGCGATCGCCTCTGGTATTCGTCAGATTATCATCATTTCTCCAGGAGTACCGCCCTTAGATATGATCAAATTACTCCGCACAGCTGAGGCTACAGAAACTTTGATAGTTGGTCCCAACAGTCCAGGAATTATTTTACCTGGAACCATACTTTTAGGCACCCAACCAGCAGAATTTTATCTCCCAGGTGAGGTCGGCATTCTTAGTCGCAGTACCACATTAACTTACGAAGTGGCGCGAGAATTAACTACAGCAGGCTTAGGACAGTCAATCAGCGTTAGTATTGGTAGCGATGCAATAGTCGGCTCATCCTTCATTCAATGGCTACAAATTTTTGACGAAGACGATAAAACACAAGCTATAGTTTTAGTTGGTCAGCCAGGAGGAGGTAGTGAAGAGGCAGCGGCTCGTTATATTGCCGAAGCAATTGATAAACCAGTTGTGGCTTACATTGCCGGTACTCAAGCCCCACCAGCCAAACATTGGCGACAAACAGGAACCCTAGCTGCTGTTATCGGTAGGGATCCTGATTTTGGTACAGCAAAAAGTAAACTGGATGCATTAAATAAAGCCTCTGTTCCAGTTGCCGAACGTCCTTCCCAAATTCCTGATTTAGTAAAAAAGGTTATTAAAGCATAGGTAACTTAGCCGGAGTTAATACTAAGCATAGAATGTGAGCTTTTGCAAACCTCTTAACTAAAATTAATTGGATGCAGTTCTTATTGAAAGGTAGATTCTAACTTAGAATAAAAAAGCCTAAATACAATACAGGGCAAAGAATACAAGCTTAAACCATCATCAAAAAACCTAGGGAAAATATTTTGACTACGGCACTCGTAGTTATTGTCTCCGGTGACTCAATGGGGGGGTCTAATTAATATGGGAATATAGATTTTCTTCGCCAAAATCATTGAGGCATTGGTATTTATGAGTTACGATTTTGATTTGTTTGTGATTGGTGCAGGTTCTGGTGGAATCGCAACAGCTAGACGTGCAGCAGAATACGGTGCGAAGGTAGGGGTGGCAGAATTTGATAAACTAGGTGGAACCTGTGTAAACCGAGGTTGCGTTCCTAAAAAATTAATGGTTTACGCATCTCATTTTCCAAAATATTTTGCAGCAGCACCAGGATACGGTTGGGAAAAAATCAAAAGTAACTTCAGTTGGGAAACGATGATAACCGCAGTAAACAATGAAGTTACTCGTCTCAATGGTATTTATCAAAAAATGTTGGATAATTCCAAAGTTGAATTATTTCCCTTCCATGCTAAATTCATTAATTCCCACACTTTAGAAGTGGGAGATAAAAAAGTTACTGCCGATAAAATATTAATTGCAGTCGGGGGATATCCAGTCAAACCCCATATTCTCGGTATTGAACACGCGATTACCTCTGATGATATCTTTCACTTTCAAAAACAACCCAAACGCATGGTAATTTTAGGTGGGGGTTATATTGGTTGTGAGTTCGCTTGTATTTTCAATGGTTTAGGAACCAAAGTTACTCAAATTATTCGCAGCGATAAAGTATTACGTGGTTTTGATGATGATTTGCGTACCGAAATTCAAGACGCAATGGGCAAACATGGAATTGAAATTTTTACAAACGCTGAACTGATTTCTATTGAAAAAACTTCTTCAGGAATTAAAGTCAACGTCGGAAATAATAAAAATCAAGAAGAAGTAATTGTAGATGCCCTAAGTTTATCTGCAACCGGACGCAAACCGAGAATTGACGGTTTGGGTTTAGAAAATACCGCAGTTAAGCTCCATGATGGAGCAGTAGTTGTAGATAAATATAGCCACACCACTGAAGAAAACATTTATGCAGTAGGTGATTGTACCAACAACATTAATTTGACTCCAGTAGCAATTAATGAAGGTAGAGCATTTGCAGATACAGTCTTTGGTGGAAAATCTCGTACCATGTCCTATGAAAACGTTCCCACAGCCATATTTACTACACCAGAAGCTGCAACAGTCGGACTAACAGAAGCAGAAGCCATAGAACAGTATGGAGATAGTCGTATCAAGGTATATCGCAGTCGCTTTCGCCCCATGTATTACACCTTACCGGATATGGAAGAAAAAACCATGATGAAACTGATAGTTGATACTAACACCGACAAAGTATTAGGCGCTCATATGGTGGGAGACTCCGCAGCAGAAATAATTCAAGGAGTAGCGATCGCTCTTAAAATGGGAGCGACCAAGGCAAATTTCGACGCGACAGTAGGAATTCATCCCAGTTCTGCCGAGGAATTCGTCACCATGGGTTAGAAACTGCCTATCCCCTTTACCTCAAGTTATGAAGATTTGGTTTATTTCCGCCGACTTCTTTCTACTAGTACAGCACGGCGTAAATAAACTACCCATTTGAAATCGATAAAGCTTTTTCTATACAAGTATCTTGTTCTGCATTATCATATGCCGGTTTGTTGAAAAGCTTCTCTTCGGGGATTTTGAATCACTATTGAATTCACATAGGACTATACTGTATTTTATGTACAAAATGCTTGATTTCAGATATCAGCCATTCATTCTCTGATTTTTCCAAAAAATCCCCGAACTTGTAGCTTTGCATATTTTCCCAAATAACTCCACCATAAGTCTGGATTTGACAATCGTCAGTTTGATTTAGACACACTTCAATTTTAGTAATGTTCTTAGTTTTACCTTTAATTTCTATAATGCTTCGATTGAAGAGACAATATTGAATGCGGAATTTATTATGGTTAATTTCTATAAAAGTAGTTAAAAAATTTAAGAGCACAAACCAAATAGGTATTGGTAATGGTATACTACAAAAAATCATCCATGTAATTTTATTTTTATAGCTCCACTGCTTAAGAAAAAAACTATCTAGAAAACCTAAGAAGCCAAGAGATAATACTAATTCTGTTAAATTATTTGATTTGGATGGAATGTGAATAAATAAGCATCGGTCGGTTTTTTTTACAAAAAGATTGCTTTCAGAAGATGGAAAAGCAATGGAATCTTGTATATCATCGTTTATATATTTTACGTAGTAAGTCATTTCAGTTATCAGTTATCTAGTTCTAAAAATAAAACAACACGGTAATTCACACCCTTGAGGAGAGAGGTTATACCAATACTCAAATTTAGGTATTACCAATACCCACACTGAGAAGAAAAATAGAAATAAATCACTTTTTTGTTATAGATTGCTGGTATGTCATCTTTTCAAATCTTTACTTAGAGTTCCCAAATTTTTTGGTTTATGAAATACTTCTTTCTGAATTAACGAAAGTTTTATTTTTGCTCGTAAAAATTAGTTATTATTACTTAAGTATCTACACATAAAAGTAATGATGAATACAATAAACTGTATTCATCATTACCTTTATACATTGTGTCTACCTACTTGAACAAAAAATCTCACATGAAAACTTCATGTGAGGTTTTTTATTTGGTGAATTTTATACTTACAACAGTTTAGATAAGACTATTTGTGGTTGCTATAAACGCAAAATACTTGTGTCTACAGATTCTTTAACCAAACTATATCTTTTTATACCTTTGCTAACTCTGGTGCTGGACGTTTACTATTACGAATACCAGCGATCGCTTCAGCATAGTCGGGTGCTTTAAATACTGCTGAACCAGCGACAATGGCGTTTGCACCAGCTTCTAATACTTGCCATGTATTGTTAACTTTCAGTCCACCATCAACTTCAATCCAAGGATCTAATCCGCGTTCGTCACACATTTGACGTAATTTACGGATTTTAGGCACCATTCCAGGAATAAAGCTTTGACCACCAAAACCAGGATTAACGCTCATGATTAGTACCAAGTCGCACAACTCTAAACTATATTCAATTAGTTCTAAAGGACTACCTGGATTAAGTACGACTCCTGCTTTCTTACCCAACTCTTTAATTTGACCTAAAGTCCGGTGCAGATGAGGAGAAGCATTATGCTCGGCATGAACGTAAATATGATCAGCCCCTGCTTTTGCAAAGTCTGCTACATACTTCTCTGGTTCCACAATCATTAAGTGGACATCCAAAGGTTTCTGAGTTACTGGACGAATAGCCTCCACTACCAAAGGACCAATTGTAATGTTAGGTACGAAGCGACCGTCCATGACATCGACGTGAATCCAATCAGCTCCGGCTGCGTCTACTGCTCGAATTTCTTCTCCCAAGCGGCTGAAGTCTGCTGATAGGATAGATGGAGCAATTACTATGGGCTTTTTAGATGAATTATTGATCATGGCAAGTGGATATTAAAAATTCTTTGTCTGTCGTTGGCGCAGACTGCCGACCTGCTCACGTGTTGTGTCGTTGGCTATTCGCCCTTGGATTTCACCAGCGCCGCTTGCCATTGGGCGATGATGCCTGCGCGGGCGGTCAGGTTATCGTCGCGC
>JBCCDM010000463.1:0-4740 GCA_039030795.1 Cyanobacteria bacterium P01_A01_bin.84
CATTTTTTTCAATTAAGTAATTAAATATATTCAGACCTAATTTTTTCATGAATGGTAGTAATAAGTACAAGATATTTTTGAACAGATATTTTTTATATAAGTATTTTTATAAAATTAATATATGGCTAATGAACTCAATTTTTACTTACTTATTAACGTCAATTCGGAGAAAGTCAGTTTATTCAAAATCAAGTGCTTCAAACAACGTAAGTACGTTGATAGATATCAAAATTAAGCAACCGTACAATCAGCTTTTCAGCTTATTCTGAATAATACTTTCTTACTTACTATTATCTCCAATTGCTGACCTAATTTTTTACTGATTTAAATAAAAAACTTTTAATTTAAGTTGATTCCATATTGATTTTCTTAGTAAACCACTACTTTATTCTAGTTATCTCAATACTAATTTTGCCGCCAAAATCTGGTATAGGGGCAGAGGGTTTACTTAAAATAACCTGAACTTTCTCAGGAGATAAAACACTACTATCATCTTCTAAAATTGCCTCTGCAATAGTGGCTGCAAGTTTTTCTATTAAAGCGAACTTAGAAGTCTTAATCAATTTTTTTACCGTATCGATGACTTTACGGTAATCTAAAGTATCTTCAATATCGTCACTTTGGCTAGCTTTTGATATATCCAACCACAGATTTACATCAACCTCAAACCACTGCCCTAAAACTTGTTCTTCAGTTAAAAAACCTGTATAGCCATAAGCACGAATCCCTGTTAAACGAATACAGTCCATAAGATAATGACTAAAAAATTGTGCAAAAAAATTGTAAATTGAATTGTTTTACTTCAAGTACCTAATTTAAAAATTCTTTTTAATCAAAAATTTATTTGCACAAATGAAAAGTGAAGTTGTACTGGTAGCGATCGCATGACAATTGGTTTCAGAAACATTAATGAAGTCTGGGCTTCCATTTTGGTGGAAACTTGGAAACGTCTAGGATTAACTTGCGCGATTATTTGTCCCGGTTCTCGTTCAACACCCTTAGTTGTAGCCTTTACACAACAAAAACCTCATATAGAAGTAATTCCTATTCTTGATGAACGCTCCGGAGCTTTTTTTGCTTTAGGTAGGGCAAAAGTCACAGGAACCCCCACTGCTATAGTCTGTACTTCTGGTACAGCAGGAGCCAACTTTTATCCAGCAGTCATTGAAGCAACAGAAAGTCGCATACCCCTTTTGATATTAACTGCTGACAGACCCCAAGAATTACGAAATTGTCATTCTGGACAAACTATAAATCAGCTTCGACTTTATGGCGATTATCCCAACTGGCAAACCGAGTTAGCAATACCATCTGAAGATATGAGAATGTTAAGTTATCTACGTCAAACAGCAATCCATGCTTGGGAAAGAACACTCCACCCAATTGGAGGTATAGTACATTTAAATATACCCTTCCGGGATCCTTTGGCACCGACTTTCGATAATTTAGCAAAAGATACATTAAGCTTAAACAAACTCAAATCCCAATTTAATACAAAAGAATTTTTTACTAACCTTCGTTGCGATCGTCCAATAACTCTCTCTAATCCTACATTTCCAGTTTTAGAATGGCTGCAAACATCACGGGGAATTATTATTGCAGGAGTCAGCCAGCCACAAAAACCTGAAGAATACTCCTATGCAATTTCTAGACTCACCGCTTTACTAAATTTTCCTGTACTTGCTGAAGCACTCTCCCCACTAAGAAATTATGCTCAACTCAACTCTAATATTATTTCTACCTACGACATAATTTTACGAAATCCTCAATTAGCAACCAAATTAAAACCAGAGATCGTTATTCAAATTGGTGAAATGCCCACCAGTAAGATATTACGTAATTGGTTAACTGCAACTAATGCTCAACGCTGGATAATTGAACCCTCAGATCAAAATTTAGATCCCCTCCATGGAAGAACTATCCATATAAGGATAGGAGTAGAAGAAATTGGAGAATGGAAATTTAAAAGTGAGAATCAACAAGAAAATATAGATAAGAATTCCCCATATTTACAAATGTGGCGTTCACTTCATAACCAAGTCAAAGAAAAAATTGATGTAACCCTTGCTCAAACAACAGAATTATTTGAAGGCAAAGTTGCTTGGTTACTTTCTCAAATTCTTCCACCCCAAACATCCTTATTTATCTCCAACAGTATGCCTGTTCGCGATGTAGAATTTTTCTGGCAAAATAATAATTTGGGTATTAGAGCATTTTGTAATAGAGGTGCAAACGGTATTGATGGAACATTATCAACCGCTTTAGGAATTGCATATCAGCAGCAAAGTAGTGTCATGTTAACTGGTGACTTGGGTTTACTCCACGACACAAATGGATTTTTAATTAGAAATAAATTTATTGGGCACTTAACAATATTATTAATTAATAACAACGGTGGTGGTATCTTTGAAATGCTTCCCATATCAGGATTTGAACCACCATTTGAAGAGTATTTTGCCACACCTCAGAATATAAATTTTGCTCAGTTATGTACCACCTATGGGATAGAACACGAATTAATTACTTCTTGGGAACAACTCAAAAATAAATTAAATCCACTACCAGATAAAGGTATTCGTATACTAGAAATACCTACCAATCGTAAAAATGATGCAAAATGGCGTCAAGAAAACTTTGCCAAAATAGCAAATGAGATTTATCAGTAAAAGTGGTGAGATATGATGGAATTAAGTTGAAGCAAAAACTTATTAGTATCACAATAAACTGAATGCTAAATCCTTACATATTCTCGTTCACAAGTTCTAGCTGGAGATGAATCCTGGTGACAGAGCCCACTTTCGGTAGGAGACTCCGTCTTCAAAATTGAGTTTTTTGGAATGAGGTTAGTTCAAAAGACTTGATTATGTTAGCTTTAACTGATTTCTAGGTTTTATTTAGGTTAACTCGACATAGGGCTTCTTAAAGTCCAAACATCTTGAGAAATAGTAGGTTTGTCCCTTAATTTCAAAATTTACCCATCGATTAATGAAAACAGTGTAAGGGTTTTGAGCCAAGATATCTTACGATCATGCACTTGTTTGACAAAAAATATTCAAAACCCTTAATTGGAGTATTTTGCACATCTATTCAGCAAGCCCTACATATAACTTTATAATTTTGTACCATCAAGACTTGTGAATAATCTCAACTAATACATCCTCATGCTCAAATCCAACCATTTCGATTGAGTGATAGGGGCACTACTAGATATATAGTCAATCTCAGCCTCTGCAACCAGACGAATATTATCTAAGTTAATGTTTCCTGAAGCTTCAACTTTTACCTGACTATCCTGCTGACGAATTATTTTTACTGCTTCATGCATCAATTCCAAAGACATATTATCCAACATAATAATGTCAGTTCTATTTACTAAAGCTTCTTTTACCTGTTCCAAGTTTTCAGTTTCAACTTCTATTTTTGTGGGATATGGTACCTGAGAACGAATTTGAGAAATAGCTTTTCCAATTCCCCCTGCAACTGCGATGTGATTGTCCTTAATCATTACCGCATCATCCAAACCCATACGATGATTAGTTGCACCACCCACTTTAGTCGCATACTTTTCTAAAAGTCTCAAACCTGGTGTAGTCTTGCGTGTATCTACAAATTGAGTGGGCAAATCAGAAATTTGCTCTACATATTTTTGAGTCAACGTCGCAATACCACTTAAACGCATTGCTAAGTTTAATGCAACTCGTTCTCCAGTTAGTAGTGCATTTAAAGAACCTTTAATTTCTGCCAAAACTTCTCCTGGTTGACAAGGTTCTCCTTCTTTTAAGAGAGAAATGAATTCGACCTGGTTATCTAAAAGCTGAAAAACTCTAGCAGCTAAGGGTAAACCAGCAACAATACCTGATGCTTTTGCAACCCATTTAGCCGAACCCAGCGATCGCTCTGGTAACAATAAAGAAGAAGTAGTGCGATCGCCCCTACCAATATCTTCTTTGAGCCACTCCTTTATATCCTCATCAAGTAACAAAAGCGCGGGTAATGTAGCTATACATCTTTCCATTGCGTGGCTTACCTCAAATATTCAGATATTCCAAATTATCCGATGTTACAGACAATCTGGAGTATCTAAGGCTTGATCGTTAACCAGAAGTAACAACAGGTATGAAGTAAGTCCCATTTACCAGAGATTGTAAAGTCCTAAATATCTCGAACACTTGATTTATTGTTACGAGTGTGTCAGTCCTAAACAAGAATAGTAAATGATGGTAGAACCAGAACAAGTGTTTTGTTTTCGTTAAAGCATTCAAGCTGCTCTAAAATATCTTAGATATACAAATCGAAGGCAGAAGGAAGACAAATAGCAGAAGTTTTATCGTTTGGAAGAGGCTTGCACCTCCACCAAACTTCTTTCTTTCCGTCTAAAAAGACGGGACTTGTATCCTTAAGGGAAAAGGAGGAAGTCAGTTATTTCCTTATACCTCCTGATCTCTAACGGATTGCACGAAGACCTGCTCAGATCACTATATAGTTAAGTCTTTAAAATATGGGAATAGTGCAATTATTGAGTTAAGAACTAACTTGATAATGTATTTCAACCTCAGAAGCAAACAGATTTGAAAAAAGTTTAGTAGTTGAAAGTGTTGTGTGGAGGGAGTTTGAAGTGTATCGCGAAAAAACTTTCACTTTTTTTAGAAAAAAGTGTTGACAGGAAATAGTGTTCTCGCTACTATGTATAAGTGCCCAAAAGGGAAGCGCGAGAGCGAACAACTTTGAAAGCAACCGAAC
>JBCCDM010000464.1:0-4737 GCA_039030795.1 Cyanobacteria bacterium P01_A01_bin.84
AATTTTCCAAAATTAAATATTGTGAATCATTAATATTAGTGATACCAATGATTTGAGTTAAAATTTGAATTTCTTATAGTTTATATTCTTGAGTCTTATTTGTTATCTGATGATATATATGTATAAAGTTAGATTGCTACATATGTCTGTTACATAATTTGATAGTGAGGGATTACATTTGAGGAATTATTGCTCAGGTGTTTAGCTTGACAAAATAATCAAAAAACATCTTCTAATCTTCACAGAGAAAAAGTTAAATAAGGGTCATCAAAGAGCTAAAGTTTTGTTAAGATGCAAGTGCTGGTAATTAATCAGCTCTAATTCCCTCCCGAAATAGTGGAGATGAGAAGTTAGCAAATTACGAGAGAGAAGGTTTGGAGGAATTGATGATGAGTACTTATATATTCTTTGATGATGCCCTTCATATGCTGGTTAATGCCTTTTTACTGTCGGCAGCCATATTAATAGGATTTTCAGGCATCGGTTTAGCAATGATTGAAACGATTGAAAAGACAGGGGATCGATAATTATAACTCGAAAAGTTCGCTTCTTGCAACAAAATTCTGGACATTAGTGTTCGCTAAGAGCAAATTTTGGGAACACTAAAATCATGAGAGTTCAGAGGTAAATTAACTATAGAAATTAATTTCATATGGTTTATTTTACATCGTAAAAATATAAATCAAGGAGCGAACAATCATGAGTCTAACTGAGAATTATGTTGATGCACCAAATCAGTTTCAAGAAACATTTAGTTCCCAAGAGGCATTTGCTGCTATTGCTCTGCTAGCCATCGCCCCAGATGGTCATCTATCACGGGAACAAACTGAAAGTACTTCTGTGACTTTATCTCGAATTAGGTTATTTCATAACTATTCTCCAGACTCAATGAATAGGATGTTTGAGAAGCTGGTAAACGTTTTACAAACTAGTGGTTTAAATGCATTATTTAATACTGCTAAAGAGTCTTTGCCTCCCCAACTCAGAGAATCAGCATTCGCAATGGCAACAGAATTGTTACTCTCTGACAGTATTATTACAGAGGAAGAAAGATACTTTCTGAAAGATTTGTGTCAGGCTCTAGACTTAGAAACCGATATCGCGAGCAAAATTGTAGAAGTGATAACCATTAAGAACAGGGCTTAATTGTTACTTAAATATCAAAAATCAAAATACCCAACTTTTAAAACAGCAACAATATCAATTAAAAATTTACACAGTAACGGATACATTAAGTTTAAATTATCCGTTTTTGTGACATCTACTAAATAAAAATATAAAATGCAAAATGCCAAAGAAGTTAACTTCTTTGGCATTTTTGCAGCAGTCTCTAGAAAGAATGAATAAATTCTGTGTAACAATGTTATATCTTAGACTTTATATTTTTACTCGTGAAACTATAGGATTTAAAAACTTTCTATGCTCACGCAGTAAGCGGAATGGGTGATTGCTACTGAAATTTTCTTATACCGTAAT
The DNA here is from genome assembly GCA_039030795.1 of Cyanobacteria bacterium P01_A01_bin.84. GTDB lineage: Bacteria > Cyanobacteriota > Cyanobacteriia > Cyanobacteriales > Nostocaceae > JBCCDM01. The sequence continues at coordinate 1,477 of JBCCDM010000464.1, forward strand.
TTTCAAGATATTAAGTATAAAATGATGTCTTTCTCTGCAAGGTTATCTCAACTAATTAACATATTGAACGCCCAGCCCATCAATCTATCAGCAGCAATTTTAGAACGGAGTATAACTAGTATCCAAACAGATAGCCGGATACTGAAATCTGGAGAACTTTTTCTTGCTTTTCGCGGTGACAAGTTTGATGGACATACATTTGTCAGAAGCGCGATCGCAGCTGGTGCAATTGCTGGGATTGTTGACAATCAGTATGAAGTTGGAGAACTGCCACTATTACAAGTAGAAGATACCCTCAAAGCTTACCAACAAATTGGTAGATGGTGGCGCGATCGCTTTAATATTCCGGTAATTGGGGTAACGGGTTCTGTAGGAAAAACAACTACTAAGGAGTTGATTAGTGCTGTTTTAGGAACAAAGGGACGGGTCTTAAAGACCCATGCAAACTTTAACAATGAAATTGGTGTACCAAAAACTTTATTAAATTTAGGTTCTCAACATAACTATGCTGTAATAGAGATGGCAATGCGAGGTAGGGGACAAATTGCCGAACTCACAGAAATTGCAAATCCTCATATTGGTGTAATTACTAATGTAGGAACAGCTCATATTGAGTTATTAGGTTCAGAGCAAGCTATAGCTAGCGCCAAATGTGAGTTACTAGCTACAATGTCAAGCGATAGCATCGCTATTCTCAACCACGATAATCCCTTACTTTTAAAAACCGCAGCTAAAGTTTGGCGTGGAACAAAACTTACTTTTGGTTTAGAAGGTGGCGATATTCAGGGTAAATTGATTGATAGCAAGACTGTAGAAGTTGATAAAATGCGTTTCAAGCTACCTTTACCCGGTCGTCACAATGCACTCAACTATATGGCAGCCTTAGCTGTAGCGAAAGTCTTAGGAATTGATTGGTCTACCCTACAAGCTGGTGTTACGGTAGATATGCCATCTGGGCGATCGCAGCAGTATAAATTACCAAACGATGTAGTGATTTTAGATGAAACCTATAATGCTGCACCAGAAGCAATGACAGCAGCATTAAAATTACTTGCACAGACACCAGGTAAGCGGAAAATTGCTGTCTTAGGAGCAATGAAAGAACTAGGAGAACATTCCCTTAGTCTGCATCAGCAAGTCGGTGAAACTGTCCATCAACTGAAACTGGATGCTTTACTCGTATTAGTAGATAGCAAAGACGCAGAAGCGATCGCGATGAATGCGAATGGAGTACCCACTGAATGTTTCGCAACTCACAAGGATTTGATCAACAGATTAAAATATTTTATTAGGCAAGGTGACAGAATATTATTTAAAGCGGCACATTCAGTAGGTTTAGATAAAGTTGTCCATCGAGTCCGTGCTGATTTATCAATACGTAAATAAATAATTTCATACGATTTTAGGCGGAAGTTGTACATAAAGAAGCTCTACGTTCTGGTTTAAAAGCAGAAGTAGAAATTATTGTCACCCGTTCTTTGGGAGATAATTCTACTCAGCAAAAAATTCCTTGGGAAGGAACTATTCGCAAACCTAGGTGAAGATTATCAAATGCAAATATCTCACATTCATCATGTTGCTATTATTTGTTCAAACTATGAAAAATCTAAGCATTTTTACACTAAAATCTTAGGGTTTGAAATTATTAATGAGACTTTCAGAACAGCCCGAAACTCTTACAAATTAGATTTGCAAGTTGGAGAACACAGCCAAATAGAATTATTTTCTTTCCCTCAACCACCCAGGAGAGTAACTAATCCTGAAGCTTGTGGTTTAAGACATTTAGCATTTGCTGTTGAAGACATCGAAGGTAGTGTCGAGGAATTGAAATCACAGGGATTAGAAGTGGAAGATATCAGAATAGATGATATTACTGGTAAAAAATTCGTATTTTTCAGAGACCCAGATAATTTACCGTTAGAGATTTACCAAGTATAAAAAGTAAAGTAATATATGTTTAAAAAATAGTGACTTTATAGGCTATTATCTATCAATTTAGTGCGTGAGTACATCATTTATTACTCCTCATAAGCGATCGCGCGATCGCGTTAATAACGTATTCTACAAATCATTCGGTCGGGTAGGATCCCAAGAAAGAACAAATATCTTGTCCTGACTTTTCCCCAGACTTATAGCCTGTGGGCTTTTCGTAAAATTTATATTTCTTATATATCTTTCTTGGTATTCCCTAAAATCCTCACTACTTGTTACACTGTCGTTGAAAAGAGGGTGGTCCGTAAGAAAAATTGGGTTCTCCGGCTTTGCGAATGCGTCTAAATGCATATTCCCCAGACCCCGGTGCTATTTCTTTCTTAAGAATTGGATCGTCTAAACTCGCTCTATCTTGATAAGCAAGGGTTAAATACATCATTACAGCAGCCTCACCTCGACTAAGTGGTGGTTCATAGGGGTAAAATTCAAGGGGCCAATCTAGTACTACTAAATTAGCCAATAATGCAGCGTGGAGTGGTTTTGCGAACCATTTATCTTTAAATACACTACCATTCATAAAATAATCTGTGCCTACAATTGATGGCTTTTCGCCGCTTTGCTGTTTGAATTTGTCAATCTGTGGGACTAAATTTAACCCACTAGCTAATGATGCGATCGCTTCGGCATAACTCAACGGCTTATTCGGTTGAAAGGTACCATCTTGATAACCGGATATCATTCCGGTTCTCCAGGCATGAAAGGTAGCTTGGTAGTATTGCTTTAGTTCCGGGGGGTTGGAACTCTCAGTTGCTGGCACGTCCAAAAATGGACAGCGCCAACCTGGGACATCTGGACATCTTCGTGTATTCCTTACTCCCAAATTTGGTACATCAGGACGGTTTTTTAAATCAACTACATTCATGAACATAACAACCCACTCCCCCCGCGTAATCGGACATCCCGGTCGAAAATTCTGCCCGGAATCTTTTAAGTAAGAAATCTTCTGTGGGTTATTTCCAGCCAACCAGTTGATGACATGGCGGCTCCAGTGGTTTGCGATATCATTGAAGGTATCAGGCTTCTCTAATGTCTTTTCTACAGCTTCATCTGCTAAAACGCGGGGTATAAGTTGCGACCATAATGTCAAACTCAAGATCGTTAAAACAAAATTTACTACCAATAAATTGCTTGACCAAAAAATTGGGTCTCAAGCCCCGTGGTTTTAGCACGGCTTTAATTATTTATGATATGATGCTACTGATTCATACGGTAGCAAAGTGTTTGTCTTAGAGTTTAAAGTTAATCCAAAACCATATCAAATCCAAGCAA
>JBCCDM010000465.1:0-4737 GCA_039030795.1 Cyanobacteria bacterium P01_A01_bin.84
ACAGACGTTTGTACACAAAGCTGTTGTGGCACTGCGCAAAGTCGGTGCTGGCGGTGTTGTTCGCCGACGAGAAACTCAAGGTGTCGTCGGTCGCGGCGAAGAGTGCCTCGTAAATGCCGCCTATTTTCATAGTAAATTTTTATCCCTGTGGAGAAACGTGGAAAGGAGGTTTAGATTTAATAGTTTTTGAATAATAAACTTCCCCAATTGTAGATAAGCACTCCTATAATAAGTTGCTCTTATCTAGTATCAGAATATATCCAGAATATATATAGATATACGTAGAATATTTTCATTATCGATTAAATCAATGAGCAATCAACAACTACTTGAGAAGAAATCTTCTTCAAATAACAAAACTAAATCCCTAGATAACCGCTTTGAAAATCGCGGATTTGCTGTACAAAAAAAATCTGATACTCAACAACTAGACTTGAAAACTCAGCTAAAACAAGCTAAACAATTTGGTCACAACATTAGTCAAATGAAGGCAGACCAATCTACTCAAACTGGAAAGCAAAATCAGCAGAATCAAAATCAGAACAATCAAAATTCCTCCTCTACTTCTAGTAATTCCATATCTGCACCAATTCGATCAAAGATGGAAAATTCCTTCGGTACTAGCTTTGCAGATGTCAAAATTCATACAAATAGTCCTCAAGCTGAGTCGATGGGTGCTTTAGCATTTACTCAAGGTAGCAATGTTCATTTTGCTTCCGGACAATACAACCCTGAAAATTCCTCCGGACAAGCATTATTAGGTCACGAGCTCACCCATGTTGTACAGCAAAGGGCTGGACGCGTCTCAGTTCCACAACAAAGTAAAGGTACCAAGGTAAATGCCGATCCCAGCTTAGAAACAGAAGCAGACCAACTAGGAGCAAAAGCCGCAAAAGGTGAACAAGTAAACGTTCCTGGTACAACTACTAACAACTTCAAGACAATTCCACCAATACAAAATAGTACAGAACCCGTTCAGTGTTTCTTGCCTTTATTAGGTGCTGGTTTAGGGCTTTTAGGTAATATGATGGGTGGAAGTCAAGAAGAAGAACAAGGTGGAGGAGGTTTAGCCAATCTTGGAGGAGCTGTTGGTGGAATGTTTGGTCCTTTGGGAGAAATGGCAGGAGGTCTTATAGGTGGTGTCGCTGACGGTATGTTAGGTGGAGGACCTGGTGGTTCACCTCAGCCGGGAGGGGCAAAGCGAAGAAGGTAAAATAGAAATGTAGTTTTGATTTGTTCTTAATAGGGGAAAATTTTGCGTCCGTTTATTTTTGACTTTTAACCGTTACCCTCCCTCTTGGGGAGCGCTTTCAATCAAAACTACTGATGCATAATAAGTAACCGAAGGTCGATAATTTGTTTGTAAAGCAGACCAGATTCTGGAATTCTCATCCATATTGAGAAATTCCGGACTAATTTTTATCTGCCCTATTTGCTTTGCTAAATCCGACACAGATACACCAACTAAAGCTTGGGAGAGGACGCTGTAAGTACCTGTTTCAAAGGCATTTTTCAAAGCAGTCTCAATTACTTCAGACTTGATTATTGGCGATATATGCAATAATTGCATTATTGAACCGAGTAAAATTTCTGACTGAAAATCTTTTGGTCCATATGCTGTTAATAAGTAATGCAAGTCAAGAGCTAAAGGCGGATTCGGGTGCGGTTTATCTTTCTGACTAGCACCAATTCTAGAATGGCGATCGCGGAATTCTGGAGAAATCCAATCAACATTACGATTTTGAGTAACATGATATAAAAAAATGTTGATTTGTGCCCTTTCATCAGTTCCAACTTCAATCTTATCTGGTGGAAGGGCGCTTACTGTGACATCTCCAACGCTAGCTACGATCGAATCGCTGACTAGACCATTTTCCAATAAATTTTTAATTGTTGCTGTTACAACAGCAATGGAAAGCGCATCACTCATTCTGCTTCCTCATGGCTCTATAGCAAGTATTCTCTTAGAGTTAATTATGATGATTTGAATGTACATAAAACTTTAACAGGCATTTTTATAAAAAATCTCATACAAAGGTATATTGTTCGCTATCTGTAAAAAGATTAAATTAATCACAAGTAAACATTACTGGCAATATTGATTTAAATAAGTTTTAGTTATTTTTCTTAATTTAGGAATTTACTTATAAAAATTTTAAACAAAAAATAATTAAAAACTTTAATTTCAAAGTATTAATTTTAATACTTGGTTTTAATACTTGAGTTAAATACTTAAGCATATATAGAAGCTTAACATACATGAGGGTTTCAAAGAAATCCAATTTAAATAGGTAAAACATTATAGATATTTTGAAGCATTTTGATTGAAACTAAAGGCATTTTATTAAACAGGATCGCTTGCTAACAATGAACTCACCACTGTCATCAAATTCTTGGATAGGTCGCTTGATAGGTGATAACCAAAGATACCGTTTGGAAAAAAGTTTAGGTGGAGGTGGTATGGGAGAAGTTTTTCTTGCTACCGATACTCGCGTCGGCAAGGAAGTGGCATTAAAATTACTGAAAGATAAATGGCTTGCATCAGGTGAAATGCGAAAACGCTTTGAGCGAGAAATAGCAGTTTGCGCAGCCTTACAGAGCGATCATATAATCGAAATTAGTGATTGTGGAGTAACTAAGGAAAGATTTCCCTTCTATGTAATGGAATATCTGCGAGGACAAACTCTACGACACTTAATACTGCGTGAAAAACAATTACCACCAGAGCGGACAGTAAAGATTGTGGCACAGGTATGTAAGGGTTTGCAACTTGCTCATAAAGGGGTTGTCATACAGGGTAATAGTACGAAAAATAGCGATATTATTAAGGTTATTCATCGCGATTTGAAGCCAGATAATATATTTTTGTTACCGAAAGAATTCGGAGAATGGGTAAAAATTTTAGATTTTGGTATTGCCAAAATTCATAGAGAATCTTCCGAACAAACTAATCTCACCAAAACATTTATCGGTACATTCCGTTATTCTTCACCGGAGCAAATTCAAAATGACAAAAATATAGATGGAAGGTCTGATATTTATAGCTTGGGAATTATCCTCTATGAAATGTTAACTGCTTTGGATCCTTTTGGTTTGAGTATTGATAGAAATAGAGTCAGTGAAAGTTCATGGTTGCATGCTCATGGATATCGACCACCAATACCATTTACATCTCAACCTGGTTGTGAACATTTGTCTTCAGATTTGGAAGCTGTAGTTTTGAAGTGTTTGCAAAAGAATCCTAGAAATCGCTTTTCTTCTGTAGGAGAATTGCTTCAAGCTCTGCAAGCTTCTATTCAACCAACAAGCAGCACTAATCCTCTACAGCAAAGACAAATTACTGTTCAGCCAAAATCACAACCTACTGATATGGGTTCAAACGACGAAACAGTTTTCAAACCCAAACAGACCACCCAAGAGAATAAATCTGTATCAGGTTCAAACGACGAAACAGCTTTTAAACCCAAGAAAACTAAACCAACCAATCAACCTGAAACTCCCAATTCCCGGCAACAGGAAGGTGGTGAGATTTCATCTCCTACAGCAGATACTAGTTCACCATCGCAAAATTTGAGCTTAAATCAATCCTTACATTACAATCAGCAACAAATTATACCTGCAAACCGATCATTTCAACAATCGCCAGTATCAAATCAATCCCAGGGAAAAACTCCGGAAAGTACAATTTATCAAACTCCAAAATCAAATCCACAGCAGACAACTCCGGAAGGTACAATTTATCAAACTCCAAAATCCAATACTGTAAATCCTTCAAAAGTAGATGGAACTATCTACCAAAACAGGTCTGATAGCAATTTCACCCCGGGTAATGTCAACTCGCATCAATCCGTTGATGGTACGATTATGCAGTCACAACAGGGTATTAATAGAGGAACTTCTGAAGGAACTATATATCAAGCAAGACAAAATCCTAATTTTCCATCAAACGCACCGCAGAAACCAGAAGGTACACTCTATCAGACAAAAAGAACAAATAATAATCAAGAACCCCAAAGGAGAAATAATAGTGTTTTACAAGTTATTGGTATTATTTTAGGAATTACTGCTATTATTGGCGTAACTTATTATGTCACTTCCACTTTAATTAGAATTAATAATGAGCAGGTTCCCCAAAGAGAAAACAATCAAATATAATGTTAACAAGTTTATAACTCTTCTTATCAAGAAATATATCACTATAGTGATATATTAATCATTATCAATATTTTGTGATTTTTTATTTTGGTTGATGATTTTAAAGACAATTATTGAAACAAAGTTAAATATTGTAGTGGTAAGTAAATATTTTATAAGTAAATAAAATAAGTTTAATTGGTCTTTCACATATCCCTTTTGTGTTCTGCCTGTTATCCAGAATGGAGACGGAGCCTCCAATACTGTATTTCGATGCCAGAGTCTTGGGTCATATCTTGCACCAAGAAAGTCATCTAAATAAATAATACTCAGTATTCCCGAGCGCCTAGGACTGGAAGTCCCAGACTTATAAACAAAGTCCTCTAAAAGACAATACGGTTCAGATAAGAGGAATTGTAGGTTGGGTAGAGCTTGAGCGTTACCCAACAAAACATTGATAATGTTGGGTTACTCTCCGAGAAGCCGCTCCGCGTCTACGTTCCTCAACCCAACCTACGCTATTTTGAATTTTCAGGCTTAACGGCAACGGTATTGCTTTAAAAGAGGACTGAATAAATCTTGAATTAATAGTCTTATTTGTTG
>JBCCDM010000466.1:0-4733 GCA_039030795.1 Cyanobacteria bacterium P01_A01_bin.84
TAATTAGCATAGTAAGTAAAGATAAACTGTATTCATTTCAAGTTTGATTAACAGGAATCTCAATTATAAATTGTGTCCCTTGACCAAAAGTTGAATTGCAGTGTAACTTTCCACCATGATTTTTGACCACAATTTGATAACTAAGTGATAATCCAATTCCCATACCCTCACCAATTTCTTTTGTTGTAAAGAAAGGTTCAAACAACTTTGATTTTATATTTGCTGGAATTCCACAACCATTATCCTGAATGCGAATTGTGACCCAATTATCATTAATTAATTCACTAGATATAATAATTACCCTAGATGTATCTTCTTCTCTGTCGTCATTATCAAAAACATCAATAGCATTACCAATTAAATTCATAAAGACCTGATTTAATTGACTGGGGTAACATTCAATCGCAGGAAGTTTACCATAATCTGCGATCGCTAGAATTTCAGAACGTTTTTCAGTCGCATTTAAACGATGGCGTAAAATCATTAAAGTACTATCAATTCCTTCATGAATATCTACTCTTTTCAGTCCAGACTCATCTAAACGCGAAAAATTTTTTAATGACAATACTATTCCCTGGATACGTTTAGTTCCTACTTCCATTGATAGTAAGATTTTACTTAAATCATGTCTGATAAATTCTAGGTCAATATCTTCAATTTGCACTTCAATTTCTGCTTTGGGTTCGGGATAAAATCTTTGATATATTTCTACTAAACCTAGGATATCTTGAATATATTTAATAATTGGTGGAATGTTTCCATGAAGAAAACTAATAGGATTATTAATTTCATGGGCAAGTCCTGCACTCATTTGACTAATAGAATTCATTTTCTCTGTTTGAATCAGTTGAATTTGCTCATCCTGTAAATTTTTGAGGGATGTTTCTAACTCTTGCACCTGACTCTGAAGTTTTTGATTACATAAATTCTCTTCTACTTGTTTATGCAAGCCAGTGATTTTGTAGGAAATAATTACACCGGCTCTATACCCAGAGTCATCATACCAAGGATTTGCTTTCCATCTGCAAGAATAAGTCTCACCATTCCTGTTGATAAAACTTGCTGTTTGAGATACTTCCGCAACCTCTTGCAAGCAAAATTGGTATACATCTAAAAAAACTTCATGATTTTGGTTTTGTATATTGGATTCTTCCAACCAGCGACCAGAAGCAACCAAACACTTCATATCACAATCGAACATAGCTATCGGAATCGGTATTTGTTCGATAAATAACTGCATTTGTTGAAATTTTTCTTCAATCTCTCCAGAAATACGTCTAGGAATATACCTATTCTCAGTTAATTTTTCTGTTTCTGTACATATACTTGAATCTGAGAAGCAATTTTTTTTATGCAAAGTATTAAGTTGTTGACGCAGCTCTAACAACTCTTTTTGGAGAGAATAATATGTGCCTTTATCAAGTGTAATAAAATTGGAAGTCATAGATTTAAGGTTAGCAATCTCAGAATATATGCTTAACTGATACATCTATAATTCCCAGTTTAGGTGAATAAATAATCAACACAAACAATTAGAATCGATTCATATCTCAAACGACGTAACCAAGTTGGTAATACCATTTTTTTCTAAACAGGACTATGCAAAAGCTACGTAATTCCGTTCGAGACGTTAACGCTTCCGCGTGTCCGTTAGGACTTTCCGTTTGCGACGTATAAGCTAAGCACGAGCTTGCGTAGCATACGTAGTTAAGGCAGAGTCCTCGCGTTAACTACGTTATGCTCCGCAAACGTGTAGCGTGTCCGATAACTTATGCTTTCCTACACGTAGTGACCGTCGCTTCGGACAAATCTTCGTTGCGTAAGTCCTGGTAAAGATGCGTTTAATTCAGCCCACGGAAGTGGGTTTCGTAACTGTAGCTCCAGCCTTCTAGGCTAATATCTGTTAATGGAAATGGCAAAACTTGTGTTTCTAAAGAGCAGATAGAATATTTTCTGTGTACTGTTTTTTCGGTTGCAACCCAGAAATTTGTGTTAATGTTTGCCGATCTTTAATTAGTACTACCGTTGGAGCACTTCTAACTCCAAATTCAATAGCTAATTCGGGTTCTTCGGTCATATCGAGCTCAACCAAATGCAATTTACCTGGGTTATCCTCAGCTATTTGCTTTAAAACTGGTTGGAGTGTTTTACAGGAAGGGCAATAAGGAGCCACAAATTTGATGATGATTAAGCGATTGGATTCCTGCTTCAACCATTCTAAGGCTGGTCTTCCGGTAAAAAAAGTTTGCTCGATAGAAAAAGTTTCTTGCATATTTATCTCCAAAAAGATGTAAATAAAAAATATTGTTTTACTAGTAAAAACATTAATTAAGATTGGTGAGAGCTTACTGAAATTTTCGGTAAACTTATGTGAAGACGTTTAATATAAGTTTCATTGAATTACTTATTGGATGAACTAATTGCTTTATTATTCACTCATTACCAATTACCAAACCCCATAAATACGAATGGTGTTTAAAAACGACTTGAATGACTTAACTTCCAATAAACCACTGAGTTCCTGTAAACAAGTAGTATCCCCCTGTCAAAATCAACGCTAGACTGCCGAAACGAATAATCCCTTCAGAATGTCTTAACAGTTTGTTGCTTTGTTTTGCCAGTCCTGTAAATAAACTCGCGAGAAAAATTAGGAGAGTATAACCCAGAGCATAGCTGACCATTGTCAGGGTTCCTAATATTTGGGAACCAGTTGCTGCTGCTGCTGCTAGTACTGCGAACAATACTGGACTAGCACAGGGAGAACTAACTAAAGCAAAGGTGAAACCAACCCCATAGGGTCCAGCCTGGGGAAGGTTGACATTCATCTGTGGTAGAGGTAGCTTTACCACTCCCATCAACCATAAACCCATTACTGCCATAATAATTCCGACAACAATATTGATATATCCCCGGTAATCCACCATAACGGCTCCAGCAAAGGATGAGACTAAACCAAACAGGCTTAAAATTGTTATTGCCCCTAGGACAAATAAACCAGCCTTAGTAAAAGCATCCCAACGGGATTTTATTTTCAGGGTGCCAATATAGCTGAGATTCACCGGTAAAAGTGCTAAGATACAGGGAGATACACTAGCGATCGCGCCTCCAGCAAATGCTAAGGGTAATAGCACAACAGGATTTGCCGTATCCTGTTGGTCAAACCACTTTTGATAACTGTTTTCTACGAGTGAAATAGCCCGTTCAACGGGATAACTAATAACGGGTCCGAGTGTTATTACCAGAACTAAAGATAGTAATCCCAATCCACCATAAATTAACCATTTTTTCGGAATTTTAGAACTAGGAGAAGCATTCTCCTCCGTTGATGAATGAGATGTTTGTTTCATAGAGCTTTCCTTGAGTCTACTTGAGGTGAGGTATAAAGAAAATAATTTACCCCCGAAGGTAGGGGCAAATAACCATACTTCAACTAACTTTGCGCCAAAGCAGTATCAAGTACTTTGGTATAGTCATCTTTATTGGGATTATTTTTAAACATCGTTAAAATTTTTCCAGTTTCTGGATCGACAATCGCAACTGTACTTGTCTTACTCTTAGTTTTTTCCAAAAACTTACTTAAACCAAGTTTTTCTGCCTGTGCTTGTGTCTCTGTCAGCTTAGCTTTGTCAGTTACATCTAGAACAACAAAATTGACCTTACCAGAGTATTCTTTTTTAAGTTCCGATAGAGTCGGAGCAATATTTTTACAACCAGCACACCAAGTTGCAAACACATCTACCAACACTGGTTTACCCTGAAGCTCTTGTGCTAAGGGTCCACCAACAGAGTCTAGTTTGCCTGCACAGGGATTCTTCGCAGCACAGGGATTTTTCGCAGCACAGGGATTCTTTGCAGCACAAGGATTTTTCGCAGCACAGGGATTTACTTTAGAAACCTCCGTAGTTGATGAAGATTGATCATCAGAAGCAGTATCTGAGTTTGCGTTGCATGATACTGTTAAAACAATAGCGCTCAAACAAAGTAGACCAAGTAAAAATTTAGTAGGCTTGTACATTAGTTTATTCTTATCCTCACGTTTGTATTTAAAGATGCGATCGCAATGTTCCTTTAAGGTAGACAATCGAATTTGTGGTGCATCTGTTTATTAAGACGACTAAGTTATTAAATTGGATTTAATTAAATTTAAAATAATTAGGTATCAAATGAAATTTCTTGGCAAGTGGAACTTACCGTTGAGTTAAACAAACTTGATGAATTCCGCTCGTTGACCAGTAAGATGCTGGAATTTACATCCCTCGAAGATGGTGTTCTTATTTATGAAAGATTTCTAAGTGAAGATACTGGAAATATCTCTATTTACGAACGTTATGAAACTTCTGAAGCTGCTAGCTATCACACACTTATATAACTTTCAGGAGAAATTTGGGGAGAAATTTGTGGGTTTGATAAAACGAAAACGCTTCTTGGTCTTTGGTAAACCCTCAGATAAACTCAAAGAAATATCGAGGGGATATGAGGCAAAGTTTTTTAGCCCGACCGATAGTTGGATTTTCAAAACTCCGAGGTCTAAAAGAGATTTGAACAAGGTTTAAAAGATGTATTTTGATAATAACTTTGAGCTGATGGCACGCTATAACCCAATACCGTTGCCGTTAAGCCTGAAAATTCCAAATAGCGTAGGTTGGGTTGAGGAACGTAGACGCGGAGCGGCTTCTCGGAGAGTAACCCAACATTATCAATGTTTTGTTGGGTAACGCTCAAGCTCTACCCAA
>JBCCDM010000467.1:0-4718 GCA_039030795.1 Cyanobacteria bacterium P01_A01_bin.84
CGATACAAACCTGTCGTTTTCAGGGTCGCTCTGTAGTAGATTTCTTCGCCTTTGCTCTAAAGGCTAATGTTGGGGTTGGGAAACAACCTTCTTTGATTCCTGACACCTGAATCCTTACGAAACAACTCTTTAGTCATAGGTTTACTTGGCAATTTAAAACCAAAGATACGTTTGAATTGCTGGTCTAAAGGCTCTTCAAAGTTAGGTTTATCTAATTCTTTAATACATTCATCAATGTACTGTACCAATACTTCTGCACCTTTCCTTGCTGCTAATAGTTGTTTATGGGTTTTAGGCTTATGAGTTCTATCCCATAGTTCAGCAGCAATTTTAGTAGCTTGAACTTTACTAAGAGGCTGTTCACTCATTAATATTTCATCAATATCCTCTTCAAGTGGATTAACTAGCTCTCCCTCTAATTCTCCCTTATCAGGCTGTTCACTCTGTTCACAGAAGTGTAGAATGGCTGATTCGTTCATATAACTAGAAGGAGCAGGATAGGTCGCTAGTTTCCAGAGGACTTTACTACTAGGTCTTTAACTTCATCAGGTACAGCTAAATCTCTCAGTTGCCAGTAGTCATCTAGGTTAGGTTTAACTGACTGAGGGTCTATCCAATTAGCTTTTATAGTCTCAATAGTTTGTACTATAAAGTCATACCACTTACTTTCAGGATCGAGGCACTCTAGAACCTTATCAGTACGCTTAACAAACCAAGCTAAGTTATTTGGACTATTAAATAGAGCTAACCAAGGACAGTCTTCGATACCGTTGGTAATCCTAATAGTCTTGATGCCTAACTCTTTAAGTTCATCATCGTACTTACTCTTGATACCAAGCATGGTCATAATGTCATTACCGATAATATCTAAAGCAATCTTTTGTTTTACTTCTACATCATTGGCTTCTAAGACGCTTGCTAAATCAATCTCATGTTTATCACAATATGAATCTACAACGCCTCTATGCTCCTTAAACAAACTGCTAAATATTTCTAAAGTAGGGACATTTAAACGCTCATATACTAGCTCACTAATGTGATCGCAGTGATTTTTATATCCTGCTTCAATCAATTCTAAAATGTTATTTGATATTTCCATAATATGTTTTGCTTACAACTTCTATGTACAAAGAAGTAAACCCCCAGTGAGTTGTTTAACTGGAGGTCTACGAAATAAATTACTTATTAAACTACTCAGGTAATTCAACCTGATACTTATTAGCTTTTTTATCTTCGGTTTTGTTACTACTTGGAAGGGATTTAATATCCTCACTACTAGTACTCAAAAATCTACTACTGCCAAATCTAGATTCACGACTGGGAAGGGCTACTTTTATCTCTTCAAAGTCGGCATCAATCACATCATCTTCTACTTCCATCAAAAGACGTACATTCTCATCTTCTTCAGCTTCTAACATACCTACTGCATTATTTACCATCGCAGCATACCTATTATTGGCTCTTACTACTGCCTCGTATTCCTGCTCTGATAATTGCTCCTCTAGATCTTTGCTAGCCTCATAGAGCAATCTATCTTCAATAGCTTCCCCACTACTAACAGCAATTTGTTTATTTGATTTTCTGAAATTACTCCTAAACTTATCATTTGCATTATTAGCTCTAGCTTTCTTTTTAGCAATTCTCTCGTCAAGATTGATTCGATTTCTGCCATGAGAATTGAGATTACTATTTGAATTACTTGATTTGTTTGGATTAGGCATAACTTGTTCATTCTCCATTTATTTCTCTTTCTATAATTTGTTCAATCAATACCGAATAAAAATGCCCCTCATCTAAATAGACAAAGGGACGATAGGTCATTTTAATTAAATGTTTAAATTAGACAACTAGTTCTAATTCAGCCTTAAGAGCTTGAGCTATTTCAGCACCACTCATACCCGCAGCCTTCATAGCTACTGCGATCGCATTTAGTTTGTCTTGCTGGGAATCTAAGGAGTCTAAGGACTCTAAAGACTGTTCCTCTACCTCTTCTACACTTTCAACAATATTTCTATTGAAGGAGGGAATGGTTTGAATAGAACGACGAGAAGCCTCTACTTGACGTAACTTTCTTACCTGTAACATATTGCGAGATCCACTATTAACTTTTGCTTCTCTCTTCTCTCCGCGAAGAGCTTCCTCAACAGGAATAGTTCTTTTCAATAGAGGGTGACTACTTTTTACCTCCACAGGTGCATCACTTTCTACTAGTACAGTCTCTACATCCAAGAAATTGAACCCCTCAGTTCTAGTATTAGGGTTGGAAGGATCGCTCCATCTGATTAGTGATGTCTCATCCACTTCAATTATTAGATAGACATATGGATTTCTATCTTCTTTACTATCTTTATTAGCAAAAGCACTCAATATTTCTTCCAATACGTACTCGGCATCATCAAAGGAACTTACCCCTATCGTGCCTCTTTTGTTTAGCAAGTGGCTGTTTTCTACAGCACCTACTCCTTCAATTACTACATCATTACTTACATGAACTATAGTCCCATTGAATGTACTATACTTCGCTGCTACACTTGCTACTTTATTGTTTTCTGTAGGACGAGCAACACGAATTACAACTTTTGAATTAGTCATTGTTATATATCTCCAGTTTGAGTTTATATTTGAGTTTGAAATCAATGAAAAACTACCGAGTTTATAGACTTCTGTAGTACTGGGTCTTTACTCCTAACGTCCTATAGACGTAAGGTCTATTTATTTAATTGTTAGTATTTTATTAACTACTTAATAAGGGTTTGTAATACTTTTCTTCAGCACGAAGTCGAGTTTTTATAGCATCTTCTTTATTATGGAAAGCACCAATACATTTTGATTTACCTTTGATAGAGATATGAGCTAGCCACTTATTTCTATGTCTATTCCAAGAAACTCCTACAACTCCGCTTTTGTTTCTTTTTGATTTACGCCTGGTGATTGCTTGAATAGTATTATTAGCCCACCTAATATTTCCAGGCTCATAATTACCATCCGTATCAATTCTGTCTATACTATGTTCTTCAGGACGTTCACCTAAATTGCCAAGTATATAATTCTCAAATGATTGGTAATTATCCACCCAAGGTTGATACATGGTAATCCCTCTTGCACCGTAGTTCTTATAACTAATACTATTAGGATTAAAACAACGTTGTTTCATTTCGTCCCATAGTTTGTATAAGTAATAAGGACGACCTTTTTTAGAAGTCCTACCATGCTTAAAGTTTGGTTTTCCTTTCGGCGGGCTTACATAACATATAGCCTCTATCAAGCTCATTCCTTTCTTATTGATTCTATATCTTAGGAGTCTTGGTTCTATCTCAAATAACTTTCCCCATACTCCCAATGTTTTACATACTGAGCCTATGTAATATTCTTTTGCTTTCATAAGTTATATTGTATTTATAGTTGAGTTTTAATATACTACAATTATAACATTTAAAAACCCTTGAGAGATATAGCTTTCAAGGGTTTTAGTATATAACTATGAGTAACTTAACTACTTTGTTTGATAGTGTTATAAATAGAAACAAGGCGATTAAGATTACCGCCTGATTGTTTATCTAATAACTCTAAGGTTTTAATTATCTCTTGATCCAATTGAGAACATGAAGCAAGCATATTATTATACTTAGCTTTCTGTGTCTTCTCTACATATTCAGATCTAATTTGCTCAAGAGTTTTTGTTTGGGGATTTAGGGTATTCATAATAGTAATATAAGCGTTGTCTATACAACTACTATTATACTCTGAGCGACACACAGATGACGATATTAACCTCTCTAACTATCACAAAGACACATTATACCTTTAACAATTAGAAGGGGCTATACTGTCTTTATAGCTCTATGAGTAGCACTTCTCTTCGCGAAGTGAAGAGCAGGGGTAGTTAATAGTAACTACCGCTATTCAAAGTTTCTTCCAATTGATACTGCATAGCTGCTTCTATCATTGCAAATTCTTCTCCAGCCTTGAACTTAGCAACGGCTTTCATATTTCGATTGCTTTTGCCTTTCTTACTATTGGACTTCTTAGACTTTCTTACTACGTTGCTACCAAATCCTGACATAGTATTTCTCCGTATTTTAGTTTTACTATTTGATTACTATTCATTCCAAAAGTTATCACCAAGAATTGAAGAATCTAACCCGCCATCTATTGCAGCTTGTCTGTCAGCTTCTTCTACTTCTTCAAAGAACTCTTTTAGTTTGAGTTGCTCATTATACTCGTCAATTTGTTCTTGAGTATATGTTGATTGAAACCCCTTAAGAGCCTCTTTATTTAGGGCTAAATCATCTATTAAGCTTTGCGCTGTATCAGCAATCTCATAGATGAAATCACTGTAGGTGTCTATTAACATTATCATTAGGGATACATTTCTCATTGTGAGTACATATGGTTTTTATCTTTTAACTTAATAAACAGAGTGAACCCCTTGTGTATCACATTTAAGTTGATATCTCACTTGATACTATTAGTATTACCTACAGGTATCTTTCTAAGAGTATAAATACACCTAAAGGTATAAAATAAAAATACTACTCGAAGAGTATCAACTTAGGCTAAGGACAGGGATTCACTCTTTTTTTAAAATAACTAGTTATTAAAGTCTCTTCTAATATTCCAAACATGAGTACTCTAATCTTATTCCACACTTAAGCGGCAACAAGATATAACGAGGTCTTCATATTCTTCTGATACTTTATATTCTATTGACACTTAAG
>JBCCDM010000468.1:0-4700 GCA_039030795.1 Cyanobacteria bacterium P01_A01_bin.84
AAAACAAAGAAATTGATAAAATAAAGTTTTTCAAAAAATAATAAAATGTAGATATTTAATTTTGTTACCATCATTTCTTACCACCATAGTTTTTCATTCATACAGCTTCTGTATAATATTCTAATGAATGGAATTATCCTGACAAAACTTCACACTTCTATAGCACAAACTGGTATAAGTCAGCGAAAATCAGTCAATTATTAATAAACTTGGAAAAAGGATAAAAGAAGATAAAATATTCTATGTCCTTCAATCTATGCTGTACTGGGTCAAAATCTTCGGGAGATTCAAAATTCCAAATTATCAATTCCAGTAAGTCACTCTTCCGAAAAGAGGCAAGGAACAGAACTGTTAGGAGAAGTGCTGCAAAACCTTAACTTAAGGAAAGTCCCCCCCATTATAATAAAATGACTCCGGGGGGAATACTCAATCTATAAATTAAAAATTACCAGTATCGTTATGGACAACTTTGGATTTTACATTTTGAATTATTTCCGTCAATAAACGAATCTAAATCCCTTTCAAGATTTTATTTCATAGAGAAACATAGTAAGCGTAAATCCTATTAACTTAGATATCTAAATCTGTAAAATTAAGCTTAGAACCGTAAGTTTCAATAAATTCTCGACGTGGTGCAACGCGATCGCCCATTAGAATTGTAAAGATTCTGTCAGCTTCAGCGGCATCTTCAATTTCAACTTTTTTGAGAGTACGGCTTTCTGGATTCATAGTAGTACTCCAAAGCTGTTTCGGCATCATTTCACCCAAACCCTTAAAGCGCTGGATATTGTAATTAGCATTTTCCGGAAATTGAGCAATTCGTTGCTGCAACTCGCGATCGCTGTAACAGTAGTAATGATTGCGTCCTCTCTCAAGCTTATACAATGGCGGACAAGCAATGTAGACGTAACCCTCTTCTATTAATGCTTTTTGATAGCGATAGAAAAATGTTAGCAACAGGGTACGAATATGCGCTCCATCTACATCTGCGTCAGTCATAATTACTATACGGTGGTAGCGCAGTTGAGAAGAATCAAATTCTTCTCCTTTCACCCCTAAACCTAAAGCAGCAATCAGAGACTGAATTTCATTATTTTTATAAATTTTGCTATCGTCGGTTTTTTCAATATTCAGAATTTTACCCCGTAGTGGCAAAATAGCTTGAAAGCGTCTGTCTCTTCCTTGTTTTGCACTTCCTCCTGCAGAATCTCCTTCTACGAGATAAATTTCTGACTCCGCAGGGTCTCTAGTACTGCAATCAGCTAATTTACCTGGTAAAGGAGAAGATTCCAATACTGACTTACGTCGTACCAACTCCCGTGCATGACGTGCAGCTTCTGCTGCCTTAAAAGCTTGAATTGCTTTCTCTAAGACGGAGTCAGCTACGTTGGGATGAAATTCCAAATATTCAGTTAAAACCTCTCCAACTAAGGAATCTACAATTCCTCTAACTTCGGTATTTCCTAATTTGGTTTTCGTTTGTCCTTCAAATTCTGGGTCAGGAACCTTGACTGAAATTACTGCTGTTAAGCCTTCTCTGACGTGTTCTCCGCTAAGATTAGAGTCATTATCTTTGAGTTTATTACGCTTGCGGGCGATAGAATTTAAAGTCCTGGTTAAAACCGTTTTCAACCCTTCTAAATGAGTACCACCATCTACTGTGCGAATATTATTTGCAAAGCCTAGCAAGCTATCGCTGTAAGCATCTACACACCATTGTAATGCAACTTCGATCTGAACATTATTGCGTTCTCCTTGCACGTAGACAATTTCTTCATGCAAAGCTTGCTTACTATTGTTCATGTAGGCGACATATTCCCGAATTCCCCCGTTATACTGGTAAACTTCGACCTTGGGAGTATCAGACTTTAGTAACTCTAAACGATTATCGGTAAAAGTAATTTTTACTCCAGCATTCAAGTATGCTAATTCTCGCAACCGATTAGACACAGTTGTGTAGTCAAACTCGGTTGTAGTAGTAAAAATTTCCGTGTCTGGTTGAAAGGTTATTGAAGTTCCATGGCGGGATGTTTTATCTGGCTTAATCTGTAATTCTTCTACTGGTGTACCCTTTTCGTAGCGTTGAGTATGTTCCTTTTTATCTCGCCAAACTGTTACTGTTATAACGGATGATAGTGCATTTACAACTGAAACACCAACACCATGCAGTCCTCCGGAAACTTTGTAGCCACCACCACCAAATTTTCCACCAGCGTGTAGCACGGTTAAAACGGTTTCCAGTGCTGACTTTCCTGTTTGGGGATGAATATCGGTAGGAATGCCTCGACCATCATCGGTAACAGTAACAGAACCATCGGCATTCAAATCTACTTCTATATGGGT
This sequence comes from Cyanobacteria bacterium P01_A01_bin.84, assembly GCA_039030795.1. Lineage (GTDB taxonomy): Bacteria > Cyanobacteriota > Cyanobacteriia > Cyanobacteriales > Nostocaceae > JBCCDM01. Next base: position 2,344 of record JBCCDM010000468.1, read on the forward strand.
ACAGTAACCTGCCAATGCCTCATCAATGGAATTATCCACCACCTCATAAACTAAGTGGTGAAGACCGCGAGGTCCGGTAGAGCCAATATACATCCCTGGTCGTTTGCGGACGGGTTCGAGACCCTCCAAGACTTGAATCTGATCGGCACTGTAACTGCTGGTCATGAAAGTTCTCCTGATTCTTGGGGTTGAAGTCGCCCAAATGTCACAAAGTCAAAAATACTCCAAAATTCTAACACAAAAGCCTTGATGGCGACCCTAGGGCTTTTTGGAAAGAAAAAAAATAAGGGGATATACCTGTTTAAAAATATTTCGCTAGCGCTCATTTATTAATTGGAGTAAATACATAAATGTAAATTTAGCTCACAAATTTAACTTACAAATTTAATTCATTCCCAAATACACTCTTTGGAAGATAACTCAAAATCCCTGATAATTGACATTTATTGCTGCAAATTATAAATTTACGTCTGAGATGAATGATGGTGGAGTAAATTAATCCTTGAAGCTATTAGTCATTAGCTATTAGTCATCAGCCCGAACCCTGGAGTGCTATTGGCTTTTAAGAGAGTGTTTAATCACCATTAGCTAGAATACTGGAATGCTTTTATGCTAATGACTGCAAGAAAGCAAATCCATCTGAGAGGGGTGGTTTATGCTTGATTATTATATATAGATTTATACTTTTATTACTTTGAATTCTGTGATTTTTGAATCAAAGCAGAAATACTGGTAAATAAATAATTGTAAAATCACTTTTGAACTAAGTAATACTGTTGAGATTACGAGACTTTGCATTTTTCCACTTTTGCAAAATTAAATTTATCAAAACACCGATAAACACTAGCAAGCTACCAATATGCTCAACTATGAGAACACTATTATTCACACATGACTAGTAATTGTTAATAATTGTTCACATAGCTTTTAAATTAACTGAACTAAATCGAACTAAAATATTGTGTCAAATGAGAGGGGATGAGTAAATTAATTACGATCTGTGGTGCAACAGCAACAGGTAAATCAGGATTAGCCTTAAATTTAGCAAAAAGACTTAATTCAGTAATTCTGAGTGCTGATTCTCGTCAAGTTTATCGGGAATTTGATATTGGTACTGCAAAACCAAGCTTGCAAGAACAGTCGATTGTACCGCACTACTTAATAAATATATGCAATCCCACGGATACTCTTACAGTTGCAGACTATCAGCAACAGGCACAGAAAATCATATCTTCTCCTGCTCTGTGGGTATCTTCTTCCCCACTATTTTTAGTTGGGGGCACTGGTTTATATATCAAATCTATTACAAAGGGAATGAAAATTCCTAGAGTTGCACCACAAGCAGAATTGCGATCGCAATTTTCTAGCCTCAGTCAGACTGAACTTTATACCATGTTAAGGCAAGTAGATGAAGCTGCAACCAAAAAGATTCACCCTAATGATTCAGTTAGAACTATTAGAGCTTTGGAAGTATATTATGTAACGGGTCAGCCGATTTCCGCGCAACAAGGAGAAAACCCACCCAAATATCCTATTCTGGAAATAGGGTTAGACTGCGATCCAAATCATTTAACACAGCGAATTCGACAACGTACAGATCAAATGATTTCTGATGGTTTAGTAGAAGAAGTAGAAAATATTTGTGACAAATATGGTAAAGATTTATCTTTACTTTCGACTCTGGGGTATCAGGAGGTCAAAGATTATTTAATAGGAAAGACATCTTTAGAAGAAGCTAAGGAGCTTATTGTATTGCATACAAAACAGTTTGCAAAACGTCAGCGTACATGGTTTCGTGCAGATTCTCAAATAAAATGGTTTGATATCCAAAATCCTAATGTTCTAGAATGCATTTGGCAGTGTATACAACAATTTACTGGGGATTGCGATCGCATGGTTTTATAAAAATTATACGGGAATAGCAAAAGAATAATATTAAATATTAAATCTTAAATATTTGAATCTATATATGAGCAATATCGTTCAATTTATATGTATACTTTCCCTTATTTTCAATATAGTTTTTTTGACTATTGCTAGTATATTTATTGTGAAAAATACTAACCTATATTTTTTAGCTAGTAAGGTTTTTTCTAAAAAAAGTCATCAAAATGAAAATCAATATGAAAATAATATAAATAATTATCCTCCTTACTATTGGCATAAAAAAAATCAGTACGAACTTCTACCTCAATCTTCAGAAGATATCATATTTTTAGGGGATAGTATTACTGACGAAGGTGAATGGAACGAACTATTTAATAATAATGATATTAAGAATAGAGGTATTTCTGGAGATACAATTGAAAGGATATTATATCGTTTAGAAAAAATAATCTCTGCCAAACCAAAAAAAA
>JBCCDM010000469.1:0-4629 GCA_039030795.1 Cyanobacteria bacterium P01_A01_bin.84
TATAGAAGCTGAAATTACCAATATGAAGGTTCAGAAGCTTTTATATTACGCCCAAAGTTTGCATTTAGCACTGTATGATGAGCCGTTGTTCCACGAAGAAATCCAAGCATGGCGGTATGGTCCCGTGTGTCCCCCTGCTTACAAGTTCTATTGTCAATTTGAAGCTGAACAATTACCTATTCCAGACAAAGAACAATCTTTGCAAGCAATACCTGAAGAAATAAAATCATTGCTAGAGGAAGTTTGGGAATATTTTGGTGGTTATCATGCTTATCGATTGAGTGATATGACTCATGGCGAGTTTCCTTGGAAAAAAGCTCGTAAAGGTTTAGCCCCTCAAGCACGTTCGACTGAGGCAATTCGCCTTGAAGATATGAAAGCGTTGGGTCATCAGAAACTTGATGTAATAGAGCGGGAAAATCCTGCATATGAAGCTGTGATGTCGGAAGTTTTACAGGATGCTTTAAATTCAGAAGATTCGGAACGTGTTGGAAAAGGAGAAGTGCGTGACTGGCTCAACACCCTTCTCGATTGAGAAAACAAGTAATTTTAAGCGCTCCTTTAAGAAGCTTGTAAAGATTTACGGAAATGATTTTGTCGGACTTGTCGCTGAAGTCTTAGAAAATTTGATTGAAGACCAGTATCCAATAAATTCCCGTAAAGAACCTTTACCTGGAAAAATTCAATTACCAGAAAATTGGACATTTCATAAATTGGAGTGGAAAGCTGGAAAAGGAGCTTCTGGACAAATAAGATTGATGTATTTAGTTAATGCAACTGAATGCATCGCATCATTAAACCTGTGTGGATTTACAATCACGAACAGTTTGCGAAACGTCCTGCTGATAAAGATTTAAAGAGTGTTATCAAAGAGATTTTAGAATTTTAAATAGCTAGAATTTTAGAGGATGTTTTAAAAGTCAAAGCGAGTTTAACATTATGCTAGTCTTCTGACCATAATCCATATCATTGCAATATAAATAAATGTCTCTGAAGTTTGAGGTAGATGCTCATAATCCTTACTCAAGCGCCGACACCAATTAAGCCAACCGAATCCCCTCTCTCTACAACCCAAGGTTTTGGCAGAAATACAAAGCCCTTTTTCTCTAAGGGTCTGAGAACAACTTCAACGACCCATCAAAACATATCCATTACCCATTTTCATTCAACCAAGTACTGTCTTTGCACCATTGTCTAAAGTAACCTTAAACAGTTGAACAAGCAAGAAAATCTCTGGGCAATGCTCGCCAAGTACATTCTTGGCATAGTACATAGAATAATGCGATCGCTAAACCTAAACTATTCCCAAACCCTTTGGATGGCAACTACCATATTCTCATTTTTTTAATTCGTCAGCTTTTGAGTAAGCTGTAATAACTGCATCTCGAGCAGCAATGGTTTCAAACCAGCGCTTCAAATTAGGGAAATCTTCCAAATTCTGCTGTTGCTTTTGGTGGGGAACAATCCAAGGATAACAAGCCATATCCGCGATGGAATAATCACCAGCTAAATATTCTCTTCCTTCGAGTTGCTTGTCGATCACCCCATATAATCGGTTAGTCTCTTTCACATAACGGTTAATTGCATAATCAATCTTCTCGGGTGCATACTGATTAAAGTGATGATTTTGTCCAGCCATCGGACCCAAACCACCAACCTGCCAAAATAACCATTCAGTTACTATAATGCGATCGCGTAAGTTTCCTGGTAAAAATTTTCCAGTTTTTTCTGCTAAATAAAGTAATATCGCTCCAGATTCAAATACTGAAATTGCTTCACTAGCATCAGTTGGAGTATTATCAATGATTGCAGGTATCTTATTATTGGGTGATATTTGCAAAAATTCCGGTTTAAATTGATCTCCAGTACTAATATTAACTGGTATAATTTTGTACTCTAATCCTGCTTCTTCCAAAAATATAGTAATCTTGTGACCGTTGGGCGTAGACCAATAATATAGTTCTATCATGATGTTAACTCATGGTTCCTACATTATTAATTATCTATTATTAATCAAAAACTAGGTAAGTAGGAAGGTGTAATTATTTATAATATATGATTTATTTTATCAAGCATGAAACTCTTTGACGGCATGGGTTAGCGCAGCTAACCCATCCTACATTTAATTCAACCCACTTACTTAATAATCTAAACTGAAGTTCCTCCCATTCGTTTGTAATATGGGGTTTCAAAGTCTTACAGGGCTTCAATTTCGCAGAAAAAAGCTTATATGACGGCGATTGTGGCTGATTTTATCCTTTTTTATTATACAACGATTGCTGACTAAAATAAGTCAAAACATGGGTACGAGGTTGTCAGCAGGATTTTCATAGCCTAAACTATAGATGGGCATGGAATGCAACATACATATAATGCCTAGTCCCTACAATCCACTCATAGTAAAGTGTTCAGTGTTTTATCAACATCGCTGCGCTTACTAGTATTTTTGTTCTATACTGCTGTAATTTAAGATTAACAAAACCTATAAGTCTCTCTAATACATATGCTCCGGGGTAATTTCAGTCTAAACATTTTTACCAAACAATATTGTTTGACCCATGGAAGGAAATTCAAAATAACTAGAACTTACGTAATAGACATCTCGAACCGGATTACGTTACTTTTGCGTGAGTCCTAAATTTTAAAAATAAACCAGTTAAAAATAAATAATTTAATTGATATGGAAGCATTACTCTATATTTTTAGGTTTATAGTTTGTTCCAACTAATAATATTAATCCCAGCTAATTTCAATTACCAATTACCAATTACCACTCTTGAAAGATGAGATAAGCATTTTATCCCCATTAGCGTAACTTACACCCTGATATTAAATTAATTAATTATTTCTCTTTGAATGAAAGCAGAAGTTAGGTCTCGACTATTTATTTTACTGTGGACTTAAAAAATATAAAGCTTATTTGGGAATTACTTGTAAAGCAAAGGAAATTAAAGATAAAAAGGTAAAAAAGCCTATAGCATCAAGTGTTGTTGTCATCAGAGGACCACAAATTAGTGCCGGATCTAGATTGATCCTTTTAAAAGCCATTGGTAATACTGTTCCTAAAGTAACCGCAATTAATACGTTTACCGACATCACACTACCAGCAACAAAAGAAACCCAATGTTCTCCTGCTGGTGCCCACATTAAAGATAATCCAATCATGGCACCACCTAATCCAATAGCAGTTCCTAAACCTGCAATTAGTTCTTTACGTAAAATTTTCCAGGTATCTTTTGGTGTAATTTCTCCGACCCCTAAACCCCGCACTGTTACAGATAATACCTGAAAAGCAACATTTCCGCTACTATTAGCTAAAATCGGCATGATAATTGCTAAGACTGGTACTATTTTGATTACTCCTTGAAAAGGTGCAATCATTCCAGCTGCTGTTATATATAAAGCAATATTAGCTAAAAGCCAAGGTAAACGTTTGCGCACTGTTACATGAGGAGGAGACAAAGCTGCTTCGTCACCACCACTAACTCCTGCTAGTTTTTGAATGTCTTCGGTAGCTTCTTCTTCAAGGATATCTACTACATCATCAATGGTGACTATTCCAACCAGTCTATCTTCTCTGTCTACTACTGGTAAAGCTAATAAATCGTAGCGTTTCATCAAGAATGCAACTTCTTCTTGAGGAGTTTCCGTACTGATTTTGACTACGTGCTGGTTCGCAATATCCCGCAGTAGCATATCAGGTAAAGAAAATAACAGTTGTCTTAAGGAAACAACGCTAATCAGCTTACGGTTGTAGTCTGTCACATAAGCATAGTAGATAGTCTCCTTGTCTTTATCGCAACGACGAATTTTACTTAACGCTTCTTCTGCTGATAAACCTTCTTGCAGACGAACATACTTGGTAGTCATGGCTCTACCGGCAGTACCTTCGTGGTAGCCTAAAATCGTTGCTGTTGCTTGTCTTTGTTCGGGACTGAGTTCTTGCAACAGGCGCTTTACAACCCCTGCGGGTAATTCATCAAATAATACAGCTCTTTCATCTGGACTCATTGCTTCAACTATTTGCACAACTTTTCTGTCATGCAAAGACTTAATTAGCTGCTGCTGTATATCTGGTGGTAAATATTCAAAAACGCTAATTGCTTGTCCTTTATTGAGGAGACGGAAAGCGATCGCTCTTTGCTTCTTCGGTACATTAGTGATGTACTCTCCGACATCAACTGGTTGCCAACTATTCAAGTCCAACTTCAGCTGGTTCAAGTTGGCAACATTAATTACTGAGTTGCGAACATCTTGTGCAAGCATAATTCCTCCTATTGTCTCCCTCTAAGCTGGGAGACAAACTCGTCAGCTTAGAGGAGGGTGTTACTGCCATCTATTGGACTCTTGTCCATAAAATTTAAACAATCTGAATTTTGATAATTCAATCAAGACATCTGTAAGTCATAATCTTAACCCGGAATTATCTAATCCGGTAGATGCGCCATCTCAGTGTTGTAATAATGTGCGAATCAATACACTTACGGATGGAACTGCCCTGATTTGGTTTGCTTAGAGTAAATTTTACTACTAAGAGAATCTATGTCAAGGGGTTAGAATGATATTCGAAATCTTCATTGTGGTAGCTGGCCTGTTTTTGAAAACAGCATCTACGCCAAAGCTTAAAGA
>JBCCDM010000470.1:0-4606 GCA_039030795.1 Cyanobacteria bacterium P01_A01_bin.84
AGGGTTTATTATCTATGATAGAAGGTAATAAATTGGTGTCGAGCGAAGAAGACAACTAGCGCTCAATTGTGTAGACTTTTTAAAGTTTGATAAATACTACTGGTTATAAGCATAATTTTTTACGTAATTACCGTTTGTTCCTCAGCAACGGTCGCTAAAATCTAGAGAAACATAACTTTCATAATGCAGCAAATGCTTAGGCGGCTATTTCAGTGGCTTCAAAAATCCTTGAAGCGTCTCTTTGGTAGCAAGCACATCTCTTCTCGATATATCAACGAGAAAACTCAGGCAGTTAAAACACTGCCGGAATTAACTAATGCGGATTTAGAATTTTTATTTACCCAGCTTTTAGAAGGTGTGTATCAAGGAAGAGGACAGGGCTGGGCGCTTAGATATATTCAAAGAATGGAAAATCGCATTAGCCATGAACGTTGGTTGGGGTGGCTGCGGGGTTTTGGTGAAAAGTTATTGTCTTCTGTAGCACCAAATCATGAATTGGCTTATCGGATGGTGCAGCTAGGAGAACTGGAAATTGGTGAGATTGGCGATCTGACTTATGATATCGGGATGCAGTTATTGACCCGAAATATTAACGATCTTTATGAGGATGACATACAGCAAGAGGATACTAGACTACTATCAGATTCTCTATTACAAGAAGAAGTAAGTAGTTACACTCAAAAAGAGGTCTCGTTACCAAAACCACAACTGCCAAATTTAGTTTCCAGAGGATTTAACGAGACTCAAACAGAATTGGATTTGTGGAAACAACTCGAAGAAAATCTTCTATCTACTACGAATGAAACTGATGCTATTGGTAGTTTAGAAGAAGTATTGTTGTGGCAGCAGCCAGAAAACGAATCTGGGTCTGAAATGACTGAAGCTGATGCTATTGCTGCTTTGGGAGAAATTGCTATCTCTGGAGAAAATCAACAAGATTTAAGAGATGCTACAAATCAAGAATCTACCTCAACATTTGGCGTTTCACAATTTTTCCATCAAGAAGAACTTGATCGAGAATATGAAGAAAATGAAGAATATATAAATTTACAGGAAAATATTGCATTTGTTCCACCGGAAGTTACAAATTTCCCAGTTTCTCATGGTAGTTCTACTGAAGAAACTGATATAAAAGAAAATGATCTTACAGAAACTGAAATAGTTTATTCTTCACAAATAGAAGGAATAGAAGAAATTGAAGAAATTGAAGCAATACCTACTTCTAAAGTCTATAATCATGATGAAAATCTTGCACAGCCTGAAGTTGCTCTAACTTTAGATGAGTTGTCAGTTCGGTTGCAACAAAGTGCCAACTTAGTTGAGCAACTTGCTTACGGTTTAGCAAAACCAAGCTTACAGCCCCTACAAAATCAGTTTATTGATTCTGCACCGGATACTGTTTCCCAGGCTGAAAGCTGGTTCTATAAGGGTTTACAGCAGGCAAAAACTGGCGATTTGATGACAGCTTTAGCTTCCTACGATCAAGCAATATCTTTTCGACCAGAAGTTTATGAATATTGGTTTAACAGAGGATTAGCTCTATTTCATTTAGGGGATTTTACTGCTGCATTAGCATCCTACGATCAAGCATTAGCTATTAAACCTGATGCTTATAAAGGTTGGTATAACCGGGGTGGAACTTTAGGAGAATTAGGTCGATTTAATGAAGCGATCGCATCTTTTGAGCAAGCGATTGAGTTGAATCCTGGGTATTATGAAGCTTGGTCTAGTAGAGGTCTGGCTCTAGTAGAAGTTGGTCTATTTGATGATGCCGTTTATAGTTACAATCAAGCCGTAAATCTACAGCCTCAAGACCAAGATAACTGGTATTACCGAGGTATGGCACTATTAGCTAAAGGAGAGTATTGGGAGGCGATCGCATCTTTTGAGCAAGCTGTAGAAATAGACCCACTTTTGGCTAATGGTTGGTTTAATCGCGGTGTTGCTTTTTCAGAATTGGAAAGATGGGAAGATGTCATTAGCAGCTTGGATAAAGTTCTTGCTCTCGAACCAGGTTCCGAAGAATCCTGGTATTTGCGGGGTAATGCTTTCGATAAATTAAATCAACTCACTGCAGCTCTGGCTTCCTATGAACAAGCCTTAAATATAAAATCTGACCTGCACGAAGCTTGGATAGATAAAGGCGTAGTTCTGTTTAAACTGGGCAGACAAGCTGAAGCAATCGCGGCTTGGGATAATGCAATTAAAATTCAACCAGACTTTTATTTAGCATGGTTTAACCGAGCGATCGCCTTAGAACAAATCGGACGAGAAGATGAAGCGATCGCATCCTACGATCAAGCTATTGAAATTTATCCCGACTTTTATTTAGTATGGTATAACCGGGCTGTACTATCCTTTAAATTAGAACGATATGAAGAAGCGATCGCATATTACGATCGTACTTTAGAACTTCAAGCCGACTATTGGCAAGCTTGGCTTGGTAGAGGTAGAGCGGCTGGTGCTTCACTTGGTTACGACCGTCGCTTTGAGTTATTTAGTAATATACCCGCTAGCAATGAAGCTTTAAACGAGCGTGGTTATACAGGCAGATTAGTCAGTTATGAAGTTGGACTCAATTATCTCAGCCAGGATACTCATCCCGAAGGTTGGGGCAGACTACATTTAGCTTTAGGTAATGCCCACTACGAGCAGGGTCGCAAGCATCCGACTCCGCATTATTACTGGCAACAGGCAGTAGATGAGTATAATAAATCTCTTTTAAGTTTGAATTTAGATACATACGCCGAATTACATTTAGAAGTATTACAAAATCAAATCAGAACTTTAATCGCTTTAGGACAAAGAGAACAAGCTCAACAGCTACAAAAACGTGCAAGCGATATATGGAGAGATTTACTTAATCAGCCCCATCTTTCTGAAGCTGATAGAAAGCAATTATCTCTGAAACTTGTTGGGATATGGCAGTTTGCGGTTGATTTATCTATTCAATTTGGTGAATTTTTATATGCTTTAGAAATTGCCGAATATAATAAAAATGCCTGCTTAACTTGGCAATTGATGGATTGGACAAATAATATTCCTTCTCCGAGTTATCAAGAAATGCAGCAGTTGCTGGATGCTAAAACTGCTATGATTTACTGGCATATCAGCCCCTGTGCTTTACATACTTTTATTATTAAACATAATCCTCCCGAACCAATACTTGTTTTTACTCCAGTAACGGATGATATTGGCGAGATACATGAATTTCCACAACGGGAAGCCATGGTAAGACTAATAGAATTTGAAGACTGGCAAAAAGACTGGTATGAAAAATACCAGGATTATCGCATCCAAGCAGCAGAATTATCGGATCCTCAACAACATCCTTGGTATGCTGATATGGAATATCAGTTATCAAGATTAAGAAGTATTCTCAACATATCCCTAATTGAAGAAGAACTCCAAGATATAGAACAGTTAATCTTAGTTCCTCATTGCGATTTACATAAATTTCCTCTTCATGCTCTATTTAACTTAGTTGATGGTTCATCAACGGACGCTGAGCATAGAGATATTTTTATTTCTCAAAATTCTTCTCGTTTTGCTATTAGTTACTTACCCAGTGCGTATACTGGTTTGACTTTACATCCATCAAAGAATTTCAATCTTAGGCAGCAAATTAGACAACAAAATCTACTAAGTGTAGAAAATCCAGAAAGTAGAGAATATGTACCTTTAAAATTTGCCAAAATAGAATCTGAAGTAATATCTGAAATGTTTCATAATCCCACCCGTATAGAAGGGTTGGAGGCGACAAAAGTTGAGTTAGAAAATGCTTTTTCTACTAATAAACATAATATCTTTCACCTGTCTGGTTATAGTCAGGATAATTTGAATGAACCCTATAAATCAGAGTTAATTTTAGCTAATTCTGATACCCTTACTCTTAAGGATATATCTAAGTATCCTTTGGAAAATTATAGTTTATTTACTGTTTCTGCTAAAGAATATTCTTTCAACGAAAATCAAAATATTCAAAGCGAATATGTAGGTTTAGTTAGCGGTCTGTTAATAAAAGGAGTAAATCAAATCGTTAGTACTAAATGGACTGTAGACTCAGTTGCGACGACATTAGTAATGATAGAATTCTACCGAAAACTACAATCGGAATCTTCAGCGATCGCGGCTTTATCTGAAACAATCAAATGGCTCCAGGAATTGAATGCTTTAGAACTTAAGCAATGGTATGAAGAGTTACTAAATCAACTTCCACCAGAGGCAATGAGGATTAAAGCACATTTAGCTACGCTGTTATACAAAATTGGAAAAGAAGAACCATACAAACAACTTTATAATCATCCTTATTATTGGGCAGCATTTACTATTTCTGGAAGATTTAATTAAACATAAATAAGGAAAAAGGAAGCATTAAAAAGTAATCCCAAGTCGGGAAAAAGAATGCGACAAATATAATTATTTTTGTAAAGAGAGTATCCCAATTTTACACAAAGACCCCAGGGGGTGCATCCCAGTTTTTATTTTTTAATGAGATAATAACCGTCATTGCGTTGATGAAGTCTTCCCAAAGGCTGAGGAATGATGTTAGTTATAAACTTTGCGATTGCTTTGCTCCGCTCGCAATGACATTCAAAAAAGTGGG
>JBCCDM010000471.1:0-4540 GCA_039030795.1 Cyanobacteria bacterium P01_A01_bin.84
GATTTACCTGTTCTTGGTACTCCACCAATGACTATTTTGGTAGGAACTTTAATCATACAGTTTCAATCATTAGTTTTTCGTTTAAAAGGTAAGTGAAGTACACCTTTGATGGAGTATAAAGATTTTATTTATTGTATTTGTAAACGAATATTTTGTACCTCATAAACTTACAATACTCTGTAAATAGGTTGTTTTACAGTTTTTACAAAACTAAATATACATTGGTTTTATCCTACCTACTTACTTATGCACAATTATGGTAATGTTCTTGCATGAGTCTTAATCTTCTCGAAGTTATAAGTAATACACTAAAAAGTGATATCTTTGTTTTCTTTTTTTCCGACCCTACTTATTAGCTAGGCAGTTATAAAATAATAATGAAATGCAAAAGTTTCAACCTCTCCAGCTATTAGCTAAATCTACCACCAAGAAAGTAATTTTATTTACTCTTTCTTGTTTATTAACTATTACTCCTAGCACATTCGCTAAACAGCCGCAAAATTCACCTTTCCTAAATAGTACTCAAACCATCAAATCCGCAACTACTAAACCAGAAAAACTTCTCGAACAAGGAAAAGCACAATATCTTGCAGGAAATTTGAAACAAGCGATCGCTATCCTACTACAAGCAGCTAATCGCTATAAGGCTAGCAATCAAACTCAACAGCAAGCTATAGCATTAATTAATCTTTCTTTAGCCTATCAGCAGCTTGGTTCTTGGCAGCAAGCTGATGCAGTTATTAAGGAAAGTCTATATTTATTGACAAAAGTTGAGAAGTCTGAAATCAATTCTCGAATTGTGGCACAAGCTTTAGATGTGCAGGGAAGAATGCAGTTTATGCGGGGACAAGCTGAAAACGCTTTAATTACTTGGAAGCAAGCTGGTGAGATTTATCAAAAATTGGGGGGTTTGGATGCTGCATTGATTCGCAACCGAATTAATTCTGCACAAGCTTTACAAGCTTTAGGACGTTTTCTTCAATCCAAGAAAACTCTCATCGAGGTCAAGGAAAAATTAGCGAAACAAGAAGATTCGCGATTAAAAGTAGTAGGATTGCGAAAACTTGGTAATGTTTTGCAAATAGTTGGTGATTTAAAAGAATCTGAAGAAATATTACAACAAAGTTTGGCGATCGCTAAATCTTCATCCTTAGAAAACGAAGTTAGCCAAACGCTGTTTAGTTTGGGTAATACTGCACGTACTGGAGAAAATATACAGGCTGCTTTAAAATATTACCAGCAGGCTCAAGCTGCAACAACTCAACCCGTTACTCGCTTGCAGGCTCAATTGAATCAACTAAGATTGTTAGTAGATAACCAGAAATTTTCCGATGCATCGAAGTTATCCGCAGAAATTAAATCTACGATTAATAAATTACCTGCATCCCGAATAGTAGTTAATACCAAAATTAACTTTGCTCGCAGTTTAATGAAAGATAAGTCGGAAAATACTGAATATATAGCTAAACTTCTTGCTAATGCTCTCCAACAAGCACAACAGTTACAAGACAAACGAGCCGAATCTTATGCTAGTGGTACTTTAGGGGAATTATATGAAAAAACCCGACAATTCAATGACGCTCAGAATTTGACCAAGAAAGCTTTATTTACCGCTCAAAGTATTAACGCTCCAGAAATAGCTTATCTATGGAAATGGCAAATTGGACGCTTATACAAACAGCAAGGAAATATAGAGCAAGCGATATCTTACTATTCCGGAGCAGTAGAAAGTCTTGAATCATTACGAGAAAACTTAGTAGTAGTTAACCCCGATATTCAATTTTCATTCCGGGAAAGCGTAGAACCAGTTTATCGACAGTTAGTTGAACTGCTTCTGCAAACTCCCGATGAAGTCGCATTAAATAAAAGTCTCAAAATAAATTCAGCTAGAATTAAACAAGCGCGACAGGTTCTTGAATCCTTGCAAGTAGCAGAATTAGAAAACTTCTTTCGTTCCTCCTGTTTAACTCCTGTCGAACAAATTGACTTTCTTGTAGATAAAAAAGACCAAACAGCAGCAGTAGTTTACGCGATAATTTTGCCAGAAAGTTTAAATGTAATTCTCAAATTACCCAATCAAAACTTAAGGGTATATAAAACTCCTATCGCTCAAACCAAAGTCCAAACAACTGTAGAGCAGCTAAGAGATGATTTAAGAGACGTAACTAGAAAAAAGAGAGCGAGACGAAATTCCAGTCAATTATATAATTGGTTGATTAAACCCCTAGAAACCGACTTAAAAAATAATGGTATCACCAACTTAGTATTTGTATTAGAGAGCGAACTACAAAATATTCCCATGAGCGTTCTTTATGACGAACAAAATGATGAATATTTATTAGAAAAATACGCCATATCCTTAACACCGGGTTTGCAATTAGTTAACCCCAAACCTTTAAAAGAAGTAAAACTAAACGCTTTAACTGCTGGATTAGCAGAAGAGCGTACCGTCAACGAAATAACTTTTAATCCTCTAGAAAATGTCGAACAGGAATTACAAACAATTCAGTCGCAAGTACCAAAAAGTACAGAACTATTAAACGATAGATTCACGAAAAATAATCTACAAAGCAAACTTAAATCTTCTCCATTCTCCGTAGTTCATTTAGCAACTCACGGTAAATTTAGTTCCAATCCAGATGAAACATTTATATTGACTTGGAACAAGTTGCTCAACGTCAAAGAATTTGACCAATTATTGCGAACCAGTGACTCAAATACATCTACCGATATCGAATTATTGGTATTAAGCGCTTGCGAAACCGCACAAGGAGACAAACGTGCTGCTCTGGGATTAGCAGGAATCGCAGTACAAGCAGGAGCGCGTTCTACACTAGCAACATTATGGGCTGTAGATGACGAATCCACCGCAGAATTGATGAGTATATTTTACAGTCAATTAAAAGCCGGAACAGATAAAGCCGAAGCATTGCAATATGCTCAAAAACAACTATTAGCTCAAGGAAGAGAACCGTACTTTTGGGCACCTTATGTATTGTTAGGAAACTGGTTGTAAGAGAGCAGGGGGAGCAGGGGAAGCGGAGGGAGCAGAGGAAGAACCATAGTTTAGCATCTCTTACCCCTACAACCCACTACTTCTTACTTCTTACTTTTCACTTTTCACTTCTTCAAACAAAACCCACTACTAATCCCAGAATTACCACCATTAGGAGCTTGAGCAACTAGGAAAACATCTCCATTTTTATTTGCAACTAAATTTGTAGCTTCCACAATCGGAGGTTGAATTTTAGATGGAGTTTGAAGGTTTTCTTTTTCTACTCCGCTTACTTGACCTGTTTGATTCGGAAGCGACACCCAACCAACATCCACAGATTCGCTGTTGAGATAATCTCTAGGATTCGGAGGTAAACCACCATTCCCAGTGAAATAAAATTCGCTTTGATTACCGTCATTAGGTTGACAAGCTTGATAAACTTCCCCGGATACTGGTACAGATGGTAATTGGGTCAAAGTTTCTGCGGGGTCTTGTTCCAATCCATCAATTTCTACACTTCCACTTAATTCTGAATTTGCACCACTTGCAGTGATATCACTTTTATCCGTAGCTTGTTCTCGAAACTGAGTACCAAAAATACCTTTAGTAATAATATTGACGTTACCACCACGGAAGTTGTCAGAATCAGCACTGATATCGCTGTTTTCCAAAGCTGCGATAACGTCGCTGTTAATATTAATGCTGCCACCAACAACGTTTTCACCTGTTGCTTCAGTGAAGATATTGCTAGAGTGACGCAATATTAAATCTTTTGAGTTAATGGTGATTGTCGCTTGTTCTCTTCCCTGTGGGTCAATCTTATTACTGCGAGTACTGGCGTTAAGTGAAGCATTATTGTTTAAAAGAATAGAATCAGCATCTATATCTAAATTACCAGCCCTTCCAGTACTAAGACTTCGCGCACTTACTATTGCTCCATCTTCAACTTGTAAAGTGGTGGTATTAATATTTAAGTCTCCCCCATCTCCTGTTGAACTAGATGTTGCTTCAGTAAATAAGCCACTTTTTGTACCGCTAGTGCTTCTACCAGTCAACAGAATATCTTTGGCTTCAACAGTCAAATTACCACCCCTAGCATTAGCAAAAGTTCCAACACCTATTTGCGAGCCACTTTCAACTGTAAAATTATCAGTTTGAATCGTCAAATTGCCAGCATTCCCTGAAGCAAAAGTATCATTTCGGATATCGGCTCCATCTTTGACTAATAAATTATTACTAATAATAGTTAAATTACCGGCATTCCCTGTTGAATCACGACTAGCTTGAGCAAATAAGCCACTGCTTATGCCATTAGGGCTTTCACCAATCAGTTGTATATCTTCGGCTTCAACAGTTAAATTTCCACTTTTACCGGAACTAAATGTATTAGCATCAATTTTTGCACCGTCTTGAACTAATAAATTATTCGTTTTGACATTTAATTCTCCCCCATTTCCTGTTGAGCTAGATCCAGCTTGAGTAAATAAACCAGTAACACCAGCATCACCATTAATTAGCTGTATATCCTTAGCTTCAACAGTTAAA
>JBCCDM010000472.1:0-4519 GCA_039030795.1 Cyanobacteria bacterium P01_A01_bin.84
CAGGAGCTAAATTTTCTTGATTTAGATTTTCTCGAATTCTATGTTTATTGACATGAATTTTAGTTATTGCAGGATTTCTTCTGCGCCATTTAGCCCTGGGTCCGCGACTGCCTCGACTAATTACAGGATTTCCTTGAAATACAGGTATTATCCAAACTCTTCCAACTTTGTAGGCTCCCTTGACTCTACCTTGAGCAAGTAAATAGCGCATTCTAGAAGTTGAAATATTTAAAATTTCTGCTGCTTGGGTAGTACCTAAATACATGACGAAAAAACTATTGCGATTTAGATTTAGTTTACTTTATTATTTATTTTGATTGTGCCTACAAAATACAAAAAGAGAATTGTAGACCTTGGAAAGAAATAAGAAAAACTCAAATAATATCTAATTTATCCTGTAATTATTAAAACTCAATTAATCTTATTTACGTATTTATATTGAGAAAAATACGACTTTCTATTTATATCTATAGAAAACAAATATACATCCTTTGAAAATTAACCACTAAATAGAGATTAGATTGAGTTAAGGGATGACAGCGATCGCATAATAAAATAATCGTTTTAGAGAAAAACTAGGTAATGATTTTCATTCTCAAAATGCCTTTGAATTGCTATAAATTTGGGAAAAAATTGATTTTAATCGAAATTATCGTCTAATTTAAGGAAAAAATCAGGTAATTACAGTCAATATATTCTCAAATTACTGATATATCAAACATTTACGCCATTTATCACCATATAACTGCTGTGGGGCCATTGTCCGCCAAATAAAGCATAGAGTTCTACCGGTTTACTAGAGATAGTAATTCCCAATTCGTAGGAACTACCAGTAAAAGCACTAAAGCGATCGCAGGCTTCTTTATAGAAAATACTATTTTGATATTTTTTGTTAGTTAAGTCTGTAGCGAAAATACCGTAAAAATAGCGGGGTATACTCTGTATTGTCTCAACTATTTGACCTAAGTTTCTTGCCAAAATAGCATTACGTGGAACTTCTGTACCCCAAGCTGTATCTAAAGCCCAGGCTGCACTAGTTAGGTGAGAGGCTCCGCAGATACCGCATATGCGAGGCGTAACAATCAATCCAGCCTGTGGGTCTTTACCCCGTAAAATAACTTCAAATCCCCGGAAGAGTTCGGCATGAGTCCAAGCATTGACAACGTGTCCATCTTCAATTTCGACACGTACGTCTAAATCACCTTCGACTCTTCCAACTGGGGAAATGTCTAATATTTCGACTCCCATTTTTATTCCTTTTACCAACTAGTCATTTATTAAGCTTGGAGTTGTTAGTTGATGTTAACGGTCAATCCATTCACTATTGACCATCAACCATTAACTATCAATCCATGACCTACCTAAACTGTAAAAAAGTCTTCTTCTGCCCAGTCTGGGGAGACGTCTTTGGAGATAATACTCAGTAAAACGTAGTCTTTCTTCTTGATTCCTGGTGGAGATTCTTTAGGTACACCCATAATAGTTTGAGTTTTAAATATAAGGTGGTACTATTAATTTTATATGTGAATAAATATATAAAATACTGTATGCGCATAGGTTATGCTCGCGTTTCAACTCGTCAGCAAGCAGATACAGAAGCTTTAGATCAGCAAATCAATCGATTAGAGAAAGCTGGAACTGAAGAAATCTTATATGACATTGAATCTGGGAGAAAAGATACTAGAAAAAACTTCAAACAGTTGATTCATCTTGCAAAAAGTGGAGTTGCAACAGAAATAATTGTTACTAGGTTAGATAGACTGGGAAGAAATGTTATTTCTATTCATAAGACAATAGAAACACTGCAAAAAGCTGGGGTAAAGCTGACCATTTTAGATTCCCCCCTCGGAGATACAAGTTCTGCTTTTGGATGGTTAACTATCAACAACATTGCCGGATTAGCAGAATTTGAAAGCAGGTTGCTCTCCGAACGTATTTCTCATGGAACTGAATATTATCGCTCCAACTTAAAATATTTTGGTAAACCTCCTTTTGGTTATGCAAAAGATGAAAGCGGTAAATGCATTCCTCATCCTTCAAACTGGGCGATCGCTAAAAAAATAATTCATCAGCTCTACGATAATTCTTTTGCTTCTATTTCCCGTTGGTTAGCCCAAAATCATAAAATCAAAATGTATCCTTCTAGCGTGCGGAATTGGCTGCATAATCCGGCGCTGCGAGGACACACATTCTATAAACTCAAGTCCGGTGAAATAGATAGACATTACTCTACCCATCAAGCACTGATAACAGAAAATCAATACGAAGATTTAGCCAAAATCACCGCCCACAGCAATAAAAAAGACCCACACAAGTTTAAACCCCATATCTTAGCGGGGATATTTAAATGTGGAGTCTGTTCCCATGCAATGACTAAAACTAAAGCAGGAAAGCAATTTCAATGTACCCAATATAAGAAATTTGGTAAATCCGGCTGTACTAACGGTAAGACAATCGCCAAATCTATAGTAAAAAGAGAAGTTATCGAAGTGCTAACTCAATACGCATCCAAAGTCGTCAAGGAAGTCAACAGCAGAACCCATCAAAATACAGTTCACGATCAGAAACTAATAACATTACAACATCAACTGCAAACCCTGCGATCGCTTCAACATAACCCAGCCATTGAACGCGCGATCGCTGAGTTAGAGAGGCAAATAAAAAATTACGAGCAACAACACCGCGCTCGTAATTCAAAAACAAAGGAAGATTATTTAATGTTGCACTCTTTTGCTCATTCAGATTTCTGGGAATTGTTATCCGACTCGGAGTTTAAAGTAATCTGTTTGCGTTTTCTTGAATTTGTTACCTTTAATGGTGGTAGAGATATAGAAGTTTGTTTGCGAGATATTTCTCTACCATAGTTAATCGCTTTTTCCCGAATACTTTGCCAAATATCTTTATCTTTGTCTTTATCTAGCATCAACTTTTGTCCTGAAGCATAATTTATTTTGAATGGTTTGATAAATCAATTCTGCTCTTAGGGAACACAGAATCAATTTGAAGTATTTCTTGTCAAAACGGATGTTGAAGGAAGTCCTCCGGGTAAGGCAAGAAACAGCTTTGCTTACAACAATCCCCCACCCAAGCTTTACACTATGAATTTTCCTCTGTGGAGATAAAAGAGCTTGCACGAAGAATTGATGGTTTATTTTTACAAATATCCCCAAGACCCAATTTACTTTGTAGAGGTACAATATCAGCGTGACGATGATTTATACTGGCGATTAATTACAGAAGCGTTTGTTTATTTAAATCAATATAGACCAGATAAAACTTGGAAAGCAGTAATTTTATGGGCTAAACGTAGCCTTGACCCAGGTATTCCAATTGCGTATCAGACATCACTGTCTGATGGGCAAATACAAGTAATATATTTGGATGAATTAACAGATACTTCTTCAATCGGGTTGGGGATTATTGGATTAGTAGTTGCTCCGGAAGATGAAGCGGTAGAAGTTGCCAGAAATTTAATCGGACAAGTCCAACAAGCAGATGTCAACAATCGTCGGCAGCTTTTAGAATTAGTAGAAAGGATGTTGGTTTATAAATTCTCAAATAAAACTAGACAGGAGTTAGAAGCAATGTTTGGGTTAACCGAGTGGCGAAAAACTAGATTTTATAAGGAAGTTAAAGAGGAAGTTGAGCTAGAAACAAAGCTTGAAATAGCCCTTCGTTTGTTAAAAATGGGTTTGGATTTTAGTGTAGAACAAATTGCTCAAGCTCTTGAATTAAAAGTTAAAGTTGTTAAAAAGCTATTAAACAACAAAGTGGGGGAAAATATTGATAATAGTAAAATTAAAAGTTATATTCTCCAACAAATGTAATTATAAAGTGGAACACAATAGGAAATTTAGTAGAATTTAGGTGTGTTTCCCCTGTCTATCAAACCGAACGCTAAGTTTCTCCATTTTGTATTTCTAAAATGCGATTTAAAATCCTGGTTTCATTATTGTCATGACCTAATTCTTTGGCGATCGCGAGAGCTTGCTGATAATAATTCAATGCTTCTGCATTGTCACCAATCTGCGAATACGCTGTAGCAATAAGTTCGAGAAGACTATATTCGGACGATAGCGTTCCCAGTTTTTGATAAATATTCAATGCTATCTGATAGTGAGATAATGCTTGTTGCGGTCTTTCTAAGCTGATATAGGTCTGACCAATATCTGTATGCGTATCTGCTAGTCCGGAATCATCACCAATAGTAGTACATATTTGCATTGCTTGCCGGTAATTTGACAGAGCTTTTGCATATTCTTTCAATCCCCGATAGGAATTTCCCATACAATGAAAAGCCCATCCAAGAGTTGGTTTATCTCCAATTTCCCTTGCCAATCCTTCTGCTAATTGCGCGTATTCTAAAGCTTTAAGAAACTCACCAAGCTGATTGTACAAAAGTCCAATATTGCTGAAAATAGTACACTCTTGACTGCGATCGCCTGTCTTACTGGCAATTACCAAAGCTTCATCGTAACATTCCATTGCTTCGTCGTAGTAGCCACATACAGTGTAACAA
>JBCCDM010000473.1:0-4488 GCA_039030795.1 Cyanobacteria bacterium P01_A01_bin.84
TATACTAAGTTTATAAAAACTTATTTATATTCATAAATTCTATCAATTTTGTATGTATCCCTGAGTTTTAAATTTATAGATATAGATATTGTGATTTGTAATCCCCTACAAGATAGGGCTTATGCTATCCATCCTACATTATCTGCTGCATAAGCCCTTAAAAATAGAGCGGGAGTAAGCATACCAGACGCTTCCTACTCCCACCCAGACATTTATCGCTGAAGAGATTATAGGAATATTTACCGAACATTGAACTTATTTTGGGGGCTAACGTGTGGGTCAAGAACAACATTGGTAAACGTATCGTATTCCTATGGCGATAAATGTCAAACTTTCAATTTTTGTCATTCTTTAAAACTTGTTTTTTTGAGATTCATGATAATAAATTAAGTTGTCTAAGTGGAACGATGCACCCTGAAAACAACACCCTTGAAGTCGTTTATCTTTTAATAAGTTATCTTCTTTAAAAAAAATTTGGTTGCCAAAATGGCAACTTTCTCTTTTTTCTCTGAAACTGTAAAAAATGCAGCAAAATACAATTATCAATTACTAAGGAAATCTTTAAATTATTTTATTATCCAGAAAGTCTTATCTAATCTGCTATCTGGAAAAATAAAAATTTATATTTATAAAGTACTAATATTTGATTTTGATTTTACTTGTGTAAAAAGCATCAAATAAAATATCTCAACTTGGAAAAGAAGGGAAAAGAAGGAAAAATAATTAATTAACCAACAATACAGTCGCTTTTAAGCTCCCTGTAAGGTTTAATTCTTTGAATTTATAGTAGAAACTTGATTTATTGTAGAAAACCAAGGTATTGCACTCAATTATAAAGAGCGATCGCGTTGTATATTGAACCTAATTATGGGGTTGTAGCTCATAAATATTCTTCTGGAAGCGGTTTACCTGGGAAGGAATAAAATAAAGGGAAGGGAGTTTCAACCAGTAAACTCCCTTCCCTGTGGACTAATATTATTTTGTCTTAACTGCTCAGAAGGAACCAAAAATGTTATATAGAGGTTCTTATGAGCCATCTCTACCTTCTTTTGTGGAAGATGTCAATAATGACTCACATATTAATTAGTTTCGTTGAATAGTAGACACAGAACTTTTCTTCCTAACATCTAACATATCTGCTAAAGATTCTCTTCTAGCTGATGACAGTGGAATTGTCTGGGGTGGTACAACTGCTGCTGCTGGTTTCAAACTAGTTGGTACTTTAACTATAGGAATTTGTGAGTAAAGCTGTGGTGGGGGCACAAATACATTCGGTCTCTTCTGACGTTGCAGTTTTTCTACACCCTGTTTTCGGTTGTGCGCTGTTCGACGACGCGCTTGTTGGTAGCGAAGAATGCGCTTTTGAGCTTTTTCAGACTTCCCAGGACGATTTAAAAATCTTAATAGGATTATGCATCCACTTGCACAACTAGAAGCGATCGCAAATACCATCCACAAAGGTATGGGATTATCGGTAGTCTCGACAATCGCACTAGTAGTTACGGGTTGCCTAATTTCTACTTGAATAGTCGTTGATTCTGGACGTTGCACATCCGGTACATAGGCAAGACTATATACGGAAATAGCCGCGCTGCTGAGAAATACACCAAGCAGCAGGGTTACAAATAACCAAGGATAATTTAAGAGCAAATGTACCATTAAAGTACGAGTTGCTATAAGTTGTGCCTTAGTTTGTTGCATCTGAGTTTGGTTTTTTTTCGCTCCTGACGTTTGGTGCCGTACATTCTGAGTGTTTTCCATATATCTATTTCAGATTTGTACCTCTCGAATATGGATTGTACTTGCATAAGCCTGCGCTGCGTATCCGTAGTTATTCTAAATAACGGGGTAGCCCTTACTTTAATTTTTTACTACAATGAGCAATCATAAAGTATGTCACAACGACAAACAACAGTTATTTTATCAATTATTAGCCGATCGAGATACAATTATTTCTTGTCTTCAGAGCTTAATTTTTTTTCTATTGCTAACTGAATTAATTTGTCTACTAATTCTGGAAAGACAATACCGCTATTAGCCCACAATTGCGGATACATACTAGTATTGGTAAATCCTGGCAAAGTATTTACTTCATTGATAAAAACTTCTCCAGTGGCTTCTACATAGAAAAAATCTACTCTTGCTAAACCAGAACCATCAATAGCTTTAAATGCCTTTATGGACATGGACTGAATGGATGTAATTACATCATCTGGCAATGCTGCTGGTATATGTAAATCTGCCATACCATTAGTATATTTTGTTTCATAGTCATAAAAATCGCTTTCATAAGTAATTTCACCCACCACAGAAGCTGAGGGGTCATCATTGCCCAAAACAGCACATTCAACTTCTCTAGCTACGACTCCTGTTTCCACAATGATTCGACGGTCGTAACTTGCAGCATTGTCCAGAGCGGTTTCTAACTCTTGACGCGATCGCACTTTGGCAATACCTACAGACGAGCCTAAGTTCGCGGGTTTGACGAAACAAGGATAATCAAGTTGAGCTTCTATGTCATCGCAAAGTTTGGGAAAAATACAAGGATTAGACCAGATTTGCGATCTATCTATAGAGATATACTTGACTTGGGGTAATCCAGCTTGAGCAAAAATATCCTTCATGGCAATTTTATCCATTCCCGCAGAAGAACCCAAGACCCCAGAACCCACAAAGGGAACTTGCATTAAAGTTAATAAACCTTGGATTGTACCATCCTCACCATTAGGACCATGAAGAACGGGAAACCATACATCTATTTCTTGTGCTTGAGAAGGAAACTGCCATAAATTAGACTGATTATTTTCTACTTGTAGCGCATTGCCAGATTCTAAAACTTGTCTTGATGTTTCCACATCCTGCCAAACACCATCTTTACGAATGTAGAAAGGCATCACCTGATATTTTGCCGTATTTTCAACAGCACTCAAAGCAGAAGCGATCGCTTTTGCTGAATTGATAGAAACTTCATGTTCTCCAGAACAACCGCCAAATAATAAACCTACACGTAACTTCGACATACTAGACATATTATGATACCTATTTATACGCTTCCTAATTCCAGATAGGGTATCACAATCAAAGTAATTCGGCGGTCAATTAGTAGATTCGGGTGATAAATTATAGGGTTTATAGAAATTATTTTTATGTCTGCTATACAAGTATTATATTTTCCTTGACAAATTATAGGTTTTATATGTTGAATGATAATTTGTTTAATTACTTTGAGCAAGCAATCCATCCCTTATTAATTATTCAAAGGGTAACTCAATTAAAAACTCAGTTCCTTCCCCTAATCTTGACTTACAAATAAGTTTACCACCATGGATTTCTTCAATAATTTGACGTACGATCGCTAATCCTAATCCCGTACCTTTACCAACACCTTTGGTAGTAAATAAATTATCAAATATTTGAGCTTGTATCTCGTTAGTCATCCCTTTGCCATTATCGCGAATACGGATAAAAATGCGGTGGTTTGCAGCTACTTTCGTACTAATAGTAATTTGTTGGGGATTGGCTTTAATTTCCTCAAAGGTTTGAGTTTGTGCCATCTCATCAAACATATCAATAGCATTTACTAAAATATTCATAAATACTTGATTTAATTGTCCTAAGAAACACTTTGCAGTGTGCAATTCACCGTAATCCTTTATCACCGCGATCGCCGGACGTTTATCGTTAGCTTTGAGGCGATATTTCAAAATTAAAATTGTACTATTGATACTTTCATGAATATTACAGGTAACTTTTTTGGATGTGTCAGTTCTAGAGAAAATACGTAAACTGTGACTAATTTTGGTAATACGTTCTGCTGCTATATTCATAGAATTTAGCAACTTTGGTAAATCCTCGTAAATATATTCTAAATCAATATTTTTGGCGTGTTTTATGACTGCATTATCTGGAGTAGGATGATTTTCTTGGTAACATTTTATGTGGTCAAATAAATTTTGAATATATTCCTTGGAATTATTTATACTACCGTATAAGAAACCTACGGGATTATTAATTTCATGAGCAACCCCTGCAACTAAGTTACCTAAAGCTGCCATTTTTTCACTTTGTACTATTTGTAACTGAGCTTTTTGCAGTTCTCCTAGAGTTTGTTCGAGTTCTTGAGATTTTTGCATGACTGCTGCTTCTACTTGTTTTCTATTAGTAATGTCGCGAACAATTTTGGAAGCACCAGCGATATTTCTCAGGTCGTCCCTCAAAGGAGAAATGGTAACGGAGACATGAATGGGAGTACCATTTTTGTGCAAACGGACGGTTTCAAAGTGTTCTATTTTTTCTCCGTTTTTCAGACGTTTGATGATTTGAGGTTCTTCACTCATCCTTTCTGGGGGGAAAAGTATGGAAATTGGTTTACCGATGACTTCGGTTGGAGAATAACCGAACAAATTCATCGCTGCTCTATTCCAACTAGTAATAATACCGTCGAGGGTTTTAGTAATAATTGCGTCATCTGTGGATTCGACTACAGAA
>JBCCDM010000474.1:0-4461 GCA_039030795.1 Cyanobacteria bacterium P01_A01_bin.84
ATTAATTAATATCCATTAACATCAATTAAATTTTTCAATTTCTTGTTTAATACCTTGCTTAAGTTAAAAAAACCTATGAAAGTTAGGCTCACCAGCAGACAACAGCACATACTTTGGGCAACAGTGAGGCATTATATTGCCACTGCAGAACCTGTAGGTTCTAAAGCATTAGTTGAAGAATATGACTTAGGAGTGAGTTCAGCTACCATTCGTAATGTGATGGGGGTATTAGAAAAATCGGGTTTACTCTATCAACCCCATACCTCTGCTGGAAGAGTACCATCTGACTCTGGTTATCGGATTTATGTCGATCAGCTAATAACCCCTTCGGATGCTATAGGTAAACAAGTAGAACAAGCCTTGCAAACTTGTTTAAAGTGGGAAGATTTGAGTTTAGAAATACTGTTGCAAGGAGCAACGCAAATTTTAGCTACTATTAGTGGCTGTATTGGTTTAATTACGATGCCACAAAATAGTGTAGCAACTTTACGACATTTGCAGTTAGTACAGGTAGAAGCTGGCAGAGTAATGTTAATAGTTGTTACAGACGATTATGAAACACACTCGAAAGTAATGGATTTACTTCCATCCAAGAAAACATCTACCCCAGACTCAGAAGTTATTGATAGAGAACTACAAATAGTTTCTAACTTTTTGAATGCTCATTTACGAGGAAAAAATCTGGTTGATTTAGCAAATCTAAGTTGGAACGATTTGGATAAAGAATTCCAAAGCTACGGAGAACTTTTGAAAAAATCTATCACAGAACTCACTTCTCAAAGTTCTCATGGAGCAACTACGCAGATAATGATTCGTGGAATGTCTGAAGTTCTGCGTCAGCCAGAATTTGCTCAAATTAAACAGGTGCAGACAATTATTCAACTCTTAGAAGAAGAACAAGAACAGTTAAGAGAGTTAATATTTACCCAGTCAGAGACAAGTCTATCAGATGAATTTGATAGACCCAAAGTTACAGTACGTATTGGTTCGGAAAATCCCCTACAACCGATTCAAACTTGTACCTTAATTTCTTCTACTTATAGTCGGGGTTCAATACCAGTTGGAAGTGTTGGTGTTTTAGGTCCTACTCGCATGGATTATGAAGGAGCGATCGCTGTTGTCAGTGCTGCTGCTGATTATCTTTCTGATGCTTTAAGTTAAAAAGTCTTAAATTAAAATATTAATAATCAGTATTTCTCCACAAGTTATTATTATTAACTCTTGATATATTTGTATCAAATTGTATCAAATATTATTGGTGTCAGGAAAGTTACAGGTAAACTTTGTAGACATATATCGTGACTATGTAGATTACATAGTTTCGTACCAAAAGATTGATCAAAAATCTTAATAAAAATCTTTGTAATTTTTTTGTAAAAAAATATTAAATCGATGATTCCAGGTGCAGTCGGACTACTTTTTACCGGACTCTGGCTTTTTGCCATTTTTGATTGTGTTATCAATGAGCCAGAAAAAACGGCATGGATTGTTATTCTTCTTTTCTTTAGTTTTCCTGGATCCATTATCTACCTATTAATTAGATGGCTACCTCGAAGAAACTCTCAAATTCCTAACTTTTTTGGTCGCTGGACCCGTAAGCGCGAGTTGTGGAGTGCGGAAGTAGATGCAAAGAATATTGGTAAAGCTTATCAATATATTAAGCTAGGGGATATTCGTTACGACATAGCGATGTATGAGGAAGCAGAGGAAGCTTACCAGATGGCATTAGAAAAAGAATCAGATAATAATCAGGCACTCTGGGGTTTAGCATCAGCACAAATCAAAAATAAAAAGTTTGTACTAGCGAAAGAAAATTTAGAAAAGTTATTAGAAATCGATCCAGAATATAAATATGGAGATGCATCTTTAGCATATGGAGAAACTTTATTTAATCTCCAAGAATTAGACAGTGCTAAAGAACATCTTCAAAGGCACCTGAAAAGTTGGACTCATCCAGAAGCTGCAATTACTTTAGCTAAAATTCTTGCCGAAGAAGGCGATCGCAAATCTGCTCATGAATGTTTGCAAAATATGATTTCTAAGCTCAAAGGCTCATCCTATTTTCATTATAAACGTCACCGTCGGGCTGTAAGTCGGGCTGAAAAGTTATTAAGAAAGCTGAGTTAGAAATTCTACATTCTTTAATCATGCCTACCTATTTCACTATTAGCTAAAGGTTCATAGCTTTTTTAATCGGTGATAAACCAGCGATCGCGCGTAAATTTTGAATACGAATTAAGTCTATAAAATCTAAATTAGGATGCTTTTCAAGCTCTGCTATTGTCTCTATTGCAGATAACAGATACTCTGCTGCTTCTACTTGAGAATAACCCCTTCTGGTAGGAATACGAATAGCTGCTATATCGGCGTTGATTTCTGAATCTTGAGATTTATTCTTTTTCCAGATATTGAACAATGCAAAAGTTATCAAACCTAGAGAAACAGCTACACCCACAACATCTTGTTGAGAAGATTCGATTAACCCAGCAATTATTCCCACTAGCACTAAACCTTGATTTAAATCAAGTTGCAGCCATTTAACTTCCATTAACCAGCAAACAGTACGCAGAAATATTAAATCTCTTTGTTGTCTTGTTAGATGTTGCCATAAATCAAAATTAATATATATTAATCGTTCTCTATCCCAAGGTAATGGGAAAATTTCATCAATAACCTTTCTCTGTTCTGGTTTGTTAACAACTTTAATCGCCATTTTTCTAGAAGAAGACAATCCGGAAGCAGGCAATAAATTTAACAAACGGCGAATTTCTAAATTTGGCTCCATAAACAATATTATCAGTCATAATAGTTTTGGATACTAGGGTTTTTGCTAGATGGATGCTTTCGCACTAACACCACCAGAATGGACTGATAAAGCCACTCACGCACTCCAATTTCACTGTCCTCAATGTCAAGCGAGTAGTCTGGAGGCAGAAAAAGTTTGGATAAATAGGCGATCGCCCGTAATTGGGCTAGCCAACCTTCCTAATAGTCGTCGAAAATTGAAATGGCAGGAATTTTACCAATGTGAATGCGGTTATGCATGGTGGGCTTGGAGTAGCGATCGTCCACCCACAGAATTATCTTCTTCCCCGGAATCCTCAGAAGAAGAATGAAGTTTTTGTTTTTGCTAACATTCAAAATTCTCTCAACAGCAATGATACTTGTCCTACAGATAAAACTAAACTTACTACCACACTAGCTATACACGCGATCGCTACAATTAAATGGGCTTTAGTCTCTTTTGTCTTGGGACTCAACCACGGTAAAAAACTAGCGACATACCCACCTAAAAAGCCGCCTAAATGCCCCCAGTTATCCACCCTAGGCATAATGAAACCAACAAAAAAGGTGACTAAAGCAAATGTCCAAAACTGCTTCCGTATAGCAGAATTACCAGTGATTTGTCCGTAAGCAACCAGTGCTGCTAATAAACCAAAAATACCTCCCGATGCACCCACTGCAACATCCGCACCTCTTAACATTCCTGGAAGAATTGGGTTATATCTACCAACGGTACTAGTAAGCAAAGCACAAGTTAATGTAGAAAACGTATAAATAATGACCAGCTTTCTAGCACCAAACCCCTTACGTACCATTGGTGCTAATTGATTAACCCAAGCTAAATTAAACCCTATATGTACAAGATTACCGTGTAACCAAGCTGAACTGAGAACAGTCCACCAACGTCCTAACTCAAAGATTGGGTAAGCACCAGTTGCACCAAAAATAATTAAACTAGAACCGCTAGGTACAAGTATATTCATTCCACCTTGATTGCTAACACCTTCAAGATCAGCAAATAAGGTGATTATATACATCACAATACAACCCCAGACAATAATTGATTTGAAATTAAACTTTCCTCTAACCCGCTCTAGTTTTGTTGGAGCTTGAGAAGCAGCTATTTCATCAGAGGTTATTTCATCAGAATTAAAAACAGACTTACTTATATCTATCTCTGTATCTGGATTATTTTCTTTCGTTAAATCAGCTTTTACAGTTTCTCCATCAGTTTGAGAATTTATTTCTTCTTGAAGATGTCCGCAATAAGGGCAAACTTTATCTTCAACTTTAATTATTTGATTGCAAGCTTGACAAGTTAATTTTTCATTACTGTCGCTTTCAAATGTCATATTTTATTTTCCTACCTTAAAAAGCTATTAGCCATTAGCTCTTAGCTATTAGCGAGAACTGGATGGAGATTATAATCCTAACCAATTCTAAACAACATAGTTGATGAGTATCCATAGGGATCGGGACTTATATTATGTCCTGTTAAACAGTTGTCATATGTGTGGGGACTAAGTAAGTAGGAAGGTGTAATTATTTATAGGACTTACGCAAAGGCAATGTAATTCTGTCATTACGAGCGATAGCGACGTAATCGCAAAAACCTTGCGTTGACGTAGTCTGCTCGATAGAGCTTATGCTTCCCTACACTCCGTTTCGGTCGCTTCG
>JBCCDM010000475.1:0-4454 GCA_039030795.1 Cyanobacteria bacterium P01_A01_bin.84
TCATAGGTAACATTGTCATCAACTTTATTGTCAGCTATACCCGTAACTTTAACTGATTGATATTGATTCCAATTTTGAGGAGTGAAAGTAACTTTTGCGGTAGCAATACTATTTTCCTTACTATTTATCCCGCTAAAATTAACAGTAACATCACTCTTAGGTTGACTTCTGAGACGAATTGCAAAAGTATCGCTATCTCCACCTTCTGTTGTTTGTAGACTACGGAAAGTAGGAGTAATATTTCCGTCCAAACTCACATTACCTAATTGGAAACCAACCCGATTACCATCAATTAAATTAATAGTCTTACTTTTATCGTTGCTATCAATACCGTAACCATCAGCTTGATTTAAAGTGACAGTAATAGTTTCTCGTTTTTCTTCAATATCGTCAGCTTCCGGATCGACGGATAATGTAACCCTAGTTTCTCCCTTGGGGATGGTAACAGTATAACTATTGCTATTTTGTGAATCTTTTTCAAAATTACCCGAATAATCAGACTTTAACTCTGCACTACCACTCAGAGTATATTTAACCTTAACATCATTCTCAACCGCACGATTGAGTTGAATAATGAACTTACCAGGTTCGAGATTAGTTTCTCTTAAAACAGGTTCTTTACTATTTGCTTCACCTACAGCAAAAACACTAACTAACGGTGTCCCTAAATCTTGTTTACTTCCACCCTCTTTGACTACAACTTGTGATAGAGGTGTTGTCGTGAAGGGAAGATTGAGATTAAGTTCTTTATAATTACTATCACTACTACTGGTTTCGACCTTTAAATTAGACCCAGAATTAACTCCCTCTACAGTTACAGTTTGTAATTTATCCCAATTTTCACGAGTAAATGTAAGACTTTTCTCTGGTTTTGTCTCAACCGGAGTAACATTGACTTTCAGTTGATATTTACCACTACTGTTTCTTGTCCCAGATGAACCATAATACTCGCTATATACAACTTGAATATAGTAAATACCATCTTCCGCAATTTTATATTCAACTAAAGGGTCGTAATTATCACCAGAGTTATCATCATTTTTGCGAATTACTTCCCCTTTAGAATTGAGAAGATTAATTTGAGAATCTACCTGGGATAATTTAATTGCTCTAGCATCAACATCAATCTTGATTTTATCTCCAGCTTTGAGATTGACCTTGAAAGTATCGACATCTCTATTATTCCTAATTTCCCCGTTAAATACAAATTCAGTACTTTCGATAGAAATAGCTTGATTTAATTGGTCATTTGCTTCTCTACCTTCCTTTTTAGTTATTTTTTCCCTCCTTAAAGAACCATCACTTTGTGGTTGAGGAGGAATAAAATTAACAGTGACATTCTCCAGAGGTTCGCTACCTAATTTAACTTGGAAAGTAGTTTTATCATCAGTAAGCGTCAGGGGATTTCTCTGAGAAATTAATTGACCAACGCTATCAAAAACTAATACCTGATTTGAATATAAACCACTATCTTCAACTTTGATACTAGTTGTAATTTTATCAACAATATTATTATTCTGTTTGAGAAAATAATTAGATATTTGCTGATTACCAGTACTATCTAAATCAAAATGATAAGGCTGAATTTCAATCTTGATGTCTTCATCATTTTCCTTAATTGCATCAGGTAATGCAGCAAAATAAATCCGAATTTTATCAGCATCACCTTCATTATTACTACTTAAACCTTCACTCGTAGGAATAATAATTCCTTTATCTTGACTGCTAGGCTGAAAAGATACTTTACGATATTGAGAACTGAGATAATCAACTCCTTCAATAACATTATTACCCGCAGTAATAGTATATTTTACCCATAACCCGATAGAATTTTTAATAGGCTTATCAGCCTTCAATTCTACATAACCAATAGTATCCGAATCCGCGCCATCTGGTAATAATGTATCGTATTCCTTAGCGTTTTTAACTCCTACAAATTCCAGGGTAGGTTCATCATCTTTAATATTAACAGTGGCAGTTTTTTTACTACTATCAACAGTATAGAAACGTTTACCACTCTCAGAAGTTTGTTCAACTAACTCGACGGTAATAGATTCAGTTTTTTCTGCAACATCATCATCAATTGCTTCTACACCAATAATAATCTTTTTATTTTTTAGCTTATCTTTTTGAACTGTAAATTCAGCAAATTCAGAAACATCAATAATATAGTTTTTCTTAGTTTCTCCATCGTAGCGCCAATAAAGCAAATAATCAGCACCTTTAGCTGTATCAATATGAGAACCTCGAATGGTTTTACCACCTGTTTCCTTGAGGTATTTATTAATATCTGAAGAATCTTTCTTGACTAAAGCGTCAACTTTTAATTTTAAAATAAAATCTTTTCTTATCTCAGAGGCAAAAGTTAATTCAAATTCAATCTTTCCTCCATCCTCTAAAATATTTAGATTAGTATTGTTGACCTCTTTAAAACCAATAATGGTATCGTCATCTTCAATTTTGAATTTAATACTACTCTTGTTACTATCCCTTTTATATTGACCAGGTAATAGCTGAATAGTAAATTCCTCATTTGGGTCATAAATTTTGTCATCTAGAATTTCTACATTATCAACATTAATAGTTGTTTCTTGTCGATTTAAGGTTATTTTCTGAAGATTATTCTGATTTTTAATTCTGAAATCTGTTCCTTCTGTTGCACCTATTGTATTGCTAAGGTAGTAATAAACATCTAGCCCTCCAGTTGGTAAAGAGCCATTTACATTTAATTTAAAAGAAGCTTTTCCATTTTTTTCTGGAATGTTGACAGTAGTGGAATTAATACTAATAGTGGGGAGGGAATTGTATGTATCATTACCATTATTTTTTGTATAAGCTGCATTTATATTGCTACCATTATTCAAGCTTGTTAAAGAAGTATTACTGTAGTGTCTAGCAATACCAGGTCCTATAGCTTGTCCATTATTGTAGCCTGTTCCATAAATAACAGAATTACCAGTAAAATTACTGTTTAAAACAGTTAAACTAGCTTCTTGACGGGCAAATATAGCACCTCCTAAACCAGCACCACCGCCACCTCGTCCACCACTACCTGCCGGACCACCTGAACCACTGCCACCACTGCCACCATATACGCCTCCAGAACCAGAAGTTCCACCACTACCATGTTCAAAATTGCCTTCAAACCAGTTGTTATCATCTTCGCCGCCGCCGCCGCCACCGCCACCGCCAGCACCAAATCCTCCTCTTCCTCCTCGACCACCATTTCGACCACCATCTTCACCATCATCATTATCACCACCACCGCCGCCAGCACCACCACCACCAGCGCCAAAATCTCCATCACCACCGTTTTGTTTACTTTGAGCGGCTAGAGGTCCATCAATCGCTACATCACCGCCTTGTCCACCGTTTCCACCAGAAAGACTAAATTCCCCATTTTGATTTAATTCTCCACCTTTACCCCCCGATTTTCCTGACTCTGCGTGTCTCCCTCCAGCACCTGCTGTACCACTTGCATCACCACCTTTAGCCTTATTGCTATCAAATGTGACATTCTCTACAGCAACACTACCTTTGTTGATAAAAATAGCACCACCGGCACCTAAACCACCCCCACCACCATTTCCACCATTTCCACCTGCTGCATAACCGTCTTCAAATTCGATACCTTCAAAAGTAACATTCGCACCATTAACAGCAATTATTTGATATCTACTTTGCCCATCAATTTTTATATTGTTATTACCGACAAAAATAATATCATTGTTGGTATTTAATGTAGGTAGAGAACTGTTAAGAAAAATAGTTCCAGAAATTCCTCTCAAGTCAATTACATCCACACCATCGCTATTACTAGCATCAATAATTGCCTGTCTTAAGGAACCCGTACCACTATCACTAGTATTAGTAACTTTAATAACTTTGAGTACACCATCATAATTAGCCTTTGCTTCCTCAGACAAAGCTAATTGCGCTTCAATTTTCCCTGTAGCAACTTCTAAATCCCAATCTCCTCCCAAACTGGAGTTACCAGTCAAATCTGTTGAAGCTGCAATATCTGCACCAGTTAACTCGCTTAACTGTTGAACAAACTCAACCCCCCTTTCACCTGCAGCTACATCACACCCATAAAAGAGAATATCTCCATTCTCAGCTAAGGCATTTCCCCACTGCTGCAATTGACTACTATAATCCTGTAAATTCCCATTACTCAATATATTTGAACCCAATTGCAGCATCCCCTCACCACCGTGAGAGATAATCTGGATGCTAGCTAAATCACTTTTTCCTGCTAAAGCTTCAGTTATTTGACTAACTCCATCTTTAGAGTTATCCAAAACAATAGCTTCTGTTCCCGGTTTTATTTGACTAGCAAGGGTTTTATAATCAGCAACGGTGGAATCAACAAAGACAATATTTTTAGTAGTCATAAGAAATACAAAGGTATAGACTTTACAGATTTACAACTCTGATTTGAGGTTATTACTTAA
>JBCCDM010000476.1:0-4442 GCA_039030795.1 Cyanobacteria bacterium P01_A01_bin.84
CAAATAGCGTAGGTTGGGTTGAGGAACGTAGACGCGGAGCGGCTTCTCGGAGAGTAACCCAACATTATCAATGTTTTGTTGGGTAACGCTCAAGCTCTACCCAACCTACAATTCCTCTTATCTGAACCGTATTGAATTATAGTCATTTCAAATAAAAAGCATATCTAATTCCAGTAGACTCAATTAATTTCTTAAGAATTATTCGGAAGAGGTTTGGGGGACGTGACTGTCCCCCAATAGGGTGAAAAGGGGTAGTCTACTCCAATTCTTGATGTTCATAGTAACCAGCAGATGTCCCAATAGGGTTGCCGTTAAGCCTCAAAATTAGAAATAGTGTAGAGCGTGCGTGGCTTCTCGGATTGTTACCCAACTTTATCAACGCCGAATGTTAGGTTGAGCGATTGCCTACGGCAGGTCTTTGACCATCTCATCGCCTATGGCGGACACCCATGTGTTATCGCTCAACCCGACATACAATCTTCTTAACCGCAACCGTATTGGCAGATATCCTGCAGAAATTAATTGAAATTACTATAATTTTATAAAATGAACTGAGGTAAGGCATAACTGTCGTTAACTCTATATCAAATTGCCACAACTACTGCAATCCTTAAAGAGAAGATTACTATATCAGTCACTTTATTTAAAAAAATCGATGGATTAATAAATACTCCACCGATTCTGATATCGATTGACTCATTATTTAAGTAGTTGATTTACCAGTTGTTACCAATTATCTAACATTTTTGGGTTATAGGGTTCTCCTGTAAATGGCTGTACACCAATCATAGGATAAGCATCATCACTAGGAGCAAAAAGTCTCATTGCTGCCTCTGAGATATAGTTAGTTATACTCTCAATTATTTGGGAAAGAAACATATGTTTTGACCCCTTTTATTCCATGGGTTGAGATAGCGAATATCTATAGGTTAGTTCTAATTTTCCTCATTGGTATGCCTATTTCAACATATCGATAATATATGCAACTTTTTTTAAAAAATATTTGGAATACTTTACTTGATACAAAAGTATATAATTCATATATTTATTTTTTATCACAAAATCTCAAACAATCATCAAACAATTTAGGAAAACTAGGGATTGACGGAATTCCGTTATCGTTGCCTCAATTCTGCTATAAATAAATACTTTTCACTATAAATAAATATTGATTTATAGCTACTTTAACTATTAGTTATTTGCGTAAATACTCGTATTTATGTTTATTTGATAAGGAAACAACTATCACTCTTGACATTAATTATGGTGAATTTTACCATAAAACATAAATACATCAATTTGAAAGCATCATGTCAACTTTCTTAAATTTGGACAATCTGTGTATAGATCCTCAAGAACCATTAATTAATGAAAGTCAGCAATTAAACATTACGGATAGAGATTACAGTTTATTAACAGACCTTTACCAGCTGACGATGACAGCTTGTTATATAGGTGAAGGTTTAGCAGAAAAACAGGCAAGCTTTGAGCTATTTGTCAGACGCAATCCAGAAAACTTCGGATATTTAATCGCTATGGGATTAGAGCAAGTTTTGGAATATTTGCAGAAACTACGCTTTAGTCCTGGTCAAATTAAGGCATTGCAAGATACAGGTATTTTTGATGGAGCACCGGATATTTTCTGGGATTTACTGGAGTCTATCCGTTTTTCTGGGAATATTTGGGCAGTACCCGAAGGCACAGCAGTATTTCCTAACGAGCCATTTCTGAGGGTAGAAGCACCTTTGTGGCAAGCACAATTAGTTGAAACTTACTTATTAAATACAATTAATTATCAAACTTTAATTGCTACCAAAGCAGCTAGATTAAGAGATATTGCTGGAGAAAAAGCTAAGTTATTAGAATTTGGAACCAGAAGAGCTTTTAGTCCCCAAGGTTCATTGTGGGCAGCTAGAGCAGCATTAGCAGGTGGTTTGGATGCAACATCAAATGTGTTAGCTGCATTACAATTAGGGAAAAAACCTAGCGGTACTATGGCTCATGCTTTAGTGATGGCAATTAACGCCACAGAAGGGAGCGAAGATAAGGCTTTCAGTGCTTTTCATCGTTATTTCCCGGCTGCCCCCTTATTAGTAGATACCTATGACACCATTGATGCTGTGAAGAGATTAGCAGCAAAAGTAAAATCCGGAGAAATAACCCTGAATGGAATCAGGTTAGACTCAGGGGACTTAGTAGAACAGTCGAAAAAAGTGCGATCGCTTTTACCAGATGTACCAATTTTGGTTAGTGGTGACATAGATGAATGGGAAATAACTCGTTTACAAGCTAACGGGGCTGAAATTGATGGTTACGGTTTAGGAACGCGATTGGTCACGGGTCAGCCAGTCAACGGAGTTTATAAGCTAGTAGAAATAGACGATCAACCAGTTATGAAAGAATCAAAGGGTAAATTAACTTATCCCGGACGGAAACAGATTTTTCGCTTATTTGCTGAAGGAAAGGTACAAGCTGATACATTAAGTACAGTGGGGGAAAACATCCTCAATACCCAACCCAAAATGAGTATGGAATCATTATTAAAGCCTATGATGAAAAATGGTAAAAGAATCCAACAAGCTCCACAGACAATAGACCAGATTCGTAAAAGAACTTCAACTTCAGTTGCTAGCTTACCTCCAGAAACTAGACGATTAGAAAATCCTATATCTATACCAGTTACAATTTCTGCTCAATTACTAAGGTTAACTGAAGATACCCGTCAATAAAAGTAAAAAGTAAAAAGTCAAAAGTAAAGAGTCAGTCCCTATGAAAAAATTTCATCACCAAGCATACTCCTATATTAATTCCTTTCGCCCTTTCCCCTTTCCCTTCATCCTTTCCCCCACTTAAAAATCAGAAAAAATAGAATTTACGTTTTATGTGAATTGTTGTGAAGTCCTCTTAATTAATATGAAAATTGCTTTATTTGGTACGAGTGCAGATCCCCCAACTGTTGGACATCAGCAAGTTCTCATTTGGTTATCTCAATACTATGACAAAGTAGTGATATGGGCTGCGGAGAATCCATTTAAAGACCATCAAGTTAGTATCGAACATCGTGTCGTTATGCTGCAATTATTGATTGCAGATGCAAACGTATCCAAGCAAAATATTGTCTTAGCACAAGATTTAAGTTGTTTGAGGACTCTAGAAACAGTCGAACGCGCATCAGTACGCTGGGGAGAAGAAACTGAATTTACTTTAGTAGTAGGTTCCGATCTCCTGAAACAATTAAAGCGATGGTATAAGATTGCAGATTTGTTAAAGCAAGTAGAATTATTAGTAGTACCGCGACCTGGATATGTAATTGATGACTCTGGCATACAATCAGTCAAAGAACTTGGTGGTAAAATTGCGATCGCAAGCCTCATGGGACTAGATACTTCTTCTACAGATTATCGTCAAAATCAAGAACACCAAGTATTAGTAGCACCTGTATTGGCATATATTCAACAAGAGCATTTATACGAATGCCGGGACAAAAACACAACAAACTTACAAATACAATAAACCATAAATCTTTAGCTGACTTTAAAGTTGGTGTTGATAATGCAATTTTTTCTGTAGATATTGCCCAAAATCGGCTACTAGTTTTATTAGTAATGCGGTCTGCTGAACCATTTATTAATTCTTGGAGTCTTCCAGGGACTTTGGTACGTCAAGGGGAATCTTTAGAAGATGCTGCCTATAGGATTATGGCAGAAAAAATTAAGGTCAAAAATCTTTATTTAGAACAACTTTACACTTTTGGAGGACCGTCACGGGATCCCCGGGAAGCTAAGGATAGTTATGGTGTGCGTTACCTCTCAGTCAGTTATTTTGCTTTAGTTCGATTTGAAGAAGCACAGTTAATGACTGATGGTGTCACAGGAATCGCTTGGTATCCAGTTAAAGAGGTACCACAGTTAGCCTTTGACCACAATGAAATTTTAACTTATGGACATCAACGTTTGCGCAATAAACTAGAATACTCTCCGGTAGCTTTTGATGTTTTACCAGAAATGTTTACTTTAAATGATTTATATCAGTTTTATACAACTGTTTTAGGGGAAAACTTTTCCGATTATTCTAACTTTCGTGCCCGTTTACTTAAATTGGGTTTTTTATTTGATACGGGAGTAAAAGTCTCCCGTGGTGCTGGTCGTCCTGCAAGTTTATATAAATTTAATGCCGAAGCTTTCGCACCTTTTAAAGATAAACCTTTAGTTTTTGTTTAATTTTTTGCTTGATAAACTTCCTCGAATAATTGATTAAAATTTAAAACTCCATGTCACTTTGCGCAAACCTCCGCCCTCCTTTCAGGGCGAACGCATCTTGTCATTAAGAAGGCTACATTCTCAACTAGACCTAAAATAGTCGCATTAAGTCATACTAATTGGCTTACTACTTAGTTGTGTTTTTGACTATATATTTATAAGTAGGCAAAAGACTCTCAACGG
>JBCCDM010000477.1:0-4432 GCA_039030795.1 Cyanobacteria bacterium P01_A01_bin.84
CCACAATTTATCCCTCTGTTGAAGTTGCTTTCTTCAGCGATGATGAAAAGCTGGCATTTCAAGCCGATAAAATATTCGATTTAGCTTTTGAAAAATCTGTACTTGTTAATCTACCCGCTCAAGTTTATTCCAATGTTACTGATTGGATACAACGTAATGATTTAGTCAATTTGGGTAGAGATAATTCAATTAAATTTATTAAATGGTTTGTTTGCATGGGAGGGGTTGATTCGGTCAATTTCTTTCTTCAATCTTTGAATGATTTTGGGAATGATATTGTTCATGTATTTGTGAGAAATCAAGGATTATGCGATGAATGGGAGTACATAAAAGAAATGCCTGAATTTAAATCAGCTATCGATGACTACAATTTTATAGTTATGGATTTTCCCAGGTTTCCGTTTTGGGAACGTAATATTATTGACCGATTAGGGATAACTTTCGATATGGCGATCGCACATCCAGAACTAAAGGTTATTCCTAAACAACGGGTGAAAAATTTTCTCAAAGTGGCTTATGCTTCTTTGGCTGCAACGGAGTTAATTCAATGAGTGCAGCTGATACTGATGCTTCAAAAAGTAATCAAGAAAAACCAAAAACTCCGGATGAGTTGCTTGCTGAAGCTTTGAAAGGGAAGAGTGAAGAGTTTAAACAGCGAGTGGTTGATTTCGCTTTTAGAAGTGGTTTATCAAAAGATGACCCGTTATTTCTTGTACTGGTTGCTACCGGACAATTAGAAGTAATGTTGGAGGATGCACCCCAAACATTACAGTTGCTATTTGAGACTTGGAATCAAGATTTAGCCAAGAATCTGGAGACTGTAGAACAAGTTGCTGTTCAGAGGCAAAAAGTAGCAATTAACCGTGCTGCACAAGCTTTAATTCATGAATCTTTGGTACGTGAAGGTCGAAATATCATCAATTCTATTTATCCGGCTGCAATTGTATTCTTTCTTATTTTTGGAGCGGGTTTCATTGGTGGAGTGACGATACCACCTTGGATTGTTGGGGTTTTAGGGAAGGGATATACCTTAGTCAAATCTAATAATTTGACTTGGGAGGAATTGAACGCGATGAAATGGGCAATGTCAAATGAAGGTAGATTTGCGAAAGACTTGATTGATTGGAATCGAGGTTATTTAGACAATAGGGAATGCATCAAGGATGCACAAAAGTTAGGTGTGACTTTATCACAATACAACCGCAAAGCCAGATCGGGATTCTGCACCATTTGGGTAGTTCCGACAGATAAACGTAAGTTTGTTCCTTCAGATAAATAAGATAAAGACGCTTATAGAAGTTGTTCCACAAGCGTTTAGAAAACTACTTCTCAATTAGAATTCCTCACCATCATCTGTCCAAGGAGTCTGTAATGCTTTTCTTTCTTCTTCGGCGATCGCCTTTTTCTCTTTCTCATCTTGTGGGTCATAAAAATCATCGTAGTTCGCATATCCTTCACTTAGAAGTTCTTCAGCAGTCATCGATGCCATTACCTGGTATCTACTTATTTTAGGTTTCTGATTGAGGGGCTGTTGATTCATCTTTCTAACCTGTTAACTGATAACAATATTTATTCTAGACGTAAAAAATGAATTGCGTATCTCTCTAATTGTTCTTCAGATTTTGACAACGCTATGGTTCTAAAGCTCAATCATTTCGATACTAAAACAAAACAGGATACGGGAATTGAGGAAAAATTGGAGAATACCCTAGCAGAATACTTATTTCCAGGGGTTGAGTTTAGTATTGGAACTGCTTACCCCGAAGCCACTATTCCCCAAGATTTGGAAGAATACGGCGGTCTTGGGACTCTGCAATTTTCGGCTCGAAAAAGAATGTATTTCGCAAGTGACCCAAATATACGGTCGTTACTTTACCCCAACCCTTCTGATGGTGCTGCTTATCCTCTACCATTTACACCTTGTCGAAGTTTTCATGAATTGCATAATGCTAGGGTACTAGTAATTGATGACGTTACGGGAGATTCGGGTGGAATCATTGCTACTAGTGATGCTAAAAAATTAGTTGGTGATTGTAAAGGGTTAATAGACTTCGATTTTGCTAGAGCTAATAATATAGAACCGCGTGCTTTTCAGTTCAGACTTGGTATCAGACCTCAAGAACAAAGCCATGTAATGCGAATCGCCAAAGGTACACTTGCACCCACCAGACTAGATAAATTAGGAGAGCCCAAATTAAAGGTGAGCGGTATAAAAGGTACTGTTAAAGCTAGAACCGGATACGATATAATATTGGCTACTTCGTCTTTTAAAGGTAGAAAAGGAAGAGATGCTATTAAGCCTGGAGAATACCTACTTGATATAGGTTTAGGTGTGAAATCGGTCGCTAAATACAGACAGCATAGTTTAGGAACACAAATTTTAGTAAATTATCCTCATGCTGTCAAAGAAGAAATCTTACCAATTATAAA
Organism: Cyanobacteria bacterium P01_A01_bin.84; assembly: GCA_039030795.1. Taxonomy (GTDB): domain Bacteria; phylum Cyanobacteriota; class Cyanobacteriia; order Cyanobacteriales; family Nostocaceae; genus JBCCDM01. The sequence continues at coordinate 2,431 of JBCCDM010000477.1, forward strand.
GCAGCAAGCAGAAGAATTAGCATCATCACAAAAAAATCCCAGAGAATTAGCTCAAAGATACGTAGAAAGCTACGAACACCGCAAAGCGCTTATAGAAAGTGGTAATGAAGAAACTATTACAGAAGTAGATGAAAAGTTATCAGAAAAACTAGCTATCTTGGATTGTTTCTGTTGCAATACCGAAAATGAAGAAATTAATCAAGAAGAAGAGTTAGGTACAGAGCAAAAAGACTTATTAGTTTATTCTTTATTAAAAGCTGATTTAGATGGTTTCTGTCAACTAATTGAACATCCCAAAATCATAGCCGAACTACAAGAATTCGCTCGTAAACAATGGGTTGATATTGCTACCGGACGCTCAATAAAGTTTACATCAGGTTTAGCTCAACCTAGCTTATATTTACAGAAAGATGAAATTTGTATTCCCTATTTGAAAGAAGGTGCAGAAATTATAGTAACTCGTTCGCCTTTAATCAATTCAAATGGGGTAATTACTTTAAAAAATAAACATCTACCAAGAATGCTTTCTGGATGCGTTTATATAAATCCTAAAACAGCGATGGATAATATGCAGTGTGATTTTGATGGTGATTTACTAGCTTTTGCATCTAGTGAAGAATTTCCTAAGTTAGCAGCAGAAGTAAAAGAAAAGAATTTACCTGTAAATAGATATCCCGATATCATCAAAAAAGAAAAAGTACCCTATCAAGGAAGTTTTACAGAAATTGCTGTTTCCGCAATGGAAAATAAAATTGGGATTATCGCTAATGAAATTCAAAAAAATATTGCGCTTCAATGCGAAATTGATGAATTACCCCAATCTATGAAAGTCGAATATATACAAAAAGTTTCAAAACATTTAAATTATATTTTATCAAAGCACAGTTATACAAATTTACAACTTCCAGGAGAAAGTAAAAATAGAATATCTCAAATTGCTGGTACTGATAATATATCTTTAGATGTAAATCAAGTTGATATAGAACTTCAATCTTTTAAACAACTATTAAAAGATTGTGTATCAAAGCTTAGTAACGAACTGCAAGTTGCTACTGATGGAGCTAAAAGCGCATTACGACCTGACAATAATATAATTCAATCTTGTCAAATAATAACTAGTTATAAAGAAGTAGAATGGCTGGCTGATAAGAAAAACCCAGAAGCTTTTGCTAATAGAGGTATGGCTACAAATGGTTTAAGTCCAATTGATTTAATGATTCAACAAACAAATCAAATATTTGAAGAAAATCAAATTACAGCTAGACCTGTTGAACAATTTAGAAATCTTTATCCAGAAATTAAATTTACCTCAGAACAGAAACAGCTAGCTCAAAATATCAAACATAAATATAATTCTTTAATAAAAGAGCGTATCGGATTACAGGAAAGAAAAAAGAAAGAACCGGGTCCTTATATAGTTATTACTTCTTCAACAAGCGGGCGGAAATTAGAAATTACTAATTTGATTCAATATGAAATATCTAAAGATACTGAATTTTGGAATTCAACAGAGCTTAGTATCAAAATAAAACCGAGACAGCCTACTCCGAAGTTACCTCATCCTTTATCAGCCTGCATTCAATATCAAACTCCTGAAGGTGTAGATGTAATTAAGCGTATTGGTACAATCAGCATGAAATCAATAAGAGAACATAACCTAAAACCTGGAATGACAATAAAACAAGGTAAAGTTAAATTTCATTTCGGTATTAGTGATGGTATGGTTGATTCTTTAAAGCAGCAAACTCTTGAATATATTGAATCAATAAGAGAAAGTATTCCTGAGAATGAAAAGCTACAGCTAGCAGCTGCAATTCATGATGTTAGTCATACCGAAGATAATAAAAATTATTCGGGTTTTAAAAAAGCAGGTGTGGCGTTTGCTATATTTCCCGACGAAGTTATAGGTCAATTAAATCAATTACAGTTTACTCAAATGAGAGTACTTGGTACTCAGTTCAATCATTATGCTGACAGAAACTTTGCTGGTGAACAATTCTCG
>JBCCDM010000478.1:0-4396 GCA_039030795.1 Cyanobacteria bacterium P01_A01_bin.84
ATGGGGCAGTTGTCATCAAAGATCATGAGTTTCATAGCTTATTCAACATGATGTCTGAGGTTCATGACGCTTGTGATATCCTGACTACTATTTTGTTTCCTTAATTCGTATTTGAAAAGTATTAAACTAGGATTTATTAATGAAAGATATTAGTCAACGTCTTGCAAATCTCTCACCAGCAAAACGAGCGCTTCTAGAACAGCAACTTCAGAAAAAAGCATTACAGAACAAGCAAGAAAGCACTATCTCTCCGATAAAAAATTATCAAGACATTCCCTTATCTTTTTCTCAGCAACGAATGTGGTTAGTAGACCAATTAGAACCTGGGAATCCAGCTTACAATCGTCCGACAAATATTAGTTTGACTGGTACGCTCAATGTTCCAGTATTAGAAAAAAGTCTTAACGAAATTATTCGTCGTCATGAAATTTTTCGTACTAGCTTCGAGGAAGTAAATGGAAAACCTTTTCAAAAAATTAATCCGAATATAACTTTAAAGCTACCAATAATAGACCTGAGTCATTTAGAAGACGAAAAGACAGAAATTGAAATTCAACGTCTTGCAATTCAAGAAGCACAGCAGACCTTTGATTTAACTCAAGCTCCTTTACTAAAAGCTAAATTAGTCGGACTCAACGAGCAAGAACATATACTCTTGCTTACAATGCATCATATCGTGTTTGATGGCTGGTCTGTAGGAGTTCTAATCAAAGAGTTAGCAGCTATTTACGGAGCTTTCTTAACAGCAAAAACATCTCCCCTACCAGAATTATCAATTCAATATGCGGACTTTGCAATTTGGCAAAAACAGCAGCAACAAACTGAGAAATTAGAATCACAATTATCCTATTGGAAAAAACAATTAGGTGGTAAATTACCCGTATTGGAATTACCAGCAGATAGACCCAGAGCAGCTGTACAAACCTTTCGGGGAGCAAAACATTCTTTATTGTTACCCAATCACTTAGTTACATCTTTAAAAGCTATTAGTCTTAAAGAAAATGTAACCTTATTTATGACCTTGCTGGCTGGGTTCAAAATATTAATTTATCGCTATACGAGCGAGGAAGATATTATTGTTGGAACTCCGATAGCGGGTCGGAACCGTAAAGAAACTGAGAAATTAATAGGCTTATTTATCAATACTTTAGTTTTACGTAATCAATTAAATAGTAAGCAAAATTTTATAGAATTATTAGCTCAAGTTCGGGAAGTAGCTTTAGGAGGATATGCTCACCAAGATGTTCCTTTTGAAAAGTTAATGGAGGAATTGCAGCCAGAGCGAGGTTTGAGTTATACTCCTCTGTTTCAGGTGTTATTTCAACTCAGGAATTTTCCAGAAGAAACGATAGAGGTAAAAGGTTTAAAATTCGATAATTATCATCTAGAAACAGGTCTAGCGATGCTAGATTTAGCTTTAGAAATTGAAGAAAGAGCAGAAGGTTTACTTTGCGTTTTCAAATATAATACAGATTTATTTGATGCTTCAACTATCGAGCGGATGGCTGTGCATTTTCAAACTTTACTTGAAGGAATTGTAGATAATCCTCGACAGTCAATATCTCAATTACCTCTACTAAATAAAACCCAACAGTTTAGCTGTGTTCTAATTGGACAAGAAAGTTTTATTATTCCCTGTGCAGAAAAATTGCTACAGCGCGGACATGTAATTAATGGGATTGTATCAACAGGTCAAATCATTCATGACTGGGCACAAAAACGAGAAATTCCTTGCACTTCTTCTAATAAAAACCTGGGTTATTTTTTAAAGAAAATTTCTTTTGATTATCTTTTTAGTATTTCTAATCTAAAAATATTAACAGCAGAAGTTTTGAAATTACCAACTCGTGGTGCGATTAATTTACATGATGCTTTACTTCCTAAATATGGAGGACTTTATGCTCCTTCTTGGGCTATTTTCAATCAAGAATCCGAGCATGGTTTGACGTGGCATTGGATAACTCCAGGCATTGATGAAGGGGATATTATTAAGCAAATAAAATTACCTGTTAATGAGTCTGAAAATGCTTTTACGTTGAATATGAAATGCTATGATGCAGCCCTTGATTCCTTTGCCGAAATTATTGATGATTTAGCATTTGAGAGAATTGAAGCTCAACCTCAAAACCTAGAACAAAGTCTTTATTTTAATGCAGTACAACGTCCTACTCCTGGCTGTATAGTTAATTGGAATTGGACTGCAAAAACTATTGATGCTTTGATTCGCTGTCTCGATTTTGGCAATTATAAAAATCCCTTCGGTAATCCCAAACTTTATGTAGAAGAAAAGTTTTACCATATTAATCAATTAGAAATCAGTAAGGAAGTTTCTGATAAACCATCGGGAACTATAGTAAAGCTTAATAACGATTATTTACAAATTTCTACAGCTTCTCAAGATGTAATTGTACGCTCGCTGCAAACCCTTGAGGGAAAAAATTTAAGTTGGAAAGATTGGGCTATTGAAGTTAATTTACAAGAAGGCGATCGCTTAAATTCACTATCAGCAGAAGACAATCAGCAAATTGAGGAAATTGAAGTAAATTGCTTGAGAAGTGAAAATTTTTGGGTAAAGCAACTTTCTAACTGGGAACCGCTGGAATTACCGATTCGGGAAAAATCACAAACCTTAGTGTTTAATCTTCCTAGAATACAAAAACAGTCATTTTCAGCATCTTCCAATATACATAATTTTATATCTGAGACATCATTGGAATGCAGTCCGCAAGATTTTTTATTAGCTGCTTTTGTTGCTTATTTAGCTCGTATTAGTCAAAGCAAATCTTTTTCTATCGGTATTGAAAGTTCCATAGTTTGTTCATCTGAAAGTAAACTAAATCAACTTTTTAGCAGTGTTGTTCCTTGTAACCTTGAAATTAATCTTGAACAAACTTTCACAGACTTTTTTGTTCTAGTCCAACAGCAGATAAATCTAGCTCAAAAAAGTAAAACTTTCCATCGGGATATTGTTACTCGCTATCCGCAACTTGCAAATTTACAAAATCTTTCAATTGAACAGCAACTACCGATTACGGTACAGTTGACTGAAACACTAAATAACTATCATCCTAAGAGTATAAATAAATTTGTTTTAGTGATTGCTCAAAACGGTGATTGTGCTTGTTTCTATGATGAAAATAGTTATAGCGATATTACAATAGATAATCTTTTACAATCCTTCGCTATATTTATCGAACAGCTATTATTACATTCCAATGATAAACTTACGAATTTATCTTTAATACCATCCAAAGATTGGACTGATTTAGAACAAGTAAATAACCGTTATGTCGAATATCAGAATAATCTACTATTGCATCAGCTTTTTGAAGCCCAAGTTGAATTAACTCCTAATGCAATTGCTCTACAAGATATCAATAACGAGCAAACTTTAACATATTTTGAACTTAATCAACGTGCCAATAAACTTGCTCATTATCTTCAATCAAAGGGAGTTCAACCTGATGTATTGGTAGGTGTTTGTGTTGAGCGGTCTGTGGAAATGTTAATTAGTATCTTAGCTGTACTCAAAGCAGGAGGTGCTTATGTTCCCCTTGACCCAAATTATCCTACAGAACGGCTGACTTTGATGATGACTGATGCCAAGATATCTGTTCTGTTGACTCAAGAGTGCTGGATAAGTAAATTACCCCAGCAGGAAGAAATTTTCTGTTTAGACCGGGATTGGAATATAGTTGATAATCTAAATCATCAAAATCCAGTCAGCCAAGCTAAACCCGAGCATCTGGCTTATGTTATTTACACCTCTGGTTCTACAGGTAATCCCAAAGGGGTAATGGTACAGCATGATTCTTTAGTTAATTTTACTCAAGCTGCTGTAACAAATTATGGAATAGTTGAGTGCGATCACATTCTGCAATTTGCTTCGATTAGTTTTGATGCAGCAGCCGAAGAGATTTACCCTTGCCTAATTTGCGGGGGTACTTTGGTACTACGAACAGATGAAATGCTGAGTTCGGTAAATTACTTTATAAAAAAATGCCGAGATTGGCAAATTACCGTCCTAGATTTACCAACTGCATACTGGCAACAAATCGCGATTGAGCTAGAAACGGGCAATATTACTCTACCAGAGTTACTGCGGTTGGTAATTATTGGTGGAGAGCGAGTATCACCAGAGTATGTGAAAATTTGGCAGAAACATGTAGCAGATTATCCGCAATTAATCAATACCTACGGTCCAACTGAAGGAACTGTTGTCGCTACTGCTTATACAATGACAGCCAATTCAAATATTCAACATGAAGTGAGCATTGGAAAAGCGATTGCAAACGTACAAACTTACGTTTTAGATGCAAATTTACAACCTCTTCCTATAGGAGTTGCTGGTGAACTTCATATCGGTGGTATGGGTGTTGCTCGGGGATATCTAAAC
>JBCCDM010000479.1:0-4383 GCA_039030795.1 Cyanobacteria bacterium P01_A01_bin.84
AAAAATCAAGCTTGTATTTAGTGAATTGAAGCAAGTAGAATTAATAAATTGTTGTATTATTGTATTCTTTAGTTTTTTGTATTTTTACAGATCATAATTTTAGTTTAGTAATTTTAGTTAGCTTTAGAGATGCATTCTGCCGAAAGTAAAGTTAAAGTATCTTTCTGGTAAACAGAGCATTGGTTTAAAAGCTTTGAGAGCGCGGGGACTTCCCCTTTTTTTAAGTTATTCAATACTTTGGTGGTAATTTTTACAAGTTCATCTTCAGGAAGCTTGATAGTAAGATACTGTTTTAAGAGGTTATTGTTTTGGATATAGTCTACTTGAAATGAGTTAGTATCTAGAAGCCACCAATCGATACCGTAAGTATCGATTAATTCTTTAGCATCATCTAAATTTGCACTATACTGAGCCTGGATTAAATTACTCAAACGCTGGCGTATTTGGCTATAGTAACCAGTGTGGTAGGGAATAGCGTGTTCTGAACTAACTAGAACTGGACGTTGAGCAAAGCTAGGCAAGTTGCTAGCTTCAGGGGATAAAGATGCAGTCAAAGTATCAAAAGGCTGATTTCGTAGAAACTTATATAGTTGTGTATGTTTACCAATGATATAACTTGTAGCTGGAAATTTACTTTTCCAAACTAAAGAAGGATAAAAAACTATTGTTATAGCTATAAATAAAGTCAATATAGTTGTTACAAATCTATATTTACCACCAGCCCGTATCAAAGCATCAATTAGTAGCACAATCGAAATACTAGAAGCGATCGCTAAAATAATTCTTAAGGTGTGTACGGTGTAGCGACTGGGAAGATATAAATTGAAAAGTAATGCATGGGCAGCGAAAAATAACCCTAAAGAAACAATGAAGATATAAAGTAGTATATATATATGATTGTTTACCTGTTTGGCTAGCTTGAACGATTTGGGAAACCTCAACTGTAGAGGTAAAAGCAAGCCAAAAATCAAAAAGGGAGGATTAAACGCCAAACGAAAACCAGTACGGCTAGCACTTAACCAATATCTACTAGGGTTTTCGTCGTTAAATAAGCTAGTACGTCCACTAGACAAAAATTCTGGTAGCTTCCTCGCTTCAGCTACACTAATAAAAGGTCCATAGGCTGAAAATTTAAATACTGACGGTAGAAGTACGATTACCGAAGCTACTAAAATACTACCGCAGAAGATATACCTTCGACGACTTTTTGTCAGACGTAACCACCTAAAAGATGTAAAAAACCGCTCTAGTTTGCTCCCAACCTTATTGTTGCTTCTCTTTTGGTGTAAATTTTGGTGTAAAGGACTGTAGGTTTGCATAGTTGTTCGTACTGTTCTCTGTTTCTCATTCCCCGTTTCCTTCATTCCTCTTCGATATTCAAATAGCTTTAAAAATGTCATACCCGCACTAATCAGAACAAATGGTGGGTAAAATAGCCCTAACAATATAGTTGTGATTAGACAACCAACTAAAGAAGACCGTAAGAAATAATAAGTAAAAGCACAGAAAAAAGGATATAAAAAAGCCCTAGAAGTCGCTGATGCAAAGTCGTCATGAATCCATATACACTGATTTCCTAGTAAGGAAGCTAAGAAAGCTGCAATTGGTGAAGGAATAATTTGCAGACAAATACCAAATATATATGTTGTGGTAATCAGACATAAAACTATTGGTATAAATTTACTAAGCAGTATTGGTGAAATTCCCAACACCGCCATAAACTTGTAAAAATTAGCATACCCAACAGGAGCTAAAGATTGAAAATAATTGGCAATTAAATCTTGTTCAAAAAGTTGAGGTTCCATAAACCTCTGCATCCAAAATAAATGCTGGCGAGCATCATCTGCAATGACATAATCGGTACTAAAGGCTTTTTGCAGTGCTAGTAAACTGTAAAAGGCTGCAAAACTGAGACTTAAACACAACCACAAAAAAATCTGATTATGAGATTTTTTATTAATAGTCCGATCAAAATCACATATAAAAAACTTACCAAGAGAAGAAATTTTCATGAAACAAAATACTGAAGAGGTACTATTACTGTACTAATATGGAATGTACATTATTTGACCGCCAATTCCAAACTGCTAATGCAAACAGATGAAGTTACTGAGCTACAATCGAAAAACTCAGAATCTTTTTATCCAGGTTTTTCTTTAGTTCTACCAGCTTATAACGAAGAAAAGGGCATTCTTTCTAGCCTCAACAACATTCGTCATCATTTAGATATGGCGAATTGCGAGTATGAAATAATCGTGATTAACGACGGGTCTACAGATAACACCGGAGATATCTTGCGATCGCAGCTTGATATCAAACTCATCGAGCATCCGAGAAATTGCGGTTATGGTGCAGCATTAAAAACCGGTATTCGTCATGCAAGGTATCCTTTAATTGTAATCACAGATGCTGATGGCACTTACCCGAACCAGAAGATCCCAGAACTGGTATCTTTAAGCTGGCAGGCTGATATGGTTGTAGGTGCCAGAATTGGAAGCAATGTGAAATACTCTACTCTGCGTAAGATACCCAAATGGTTTTTGGTACGCTTTGCAGAATGGATAACCATGTCTTCAATTCCTGACTTGAATAGTGGGTTACGAGTTTTTCGTAAAAGCGCTCTTGACGAATTTATCAATATCCTTCCTAATACTTTCAGCTTCACTACCACTATCACTATGGCGATGCTGACTAATAACTATGTAGTTCATTATGAACCAATTGATTACCATCACCGGATAGGGAAAAGTAAGATTAAACCGATTCAAGATACTCTAAGATTTATCCAATTAATTTTACGTACAGGGGTTTACTTTGCACCTCTACGTATATTTTTACCAGTTGCAGGTTTATTTTTTGCTGCATTTTTATTTACCTTGACCCAAGATATATTTATCCGCAAAGACTTGACAGAAAGAACATTACTACTATTATTTAGTTCTACTCAACTAGGAATGTTTGCCTTACTTGCCGATATGGTAGATAAACGGAATAGAAAATAATCATCCATTTAAACAATTTTTATATTTTTGGTAATTGGTAATTGGTAATTAATGATAGCTTTGCTATCGTGGTTTTCCTATTTATCTCTCATCCCTTTTTGCTTATCCCTTTACCCTATTATTCTTATTCTTCTATCCGATAGCCTAACTCTGCTAATCGAATGCGAGAATGTCGCCATTTAGGCTGTACTTTGACAAACAACTCCAAGTAAACCTTACCAGCAATTAATTTTTGAATTTGGAGTCGAGCTTCACTACCAATAGCTTTGAGCATACTGCCACCCTTACCAATGATAATTCCTTTTTGAGAATCTCGTTCTACATTAATAGTAGCAATGACTCTGGTAAGACTTGGAGTTTCTTCTACCTTTTCAATTGCGATCGCTACAGAATGAGGTACTTCTTCACGGGTTAATAGTAAAATTTGTTCGCGAATCAATTCTCCCATAATAAATCGCTCTGGCTGGTCTGTAACTAAGTCTGGGGGATAATAATATGGTCCGGTTTCTAGATTTTTAACTAATTTTTCTTGTAGCTGTGGTAAATTCTCACCGGTTTTGGCAGAAAATTTTACTGTCTGCCACTGATTAATTTGCGCTAATTGAATGTAACTCTTATCTATCTCCTCAGAAGTATTAATTTGTTGTTTATCAAGTTTATTCAGACCCAATATTACAGGTGTTTGAGTCTTTTCTAATAAATCTGCAATATAGCGATCGCCAGCACCACAATGAGTCGCTGCATCTACTACCAATAAAACTACATCTACAGACTCTATAGCTATTTTGGCATTTTGTACTAACACCTCTCCTAGTTGATGATGAGGTTTATGAATACCTGGGGTATCTACAAAAATTAATTGCGCTTCAGGAGTAGTTACAATACCACGTAAGCGGTTACGCGTAGTTTGTGCGACTGGAGAAGTAATAGCTATTTTTTGTCCTACTAACTGATTCATTAAAGTAGATTTACCAACATTCGGACGACCGATTATGCCGATAAAACCTGACTTAAAATCAGGAGGAGCTTCTGGAATTGTCACTTCCCCAGATATGGAGAATGTTTCCCGATCGATACTATTCACTTTCAGCCCCACCTTAATGTTTGACTTTTCAAATCAGTATATTTTTTATAGCGTTAAAAGCTAAGACAAAATCATCCCAAATTTATCAGTATTTTTCAACTTTATCTCAAGACCTTATTAAATACATTTAGCAAATTAAAGGTCAAAAAAACGCTGTTTTTAGTAAAAATCTAATATTTTTGTATTTAAAATAGAAATATTCTGATTGATAAGTTGATTTGTTAAATTTATTGCCAATATCTGCTATTGATAACGTCGTGTTAAAAAATATATTAAAACATCAGTATTATTTATCTC
>JBCCDM010000480.1:0-4379 GCA_039030795.1 Cyanobacteria bacterium P01_A01_bin.84
TAAATAGATTACATATAATTACTCCTTAATAAGTCCTTAAAATAGACAATTTAAGTTAAGAGTAATTTATGCTACGCTTATGATGATGAGATATCCAAGTTTTCTGACTCTATAAAAAATTACCTTAAAAAAATACTCAAAGATATTTAGCAATACCCTTTAAAATTGATAAGTTTCTACTCTTATTGTTTTAATAAATACTAAAAATACTAGAAATCTCTTAGAGAAAGTACGCGGAGAAATTGAAGTGAGTCAAGTATTTGATTACGATTTATTAATTATTGGTGCTGGAGTTGGCGGACATGGTGCAGCCTTACACGCTGTTAGTTGTGGTTTAAAGACTGCAATTGTAGAAGCGAACGATATGGGTGGTACTTGTGTCAACAGAGGTTGTGTTCCTTCAAAAGCACTATTAGCCGCTTCTGGAAAAGTGCGGGAATTGCGTAATGCTCACCATCTGAAAACATTGGGTATCCAAGTTGGAGAAGTAGAATTTGATAGAGAAGCGATCGCTAACCATGCAAACACTCTTGTATCTAAAATTCAAGGAGATTTAACTAATAGTCTCAAACGTCTAGGAGTAGATATTATTCGCGGTTGGGGTAGGATTGCTGGTACTCAGAAAGCTTCAGTGACTGCTGAAGATGGTGAGAAGATAATTACAGCCAAAGATATTATTTTATCTTCCGGTTCTGTACCTTTTGTTCCTCCTGGTATTGAAGTAGATGGTAAAACTGTATTTACCAGCGATCAAGGAGTGAAATTAGAATGGCTACCCCAGTGGATAGTAATTATTGGTAGTGGTTATATCGGTCTAGAATTTTCCGACGTTTACTCGGCTTTGGGTTGTGAAATCAGCATGATTGAAGCCTTACCCAATTTAATGCCGGGATTTGACCGGGATATTGCTAAACTTGCAGAACGAGTTTTAATTACACCCAGGGATATAGAGACTTATACAGGAATATATGCAAAGAAGGTAATTCCTGGTTCCCCTGTAGTAATTGAATTAGCAGACTTTAAAACTAAAGAAGATGTTGATGTTTTAGAAGTTGATGCTTGTATGGTAGCAACAGGAAGAATTCCAGCGACAAAAGACCTTGGTTTAGAGTCCATTGGTGTAGAACTTGACCGTCGCAATTATATTCCAGTAAATGACACAATGGCGGTACTGAGCGCAGGAGAAGTTGTGCCCCATTTATGGGCAATCGGTGACGCTACAGGCAAAATGCCCTTAGCACACGCAGCTTCTGCACAGGGTATAGTAGCTGTAGAAAATATATGCGGTAGAACCAAACAAATAGATTATTTATCTATTCCCGCAGCAGCATTCACACATCCAGAAGTTAGCTATGTAGGAATCACAGAAGTCCAAGCAAAAGAAAAAGGAGAAGTAGAAGGATTTCAAGTTGGAGTCACGAAAAGTTACTTCAAAGGTAATTCTAAAGCCTTAGCTGAAGGAGAAGCAGATGGAATCGCCAAAGTTGTCTACCGTAAAGATACAGGTGAAGTTTTAGGAGTGCATATCTTTGGAATACACGCTTCTGATATCATTCACGAAGCCTCAGCAGCAGTTGCCAATCGTCAAACAGTTCATACCTTAGCTAATTTAGTTCATGCCCATCCTACACTTTCTGAAGTTTTGGACGAAGCATATAAACGAGCAGTTGTCAGTTAGTGATGGTAATTGGTAATTGCTGAATAGTTAGTCATGGTGTAGTGGTATTAGAAAGGGTACGGTAATAATTAGGTTCTTAACCCTGGGATTTATTACGTCACTATTTAACTGACTATGTGAAATACTTGATGAGATTGAGCATGAAAAATTAACTGTGAACCCATGGTTACACTCACTGTTGATCAATAGAGATTAGCCATTTCTAGAAAAAAAGAAAGATGTAGAGACCTAAAATTTAAGGTCTCTACAAGGGTTCCAGGTCGCACATATTTAATTTCTGGAGATGTGTATTGAGCAAATGCTTGAAACCAAACCAAAGTCTTGTAACTTTTGACTCTTTAATTCAGGTGTAGTGGTAATAATGCTAAACTTTGTTATCGCTTCAAGCATCTCCTTGAGTATCTTGGGAAGAGTAACTGATAACTGAATAACTGACTGAAAACTATGGAAATTCGTCGTCGTCCACCAAGTCCCGTAATTGACGTATCTATCCTACGCTACCAATCAGCGATACCGGATGCCGAACCTAATAATATTCTTGAGGAAATAGTTTGGCACAAAGAAGTAGAAGTGGACAAAATGCGTGAAAAAGTTCCACTTGTAGAATTACAACGTCAAGCATTGTCTGCACCTCCGACACATAACTTTGTTACAGCATTAAAATTCGGGAAAACAAAACCAGCTTTGATTGCGGAAATTAAAAAAGCTTCTCCAAGTAAGGGTTTATTAAGAGAAGATTTTGACCCTATAGATATAGCCCAAAAGTATGAGAAAGGTGGTGCTAGCTGTATTTCCGTATTAACCGATAGTAAATTTTTTCAAGGCAGTTTTGATAACCTCTCTAAGGTTCGTACTGCCGTAGATTTACCCTTGTTGTGCAAGGAATTTATCATCTATCCTTACCAAATGTACTTGGCTAGAGTTAAGGGCGCTGATGCAGTCTTATTAATTGCAGCAATACTTAGCGATCGCGATTTACAATACTTCGTCAAAATAATTAATAGTTTAAAAATGACTGCTCTGATTGAAGTCCATACTCTAGAAGAACTCGATCGGGTATTAGCCATAGAGGGTGTTTCATTAATTGGTATTAACAACCGTAATTTAGAAGATTTCTCCGTTGATTTGCAAACAACTTGTCATATTTTAGATGCCAGAAATAGCCAGTTACAAGAAAGAGATATTTTAGTTGTCAGTGAATCGGGAATTCATACCTCTGAGAATGTAGCTACAGTTTTACAAGCTGGTGCATCAGCTGTTTTAGTTGGCGAGTCTTTAGTCAAACGACCAGACCCTCAAGAGGCTATTACTAAGTTGTTTGCCCAATCTTAATAGCAGAAAAAATAGAACACTTCATGAATCAAAAGTGTTATATATGTAACAATTAGTCTAAGAAATTAAAGACCTACACCATTAAACTTTTTTATTAATTTTATGGAGCAGATTCCTTTACCTTCACCCGTTCACTATGAATTGATATTACAGCTCTTAGAAAGACAAACGATGTCAGCAGTTAATCAAAATCCCGATCTGCGTCATCAAGTCAATCAGCTAATTATTACTTTGCGTAAAGCTGCTGTACAACAAAAACATTTAGAGGACATTTGTCAATTTTCCTCTATGGAAGTGGATCACAGATGGTCAATCAATCATCATCAAAATGGGCGAATAGTTACTTCTGAATAACTCAAAGAATAAAAAAATATCTACTTAAACCAGTTGTACATCTACTATATAGTTAAATTGCTGAAGATTATTTTCGCTAAACTTAAAATTAAATTAATAACTAGAGCGACGGATCTTCCTGATTTTTTCATCAGACTAAATTTATTTATATTCTTAGGAGACGCTGGTATATTCTACCCGTTAAGAGAAAACGACCGATATCGGGTCCCCTAAGAATTTTGACTCAATTTTTGCTTAACAAATTTATTTATTTATTTATTTTTAATATTTTCTTAATAAAATATGGTCAAATACTGAAAGAGCGGGTTGTATTGACAACTCGCTCTTTCAGTATAAATTTCATGAATGGACTTTATCGGTATTGCGTACCCCTGATTTCGCCAATAATTTCGCCAATATATTAACTTTTTTCCAAAATAGGTTTCGTATGACATTGGTCAATTCTCCGGAACGAGTAAATTAATGCTTATACAGTTTCTAGCCAATCATAAATTTGCTCTAATTGTTCTAAAGTGATCAAGCCGTACTGCCATAAAATCATAGGTAAAGGTCCAGGATTTTGCTCGTTGCGTCGCAATGCAACGCTAATAGATGCTGGCGATATTGCCAAGTCATCTTGCAAAAAATCAATTAACTTAGAATACGTTGCTGGTGACATTTATACCTCACCTCCTTACGCAGAGTGTATTTTCTAATAAAAAGCAACTACTATTCAGTAATAAATAGCCAGTGTTTCATCTGTGACTACATTACTTTTATGTATCAGGTAGAGAAAATCTATCTGCCTTTTAAGTCTGTAAAACCCTCTATGCAAGAAGTGCAAGAATTAAATCTCACAATCTAGATTTAGCCTGATTAAAATCTACAGACAAAATAACTGGTCAAAATAGATCATTACCTATTTTTTTATTTAATCATATAGTTACTATAACTACTAGAGACGTTTCAATGATCATCATCTCTTATCGATGTTTATTTATACGTGCATCAAAAGGAAGATTTTTGTAATTTGTTA
>JBCCDM010000481.1:0-4359 GCA_039030795.1 Cyanobacteria bacterium P01_A01_bin.84
ATGTATGAAGCTGAGCCATGCTAATAGACCGAGGGCTTGACCTCAATTAATTGGTTTACTACTTATTTATAATTATTGCTATCTCTGTGCAGCCTTCAGGGTTTCTTGAGAGAGAAAGAAGAGAAACTCTACAAGTTTCCTGGTGCTTATGGCGCGGTGGAACCACTCTGAATCCATCCCGAACTCAGTTGTGAAACGCTGTTGCGGCGACGATAGTTGGAGGGTTGCCTCCTGTGAAAATAGCTCAGTGCCAGGTTCTATTATTTAAAACAAAGCGTCTTTCATTTTACGAAAGGCGCTTTGTTTTTATCTAACTTAATTTAACGTTATGATGTCATCTCAAGTTGGGTAAATCATTAGACTAATCAATATTTAGGGCTGCCTGCATAGATATGTAAAGTGAGACAATCAAGAATTTTGAGCACTTTTTTGAGAATCGACGGGTAAATATTGCAACTAAGGGGCAAACCTACTAAATCTGAGTTCGGTTTAAGCAGATTGGGGTAAAACCCAGTCCATATGGAGACTAGATTTTTAGGCTGATGGCAATAAGCATTAAGTAAATCGGGGATAGGTTTTCGGTCGTCAATATTACCAGGGGTAAGAATCACATTTAAGATTTCACCATGTTCGTTAACTACTATGTGGAGTTTAAAACCGAAAAACCAGTCCACAGAAGTCTTTTCCCTAGCGGCAAAATCCTTAAACACTTAAAATTTCGGTACTGATTCTGGTGAAATGCAATTAATATTGTCATTATTTCACTCAAACATAAGCTTTTTGCTCTAATTCGCTTTACTCGTCCATGTTCAAGTAATTTTTTGTGCCATTCAACTTCAAATTTCTTACAGAAATCATCTAGGTGGCAGAACAATGCATCTAAACTAAACATAGGGCGGTTGCTGGATTTTACGATATTTTCAGCTTGCTACCTGCTCCTTTACTTATCCCTAACTCAGGTTAATAACCTACTATGGATATTTTTTCAGCAAGTTATATTAGATGCATTTACCATAGTGAACCCTGTGCTTACGACTAAAATTTTTTGAATAAATTCTTATTAAATTTGCTAAGTTTACAACTTTACTTTTAAAATCAAATATCATATTAGCTTAATTTCTTCGTTTCAATCTTTTGTGAAAAATTTTGGTTTAACAAGTTAGCACGAACACGCAAATGGTAAATCGAGTAAATGATATTACTTGGCAAGCTCATCAAGGAAGTGTTGCTGCAATTATTCAAGTATTGAATGAAAAATTAGCAAATTCTGGCGTAAGAACCAGAGCTATTTTTGATAATGGTGTCTTACAACTTCTTTGTGAAGCTCATACTACTGATAAGCTCAAACAATCGGATTTAGTTCAACAAGTGCAACAAACTTTAGAGTTTATTGCACCCCGAAATATCAGGCGAGTCAATATAAACAGTAGAATTGTCAGAGAACAGCAATTGCTTTGGCTTAAGGATATTAGTCGTAACCCAAAAAATCAGTTACTTTGGTCGCAAGAAATTCTTTTAGATAAGCCAAGTAAAAGAAAACAGGTAATGGAGAATTTTCAAGAAATTCAAAAATCCAATTTTCCTCAATCTTTATCTTCAGAATTTTTAGTGACTGATTATATTAGTAATAAAAGTGAAATATCATTCTTTAGAGGGATGATATTTTTAGGCGGGATGATGTTTTCTGCTTTAATAGCTTGGCGTATTTATACTTTGTTTGAAAATCAGTTCAGTATGCCAATTTCACAAAAAACAGCAGTATTTATTAATAGAGATACTGATTCTTCAAGACCTCAAATCTCCACTGAGAATTTGAAGCGCGAGACTCCGGTATTAGCTGATAAAGTTTATAATAGAAAGTCTTCACAATCTGATAACTTTGCAGAAGCGATTAGAATCGCCAACAAGACCTCTTTAGTAGCTCAAACAGCTAAAACTAAACAAGAGTGGTTGCGAATAGCTACAGAGTGGCAAAAAGCTTCAGATTTGATGAGCAATGTAGCAGAAAACGATCGTCGTTATAAGTTAGCTCAAAACAGAGTTGAACTGTATCGGGAGTATAGTCAGATTGCACAGAATAAGGCAGATAAAAACTGATAAAAATTAATTTGATTGAAAATTAGCTAAACGCTCATCTTTAACATTCTTTGAATAGGACGTAAAGCAGCGATTCTGATTTCTTCAGAGATTGTAATTTCTGGTCTACGGTTGATCATTGCTAAATAGAGTTTTTCTAAGGTATTCAAGCGCATGAAAGGACATTCATTGCAATTGCAGTTATTTGTAGGGGGGGCAGGAATAAAATGCTTGTGTGGCGATCGCTTTTGCATTTGGTGAATTATTCCGGGTTCTGTTGCAACAATAAATTCTTCAGTAGAACTCTGCTGGCAATACCTTAGTAACGCTGCTGTAGAACCGATAAAATTGGCGTGATGCAGTACAGAGGTTTCACATTCTGGATGAGCAATAATCTCTGAATTGGGATGAGCAACTTTTAATTGAACTATTTTTTTCTCGGAAAATGTTTCATGGACAATACAGCTACCTTCCCACAATAGTAAATCTCGTCCAGTTTGCTCTATTACATACCTTCCTAGATTACGGTCTGGAGCAAAAATAATTCCCTGTTGTCTAGGTATCTGTTTGACAATTTTAACAGCATTAGAACTTGTGCAGATAATATCACTCATTGCTTTAATTTCAGCTGAGCAGTTAATGTAAGAAATGACTAAATGATTGGGGTGTGTTGCTTTAAAGGCTGCAAATTTATCTGGAGGACAACTATCAGCTAATGAACAACCAGCATCTAAATCTGGTAATAATACTAATTTATTAGGATTGAGAATCTTCGCTGTCTCCGCCATAAAATGTACACCAGCGAAAATAATTACATCTGCGTTGGTAGTTGCAGCTGCTTTAGAAAGTTGCAGAGAGTCACCAATAAAGTCAGCAATATCTTGAATATCTGGCTCTTGGTAGTAATGTGCCAGTATGACAGCATTAAGTTCTTTTTTCAGACTCTCAATAGCTGTGAATAAATCTGATGGTAGTGCCCCTGTTTGGGGTTGGTTGTGTTGGGCAAGTGCGGTTGTAAACACAGTGGTAATAAAGCTTATAGTTACAAATGTTTATCTTATGGATTCAATTATAGTAGTTTTTACCAAAAATAGGAGAAGAGATCCCACGATCCCTTGCCTTTCAATAAAATAGTGTCAAAATAGTTGGGAGTTGCCTATGCTGGGAACATATGGCAAGGAAAGTGGCATGACCAGTCAGAAAATTCATTCAACCAAGATAAAGATTGCTGTAGTAGGAGATGTTCATGACCAATGGGAAGAAGATGATAGTGAAGCATTAAAAAATCTCGGGGTTGACTTAGTACTATTTGTTGGAGATTTTGGCAACGAATCTGTAGATATTGTCAGGGAAATCGCATCTTTAGATATCCCTAAAGCTGTGATTATGGGCAATCATGACGCTTGGTTTTCTGCTACAGAATGGGGAAGAAAAAAGTGTCCCTACGATCGTACTCAAGAAGATAGGGTGCAACAACAACTAGATTTATTGGGAGAAACTCACATTGGTTACAGTAAGTTAGATTTACCCGATCTCAATTTAACTGTAGTGGGAAGTCGTCCTTTTAGCTGGGGCGGACCAAAATGGAAGTTTGCTGATATTTGCCAAACAAGATATGGGATAGAGAGTTTGGAAGACTCTACAGCTCTGATAATGCAAGCTGTCAAAAGTGCCACTCATAATATTATTATTTTTCTAGGTCATAATGGACCTTTTGGTTTAGGAGATAACCCAGAAGACCCCTGTGGTAAAGATTGGAATCCCATAGGAGGTGATTATGGTGATTCAGATTTAGCGATCGCAATATCTCAAGCCCTCGCACATGGTAAAAAAGTACCGCTAGTAACCTTTGGTCATATGCACCACACTTTAAGACATACGAAGAAAGAACTACGAAAGCGAATTTTTACTAGTCCTGAAGGTATAGTCTATCTAAATGCCGCCTGCGTGCCTAGAATTGTCACACATCATACACAAAAACTTCGCAACTTCTCAATTGTGTTAATGGAAAATGGTAATGTTACTCAAGCCTCATTAATTTGGGTGGGTAAGGACTTTGAGATTAATTCTGAGGAAATTCTTTATCAAAATTCTAATGATGCAGTACAAACTTGTTAAATAATGAGTTATAGTATGTAACTGGTCAGTCAATTTGAACTGCAAGCTGAAAGTCAAATCCTTACAGCTTCAGTGGAGAGGTGGCAGAGTGGTCGAATGCGCTCGACTTGAAATCGAGTGATGTGAAAGCATCCGTGGGTTCGAATCCCACCCTCTCCGTTAAAA
>JBCCDM010000482.1:0-4340 GCA_039030795.1 Cyanobacteria bacterium P01_A01_bin.84
AACAAAAAACACTAATAAAAGAACTTACCAATCATATTTATCCATAGAAAACACCTTTAATTCAAACAGCTACACACAATAAATTAAGCTATCATAAATTTCATAAAGATACTCAAAAAAAAGAAATTTTAATCCACTGTTTAATTCACGATCTTGCCGGACAGTTAAGCGGTATTAATTGTTGTTTAGCCCTTTTAGAGCTAGAAAATTTAACTCAGGAAGGGAAAGAACGTTTAGAAGTAGGGAAAAAACAAACTCTGAGACAGGAAATCTTACTTAGAGAGATTCTTAAAGCTTTCTCTAATGAAGTTAAAAATCCTGAAGAATCTCAACCAAACACTGACTTATTAAATACAGCCCAAGAAATGATTGAGTTATTATATCCTACTTTTGGATTAAATCAGATTGAACTGAAGCTTGTTGATGATATTGATATACAAGCAAAATGGGAAGTCGTAGCAGAAAAATCTCGTTTAGAAAGAGTTATTTCCAATTTGCTAGAAAATGCTTTTCGATATAGTCCTGCTGAATCTACTGTCAAATTAGATTTAACCCAAGATGAAGAATATATTACTCTAACGATTGACGATCAAGGTGTTGGTGTGGAACCAGAAGTCGCTAAAAATTTATTTCAGAAATTTTCTCAAGGAAAAGATAGCTCTGGAAAAGCTGGTTTGGGGTTATATTTTTGTCGGATTACTATTGAACTTTGGGGAGGTAAGATAGGGTTTTCCCCGATTCCAGAAGGTGGTTCGCGATTTTGGTTTACATTACCAAAATCCTCGTGATGAATTATTAATTAATCTTGTCATACCAGTTTATGCCGAGACTTAAACGCGGCTATCAATATCAGGAATCGTGGGACGCACGACCTGTATAAACAAGCTCAGCTAATGTCCTCTATGAGGAGTCGCTGAGAAGCTGGAGACTTACTCGTAGAGAAGTGTAGGTACGTCACTTGCATAAATCCTAGATACATATGTAGGGGTATCAACTTCCCATCTGAGAAAGATAATTCTTATCATCAATAAAGTGAAACAATATCATAATTAATGAGATAGACTACTAGGCTATCTCATGTATAATTTTCTTGCATTACCCTAGGGAAAATACGATGACTAGTGAAGTTTTATCACTTAACGGTATTGAAGATTTATTAGGTAAGGAAGCAGAGGATTTACTTACATATAAAGCAAAAGTTGATAAAGACATACTATATCTACCAGGAGCAGACTTTATAGACAGAGTTTGGTCTAATAGCGATCGCAATCCGCAAGTGTTACGTAGCTTGCAACAGCTATATTCTACAGGTCGCTTAGCAAATACTGGATACCTTTCGATTTTACCTGTAGACCAAGGTATAGAACATTCTGGGGGAGCATCCTTTGCACCCAATCCTATGTATTTCGATCCAGAAAATATTGTGTCCTTAGCGATCGCTGGAGGTTGTAATGCTGTTGCGACGACATTGGGTGTTTTAGGTGCAGTTTCTCGCAAATATGCCCATAAAATCCCGTTTATAGTCAAAGTTAATCATAATGAATTACTTACTGTTCCCAACGGTTATGACCAAGTAATGTTTGCTTCTGTAGAACAAGCATGGGAACTAGGAGCAGTAGCAGTTGGTGCCACAATATACTTTGGTTCTCCTGAATCTACTAGACAAATTCAAGAAGTCAGCCGAGCTTTCAAACGCGCTCACGATTTAGGAATGGCAACAATCCTTTGGTGTTACCTGCGTAATAGTGAATTCAAACAAGACCAGGATTATCACCAATCAGCAGACCTGACGGGGCAGGCAAATCATTTGGGTGTCACCATTGAAGCCGATATTATTAAACAAAAGTTACCTACAAATAATAATGGCTACGGAGCAGTAACAAAAGCCCTAGGTAAAAGTTACGGAAAAACTAACGATAAAATTTATACTAAACTATCCAGCGACCACCCCATAGATTTAACCAGATATCAATTACTTAATTGCTACTGTGGACGTGCAGGTTTAATTAACTCTGGTGGTGCAGCAGGAGACAACGACTTTGCACAAGCAGTACGTACAGCCGTAATTAACAAACGGGCTGGAGGTACGGGATTAATTTCTGGACGCAAAACCTTCCAACGTCCTTTTGAAGAAGGAGTGAAGTTATTTCATCACATCCAAGATGTCTATTTGTCACAAGATGTGACTATTGCTTGATGGTGTCAACGACCCCCATGTTGCCAGAGATTTTTATTCTAAAAAGGAAAATTCAAAGGGGTTCATTTTAAGAAAAACCTCTTATTTGGGGGATTCTCCCCCAAACCCCCTCCAGATAAGACAGTAAAAGCATTTTTTACTGCTGATTTTGGTTTTTCTCCAAAGAATGAAACAGCTCTCTGTGCCCTCCATGTTGTAGTAGCGATCGCAGAATCCTTTTTATTTGGAGAAAATATAATTACCAATTATCCACCATCAATTCCAAACATAACTCTTTTCCTAAATATGGATGTACAAACTGTAATTTCTGTGCATGGAGATGGAGAGGGTATGGTGAATCTGGGTCTCCGTAAAGTTTATCTCCTAAAATAGGTGCATTAAGTCCTTGTTTGTCGGCAGCGTGAATTCTTAGCTGGTGAGTGCGTCCTGTTAGGGGTTTAAATTCGATGTGAGTGTAGGTTTCTTCTGTTTTGAGAACTTGTTTATTAACTTGTTTAATAACTTTAAATTCGGTTATACAAGGTTTGCCATACTGCCAGTTAACTTCTTGATAAGGACGGTTATTGGGGTTTCCCCAAAGTGGTAATTCAATAATGCCATTATCTTTATTTATACAGCCACAAAGTACTGCTTGATAAAGTTTTTCTATTTCTCTCTTTTCAAATTGCTGGCTTAATAAACGATGAGTTTCTATATCTTTTGCCAATAGTAAAATACCTGAAGTATCTCTATCTAAACGATGAATTGCTTTAATATTTTTACCATCTGCTAATAAATTACGTAAGCGACTAACAACGCTATTTTGGTTATAAAAATATCTTCCTGGGACAGATAATAATCCAGATGGTTTGTCGATTGCAATTAACCATTCGTCTTCATATATAATTGGTAAATTTCCCTCACCCCGTGCTTCTAAAACCTCTCTCTCATGCTTGGGAGACGATAATAGTGGTTTTGGTTTATGAAGTCCTGATAGTAAAAACCCCATTAAGGGCTGACAACGTTCTGTACAAGCACCGTAAAATTCTCCCTGGATTTTATCTCCCTCAGAACTTCCCCACCAAAACTCTGCCATTGCTAAAGGTTTTAAATTGTGAGTTGCTGCATAGTGGAGTAATTTCGGCGCGCAACACTCACCGGTACCTGTTGGTAAACCCCCTGGAATTAACTCCTGTAGGGTCTGCGATCGCCCAAAAAAGTTCATTAGGGAGTAAGCTGTGTGCATCTGTGTTTGCAGTTGTCGGGATAGTTCTTTACGTTGTCTTTTTAACTCCCCAATTCGGGTATCTGCATCACCTATCAATTGCTTGAGGGGTTTTAATACTCGGTCGCGATCGCGTTTCAATAGCTTTCGTGTAATTCCCTGCTGACGACTTTCTTCATCAAGCTGCTCAAGGGCAACATTCAAAGCTTTTCCTTTTAAAATTTGGTTATATATAAGCCTTTTTTCTTGACGTTTGCGCTTACACTCTTGATGATAACTACTTATTTGTTGCAAATTTTGCCTAAAATCGAGAGCTAAGCTCTCATACTGCTGTCGTTCTGGAATTTTCTTAAGAGTAGCAATTTCTTGCTTAATATCTTCCAGACGTTGCAAAGTCAGATTTTCGTCCCATTCTACTAATTCTTTTCCATCAATAGGAGGCACCCAACCTTCGAGCATCCTACAACCATTCAATAAACCAGAGAAAGCTCTAAGTATCTTTTTTTCACCATTAAACAATTCTACTAGTAATATCCCGTACATCTTGCCTTCACGAGAGTAGAACTCATCCCCAGCAAGATATCCCATCAATCCACCAGCTAATTCCTCTACAAATTTAGTCCGAGGAAGTCTCACTAACTCCCCAGTTTGGTGACAATAACCTTGATATTCATAGCTAACTGGTAGAGCTTCATTTGTTATTTTTGCATCTATAAAATCAACAGTGAGAAAATCTGAAACTTCCTGTAAATAATTTGGAAATAAATTATTCATAATCCAATACCGTTCAGTTAAGCTTGAAAATTCCAAATAGCGTAGGTTGGGTTGAGGAACGTAGACGCGGAGCGGCTTCTCGGAGAGTAACCCAACATTATCAATGTTTTGTTGGGTAACGCTCAAGCTCTACCCAACCTACAATTCCTCTTATCTGAACCGTAT
>JBCCDM010000483.1:0-4331 GCA_039030795.1 Cyanobacteria bacterium P01_A01_bin.84
TATTTCCCAGAAAAGTCAACAAAGCCATCGGGTTCGATCTGAGAAGATAGAAAAAATATTATCTCTGAGGTCGTTGATGTCATGAGAACAAAAATACTGGGATTGGTAGCAATAATAATAGCGATCGCCTGTGGTGGGACTTTTTCCGTCCCTGTGGCTATAGTTGGTTGCCAGAATCAGTTTGTAACTCAGATGGGAAGTACATCAAGTAATACAACAATCAAACTCAGTGGTTGGGGAAGTTCGTCAACCGAGCAAAAGCTATTAAAACAGGTGTTAGATGAGTTTGAGGAAAAACACCCAAACATCAAAGTTAAATATGAAGTCATTTCCGACCAATATATGGATGTACTCAAGACTCGTCTAATTGGGGATGCAGCACCAGATGTTTTTTATCTGGATGCTTTGGAAGCACCTTTTTTAATGAGTCAGAATGTCTTAGAATCGCTAGATAGTTATATAAGCCCAGAGTTGGAAATAAAAGATTTTGAAGAGAATTTGCTATCTAGTTTCGTCTATAAAAATCGAATTTATGGCTTCCCTAAAGATTATTCTACTTTGGCATTGTTTTACAACAAAAAAGCTTTTGCAAATTCAGGGTTAAATACTCCTCCAGATACTTGGAAACAACTGCGTAGCTATGCTTTAGAGTTAACCCAAGATACTGATAAAGATGGCAGAATAGATATTTATGGATTTGGTGAAACTCCAGAGTTAGCAAGACAAGGTTATAAAATCAGAGCCTTCGGAGGTAAGATAACTAACCATCGGGGCTACGCAACTTTTGCCAACCAAGCTGCCTTGAAAGGATTACAATTAGTCGTAGACCAGTATCGTCAAGACAAATCATCTGCCCAAAAAACTGATGTTGGTACCAACTCAGGCAGCGAGATGTTCGGTCAAGGTAAAGTTGCAATGGTAATTGAAGGGAACTGGGCTATTCCTTATTTACAAGAAACCTTTCCCGATTTAGAATTTGCCACTGCACCAGTACCCACTATCAACAATAAACCAGGTACGATGATATTTAGTGTTGCTTACGTTATGAATAAACAAAGTAAGCACAAAGACGCAGCCTGGGAATTAATTTCCTACTTAACAGGTAAAGAAGGTATGGAGAAGTGGACAAGTAAAGGTTTCGCTTTACCAACCCGTCGCTCAGTAGCCGAAAAATTAGGTTATGACAAAGACAGTTTACGAAGTGCCCTAGTTGCTGGAGTAAACTATGGGATGTCTTGGCAAGTAGGTAAATACCCAGGTGTTATAGTTGACCATTTTAACAATCAATTCACTAGTACAATGCTAGGAGAACAGCCCCTCAAACCAGCCATGAGAAAGGCAGAAGCATCAGCCAATAAGCAAATTGAAGCCATAGAATACTAGATTAATGGTGGGATCGCACCCGTCCGCCGCCATAGGCGATCGCTTTATTTCTAAGGTCAACTGAGAGAACTCAGAGCAGAGAAACTATAATAAATAGCTTTGCTATCAAATATACTCATGGAGTGTGGGTATTAGGGCTCACCATTACCAATTACCAATATTACTCAAATTTTAGTGTCATCCCAGGCATTAAACGCTTGAAATTCTTTAAACATTTTTCTTGCCAAGACATTTTCTCAGAACCGATTATTGTTAATTGAATACTTTTACTTTTACGAATACCGATTACAAATTTAGACAGCATATCTATTCCTGAACTGTTCAAAAGTTCAAGATTTTTAATATTAATAGTTAGTTCTGGTATTCCTGTATCAACAATATCGTTAAGAAACTTTAACATTTCCCTGTATTCTTCCATCCCTCTCAAACGGACTTTACCAGTAAAATTAATTTCTCTAGTTTCACCATCGTAAGAAACTAAATGGTTTTCGTTTCTCATCTCTAAGCTTTGAGAACTAGGAATTATTTCTACTGCTTCTGGTTCCTTAACCATTAACCGCACCATAGTAGTTACGGTCATCAATATAGGAGTGTGTTTTAAGGTTTCAAATTTCCAACCCAGTTGAGCAGAATAGTCTGTTACCATACTGATGAAACCTAGACCAGAACTAGTCCCTTCATTTTCTTCTTCTGCATTTTTTTCTAGTTGAGAAATGTATAGTTCTTCTGGGTCTGAATTAAGTAACTCCTGAATAAATCCCTGAAACTTTTCTGCTGTCGAAGGAACAATACTATTATCTAAAAAAAGTCTTATTTCATTACTTTCTAATTGTACCTGTACTGTAATTGGATAATCAGCACTGCGATCGCAGTATTTCATCGCATTTTCTAGTAGTTCATTAGTAATGTAGCTAACTGAACTTTTAATTTCCGCGACTTTATCCTCTTTTTCTGAAGCAGAATCCACATGAGGAAATAAAGTAGACAGATAATCAGCAATATAATCAGCAGAAATACCATTATTTCGCCAACGTTCCTCAATTGATAAGGAAGAAGGCGAAAATCCTAGTGTTAGATGTTCTTCACTATTAGCTTTATCAATAAATTTACCAAATACTTGCACCACTTTGATATTTTTCCTTTATATGTATATTTTAATAATTAAGTTTCTAATTCAAACTCAAAATAAAACTATCATGACTAAAATCTGGCAGATATTTTACCCTGGATAGTATTTACTAGATTTATTAAATATCTGCTGTTTTCAAACCCTCTAAATTGATTGATTTTGAATTATTATTACCCTTTTGCTTTAATACCAAAAGAGTAATATCATCAAATACTTGTTGTTTACCTATATGCTTGCGGACATCATTAATAACAGCTTCTTTAATTCCCATTGCATTTAGATGATGATGTTCTTTGATAATTCTACATAGTCTGTCAATACCATAGAGATTACCATCCATATCTTCAGATTCAGTGATACCATCGGTGAATAGTACTGCCGTATCTTCAACATCTAAATATACTTTTTGTTGATCTACAAAATCTGCTATTTCTTCATCCAAACCTATAGGAAAACCAAGCTCAGAAGTATCTACAAGTTCAACTTCACCAGATGCACGTACTATAATTAGCTCTTCATGTTGTCCGGTAAGAGATAACTGACCTTTATCATAATCAATTAAGGAAAGAGTTAAATTTTTCCCAGAGTCCATACGTTGAATATTTTTATAGATAGTACGGTTAAGTACATCCATAAATTTAACGGGGTCATTTTCGTCAATTTCTTGCAGAGTCCGGACAGCTGTTTGTACCATCAGCATTAACATACCGCTTTCCAAACCGTGTCCAGTAACATCACCAATTCCAATTTTGATACTACCGTTATTATTAAGTACATCGTAATAGTCTCCCCCTACTTCGTCAGCTGGTTCCATAAAACCAGCAATATCCAATCCTTCTACAGACATTAATTCAGAAGATTTAGGAAGAATCATTTGTTGTAAGCGTTTGGTTATTTCCAACTCACTACTCATACGGGAATTCTCAGTTTGTAAACGGTTATTGAGCTGTACGATTTCCGCGTTTGCTTCTTGAAGTTGATTGTCTGATTCTTTTAAACGTTTTAAACTACGAGACAAGAGTAAGAAAAAGTTAGTTAAAGCTAAACACATTCCTGCTAATTGAATCCCTTGCAAGTAAGTAGTTTTGCGATCTGCAACTTGTTCTTGCTCGGTTGTCAAATCATTCATTAACTTCAAAAGCTGGAGATTATTTGTATTTGCATAGTTGACTCCTGCTTCTAAGTCTTTAAATTGGATAAATCTATCTGCATTAATTATTGGCTGAAGTTTTTCTTTATATGGGTTCCAAATCTTGAAAGCTTCTGTAAGAATCTTTCTTCCTTTCTCAGTCTCTACGGATTTTAAAAATACTAATTCTCCTTGCCCACCTGGAACTTTATTACCATTTTTAAAAGCCTCTAATGTACTGTCAAATAATTGATAAGTCTTAATTAACTCTTTCTGTGATTTTTTAATACTATTCCCACTTTCTTGAGCATTTCTTACCTGTAATATAGACTTATTCATTCTTTGAGAAAGCATCCTTTGTCTACCGGCTAAGTTAATACTAATAGCATCTCCCTTTAAAGCATTTGAAAATAATAAATTAGGAATTAAAACACCTAAATCAAATGCCAAGAAAAATAAAGCTGATATTAAAATAGGACGATATTTTTTCTCTGCTAATAAATTTTTTAATACCAGAATATTGTCTCTCATAATTTACTAAATCGAATTTAATCAAATATTAATTAATGATAGATGCAGGCATCTTAATTTACTTGTGAATTATCATATTTTATAAACTTATTTATCTCTACTATATTTTTACGGTAATTATAATCTTATAAATTCATCTAGGAATACTATTGAGATAAA
>JBCCDM010000484.1:0-4318 GCA_039030795.1 Cyanobacteria bacterium P01_A01_bin.84
AACTATAATTTAACTGTTTATCATGTACTTTTAAATCTATCCAATACAGAGACAAATATATCTTTGATATCGCAATTATACTGACTAATCTTTGCTTGACGAGTATTCTCACCTTGAGAATACAAATCTATATAAATATAAGCATCTGGCTTATAAGATAATTTCTCTGCCCATTCTATAGTAATAATTCCTGGTGTTACTTCAATACCTTCCCAATAAGTTTCTAAGTTTAGATGTGTTACTTCATGCGATCGCAATCTGTACAAATCTAAATGATAAAGTGGGAGACGTCCTTGAGTATATTCGTTAATTAACGTAAAAGTAGGGCTGACAATAGGTTCTGAAATTCCTAAACCTTCACCAATTCCTTTTACAAGAGTAGTTTTCCCTGCTCCTAAATCTCCTGATAATAAAATTACACTACCAGAGTCTAAAATTTTCCCTAGAGTAACACCTAATCTATGGGTTTCTAAAGAGTCAGCCAATGATATTGTTATTATGTTTGGCATATTATTAATAATTGAATAGTCCAATTCATCTATCGTCTCTAATTAGTTAATCCCCTACATTTTAATTTGTATAAAAATATACTTTTACAATTCTTTGTTTAGCCTGCACTTACCCATAGAAATTAGGTATTGATCTTCTTATAGTAATTCTATATGAAGCTGCGCTAAATCGCTCTCAGCCTAGAAAGCTGGAGCTATAGTTAAGAAGCCTACTTCCGTGGGCTGAATTAAGCGCATCTTTACAAAGAAATGGCATTACACTACATAATTAACTAACGCACCATTTATTATAATTTGGTGTGTTACGATTGTGTATATTATTATGTGTTGTTTCAAAAATCTGTACAGGAATTCTATATAACAACGAAGTTAAAAAAATAAATTTAATTATGTTTATAGTATTCTTATTACCAAAAAAAAGGTAGATGCTGTCGTCTTAAAAATCAATCATCGTCACAATAAAAAATACAACCTATCTATTTACCAGTTATAAATTTTACTTAACTTGTTCATTCCCCTAGGACTACGGCTATACCACTTCAATAAAACCTTTGCCAGTTTATTATGATCGTGACGGACGCATCCTATTTCATCTTCCTGTATGACATTTGCTAAAACAATTCTACGCCCTAAACGGGTAACTTCTTCTCTATCAAGAAAGACCGGATAAGAACTTTCTTTAGCATAACGAAATAAAGCACGAGGAGAAGGAGACTTTTTATGTACTAGTACAGCATTAAATAACTTTTTACCACAAGCATTGTCGATAGCTCTAATATGATCTGCAACGCTATATCCCTGAGTTTCTCCCGGCTGAGTCATGATATTACAAGCATATATACATGATGCATTAGAATCTGCGATCGCATTGACAATGTCCGGTACTAAAACGTTAGGAATAATACTGGTGTAAAGACTACCTGGACCCATAATAATATAATCGGCTTCTTTTATAGCTTTAATAGCTGCTGGTAAGGCGGGTGGACTAGAGGGAGTACAGCCAATTTTGACCACTTTACCCCCAGCTAAGCTGATATTAGATTCTCCCTCAATACGACGACCATCAGCTAATTCTGCCCAAAGTCGAACATCACTTAATGTCGCTGGTAAGACTTGACCTCTAATTGCCAATACTTTAGAACTTGCAGCAACAGCTCTTTCCAAATCCCCAGTAATTTCACTCATTGCTGTCAAAAATAAGTTTCCAAAGCTATGACCATTTAACCCGTCTCCAGCACTAAAACGGTATTGAAACAGCTCTGTTAGTAATTTTTCTTCATCAGCTAATGCTGCTAAACAGTTACGAATATCTCCTGGTGGAAGAACTCCTATTTCACGACGCAGTCTTCCTGAAGAACCTCCATCATCAGCAACAGTAACAATTGCAGTAATATTGGCACTATATATTTTTAGCCCTCTGAGTAACGTAGAAAGACCTGTGCCACCACCAATAACTACAATTTTTGGACCCCGGTATAAACGCCGATGTGCTATTAAAACATCAATTAACTCTTCTTGACCTCCAGGTCTTAATACCTCAGTAATTGAACCAACAGTACGAGTTTGACCCCATAAAAGCAATAGTAAACCAAACACAAGTACTAACGGACCACTAATATTGTACGGAAATACATCAGTAATAATACTTAATATTTTCTTAAGTAATTGAATTGTCCAGTAAATAGGGGTTTTCCCTGCCCAGATAGCTAATCCGAGACACGCTAGTATAACACCAGTGATACTAATTAGTAGCCAGCGTTTGACTGAGAGTCCTGGGGATAGCCACTTAAACCACTGGTTGACCCGACGGGGAGTGCGACGACGTGATTGTTTCTGTAAAGCATCGAGGACTTGTCTGAGGAAACCAATTGACATAGCTCAAATACAGCAGAGTTACAAATAATGTTTAACAGAAAATGTACACTACCTGGTATAAACCTAGGGTATTGATTTATTACATTTTCTTAGTCCATTGAACCTTGATTTATCTCTAGAAATTGCTAATACCATTGCCGTAAGGACTATAAGGACTACACAATAAAAATGATATGTTTCGACCAAACAATAGTTTTGGGCATCTTAAGCTTAAAGAAATTAAAACCAAATTTAGATCGCATGACATCTCAGTCTAGCTTAATGTAATGGGAAAGCGGATTTTAGGTATAGACCCAGGTTTAGCAATTTTAGGATTTGGTGTTATTAATTGCCCAGAAAATCATAATGAGTCATTAAGTTTAATTGATTTTGGCGTAATCACCACACCAGCAAAAACCAATCTAGAAGAAAGATTATGTACTTTGTATGATGACTTACACGTTCTAATTGAGCAATTTCAACCAGATTTAGTAGCCATAGAAAAATTATTTTTCTATAGAATGTCAAGTACTATTTTAGTTGCTCAGGCTCGAGGAGTAGTAATGCTGGTTTTAGGACAGCATAATTTACCTTGTGTTGAGTTTACTCCAGCGCAAATCAAACAAACATTAACGGGTTATGGTAATGCTGACAAACAGCAAGTTCAACAATCAGTAGCTTTTGAATTAGATTTGGAGCAAATTCCTCGTCCAGATGATGCTGCTGATGCTCTAGCTATAGCTATTACAGCTTGGTTTAATTCTTAAACAATGGAGGATTTAAAGTTCAAAGGAAAGGGGGAATTATTTGCGTTCAATTTTGATATTAACAGCTTATAATAACCCCCGAAACCTAGTAAATTCCCAAACTACGCTATTAGTTATTGATTGAGCGTGGCTTGGAAATTTAAAAAATTCTTTGACTGATAAATAATCTTTATAAATAATCTTTATAAATAATTCATAAAATAAATATTGTAGGAATTGTCCAAAGTGTACTGGAAATACCTAAATTATAAAAAACATTATAAGAGTTTATTGTTTATTGTTACTATTAATTTATAAAAATATTTCCTAAGGTTGGAATTTTATAGAAGCCCTAACTTTAGGTTCGGCAAATATAATCAGGACTTATGCAACGAAGATTTGTCCGAAGCAAAGCTCACTTAGTGTAGGGTTAGCTAACGCTATAATCCGTAAACGTTTTGCTTCTCCGTGAGGAGAAGCATAAGTCATATAGGACACGCGGAAGCGTTTGCTCCTGCATAACGTTAGTTAACTCAGATTTTAGGCGTTAGTTAGCGCTATGCTGCGCAAAGACGTAGTGTCCTCGATAGAGCTTATACTTCGCTATCGTTATCTTAGCGGATATGCTACGCATTTACGCAGTGTAGCGCAAGCCAACCTCTCGGATGGGATTACGTCGCTTCTGCATAAGTCCTAATAATTTAAAAATCTTTCAAGACTCTATTTATAAAGCTATTTGCTACTGACTGTGAATTGTTGTGAGCGGCAAATATCATCGCAATACTTCTACCTGTTCTAGTGGGAAAGCAAACTACTCTAAATACTCCATCACGATAATGACCGGTGCGGTGATACTTACCTTTTGTAGAACGAACTCTTAGTTTTTGTAGCATTCTATCAGCTCTAGCCAGACAACCTTGAGTACTAGAGTTGACATATACTTCCCCACTAGAAATACGTGGTGTAGATTGAGCGAATACAGGTGTGTTTAGGCAAAGTAAGTACAAAAAAGATACTGGCAAAAATTTAATAATTTTCATAATAACCTTGTTTAAACCTATTAAAATATTGAAACTCAACTTATATTTACCATTCAAATATGGTCATGATATTTTTCATTTGTCAAGTATAAAAAATCTTCTCATTTTCCAATAGTTCCGGATCTGTGCTTAAACTACCGTTGATCTTTAGGGAAGAGCCCTGCCCCAT
>JBCCDM010000485.1:0-4291 GCA_039030795.1 Cyanobacteria bacterium P01_A01_bin.84
CGTCGACGTGCTGACAGCGCTAGTGAGCTCAACATCAGAGCTGGTGAGCAGCCGCCTCGCCTGACAGCCAGGCACCGTGGACGGTTGCGAAGCAGGTCTTTTTTACTTTAACAATAAATTATTCACTTTTTTGCAGACTGTTCCCAACATCACAGGATGCACTTTAAAATATCTTTTAACTCAAACAATTCAAAATTCTTATTGAAACTTTTTGATGCCTCTTAATCTGAAATCAGAATATAAAAGCTTTGGTGGTAGAGTTGGATTTTATACTCACAAGTCTACTAGCTGTAATAGCGAAATGCACTTTGCTGTTTACGAACCACCACAAATTAAATCTCATGCTGTACCCATTCTCTACTTTCTCTCCGGTTTAACTTGTACAGAAGAAAATTTTATCATCAAAGCAGGGGCGCAAAAATACGCTGCCAAACATGGTTTAATGCTAGTAGTCCCAGATACAAGCCCCCGCAATACAGGTATTAAAGGAGAAGATAATGATTATGACCTCGGCACAGGTGCGGGTTTTTACGTAGATGCGACAGAAGCACCCTGGTCTGATTACTACCAAATGTATAGTTATGTAGTAGAAGAATTACCCAGAGTTATTACCGAAAATTTTTCTGTTAACCCTGATAAACAAAGTATTTTTGGTCATTCGATGGGGGGACATGGTGCATTGGTATGTGCTATACGTAACCCAAACAAGTATAAATCAGTATCAGCATTTGCCCCAATTACAGCGCCTATGCAATCTCCTTGGGGACAAAAAGTCTTGAGTCACTATTTGGGGGACGATAAAGAAGTTTGGCGCGAATATGATGCAAATGAACTAGTTAAGCATGGTGTATTTCACGGTTCTATCTTGATTGACCAAGGAACTGCCGATAATTTTATGTCGGAACAATTAATGCCAAGTGTATTTGAAGAAACTTGCGCTGAGGTTAAACAACCCTTAATATTACGATATCAAAAAGGTTACGACCACAGTTATTATTTTATTGCTTCTTTCATGGAAGACCATATTCAACATCATGCTAGTTTTTTGATGTGAAATTGGTGATATTAAGGAGTTATTCATGATTAATTTTGAATCCGGTTTCAGTACATACAACTTGTAGCTTTTTATCCCAATCTTCTACTGATAACTCTGTCAAATAGGCAAAATCAAATGTAATCCCAATGGTTGGTATGGATTCCCACTGTGGCAAACTTAGCAAACGATCGTAATAACCACCACCATAACCCAAACGGTATCCGCGATAGTCGCAAGCTACACAGGGAACTATAATTAAGTCCACCTGAGAAAGGGGAACTTTGGTGGCACTCACCGAAGGTTCAGGAATACCGTACTTATTGGTAGTTAAAGGTTGATTCGGTTCCCAAAAATGCCAACTTAGTGATTTGTGAACGCAGCGAGGAAATCCCCATTTTTTATTCTGGTGTTTATCTTTAACAACAAATAAACCACTTAAATCTGGTTCTTTACGAAAACTGAAATAAGAAAGAACTGTATTTGCTTCGACAAACAAAGAAGAGTTTTGTAAATATTGACAAATGCGATCGCTCTTTTGAATCCATTCTTGTTGTAGTAGAGAACGACGCTGTTTCATCAGTAAACTACGTAGTTCTGATTTACTGATTTGATGTTCTATTGCTTCCACAGTTAGTAAATAGAGTTTGCTATACTAAGTATTATTAGTAACATCATATCAAAGTTCAAAATTGAAATTTTTTCAGAAATACAAATTTAATAACTTGTAAGTTTGACAGACCTATGTTCTGTAGAGTTACACTGCGATCGCGTTGCATTAAAAACTAAACACTAAAAGCAATAAAAAAAGCAGACAATAAAAAATCATCTGCATTAAAGATATGACTTAATGTATTTAAATTTCTTGTAATTTATGCTACTAGCTGCGGAGAATTTTGACGATACCAATCAATAGTATTTTTTAAACCTTCTCTAAAATCTACATTGGCTGTAAAACCAAAAGCTTGCTTTGCTCTTTCGGTATCTAAACAACGACGTGGTTGTCCATTGGGTTTATCTGCATCCCAAACTATTTTGCCATCGAATTCCATTAATTCGCAAATAAGATTAATTAAATCTTTAATGGAAATTTCATAACCTGTCCCTAAATTTACAGGTGCTGATTCATTATAAAATTGAGTACCCATAACAATTCCCCGGGCAGCATCCTCAGAATAGAGAAACTCGCGAGTAGGACTACCATCACCCCAAACAGGAATTTCCTTTTCACCTGCAATTTGAGCTTCGTGGACTTTACGAATTAATGCTGGAATTACGTGGGAACTTCTAGGGTCGAAATTATCTTCTGGACCGTATAAATTAACTGGTAACAAATAAATACCATTAAAATTGTACTGGGCTCGATAAGCCTCAAGTTGAACCAATAAGGCTTTCTTCGCAATACCATAGGGAGCATTAGTTTCCTCCGGATAACCATCCCAGATGTCATCCTCTTTGAAGGGTACCGGAGTAAACTTAGGATAAGCGCAAATAGTACCAACACAGACAAACTTTTCTACCCCAGCCTCATAAGCTGCATGAATTAACTGAGTCCCCATCATCAGGTTGTCATAAAATAATTCCGCAGGCTTTTCGCGGTTTAAACCAATACCGCCCACATGAGCTGCTAAGTGAATGATAATATCTTGCTGTTTAACAGCACGTTGACAGTTCTCCATCTGACGCAGATCGCAATCGCGCGATCGCGTGACGCTAATTTTCTCCTGGTCAGCACCAGCTTCACACAACTGTTTTATGACCTGATTTCCCAGGAAACCTGCTCCACCTGTGACAAGAATACGTTTATTTTTTAACTCTACACCGGTCATATTTTTATCCTAGTCAGTATAAAAAGCAATATAACAAGCAATATAGCAGTCAGCATATAACAGTTTTTATACTAGTTTTATACTAGAAGATAAAAATTTGCTGATAGATGACTGCGTTTTAATATCACATATGTAATGCGCCTAATTCCTGACGAACCATAGCATTATCTTTAATTACATTTGAAGACATTTGACTATTGGGAGAAGTTAAACCAAATGCTTGTAAGTCAGCTTCTACCATCAAAGAAACTAACTCTTCAAAAGTAACCGAAGGAGTCCAACCCAAGTGATTGCGAGCTTTTGTTGAGTCACCGATGAGTAAGTCAACTTCTGCTGGACGTAAATAACGCTGATCAAACTCAATATAATCTTCCCAATTTAGATTAACGTACTTAAACGCTAATTCTAAAAACTCTTTTACAGAATGAGTTTCATTTGTAGCAATCACGTAATCGTCAGGCTTCTCTTGCTGCAACATTAGCCACATGGCTTTGACGTAATCTTTAGCATAACCCCAGTCACGTTTAGAGTCTAAATTACCCATATAAATTTTCTTTTGTCTACCCGCAACAATGCGAGCAACAGCTCTGGTAATCTTACGAGTAACAAAAGTTTCTCCACGACGTGGAGATTCGTGGTTAAATAAAATACCATTACAGGCGAACATATCATAAGATTCACGGTAATTTACAGTCTGCCAATGACCATAAACTTTTGCACAAGCATAAGGACTACGAGGATAGAAGGGAGTATCTTCTTTTTGGGGTACTGCTTGTACTAAACCAAACATTTCTGAAGAACCTGCTTGATAAAAGCGTACTTCAGAACCAGTACGACGTTGGTAGTCTCGGATAGCTTCCAATATACGTAGGGTTCCCATTCCCACAGCATCTACTGTATATTCAGGGGAATCAAAGCTAACTCTGACGTGAGACTGAGCGCCTAAGTTGTATATTTCAGCAGGCTGAACTTCTTCTAAAATACGACGTAAAGTCGTACCATCTGTCAAATCACCATAATGAAGAAATAAACGCGCTCCTTCCTGATGAGGATCTTCGTAAATATGATCAATACGGTCAGTATTGAATGTAGAAGTTCTGCGGATGATACCGTGAACTTCATATCCTTTCTCCATCAAGAGTTCGCTCAAATACGAACCGTCTTGACCAGTAATTCCAGTAATCAGCGCTCGCTTACTTTGCGTCATGCTTGATTTTCCTTATATTTTCTAATTAAATAAATACTCGCACTCTGGTATAACTTAACAACTATTTACCCGATACCCCAACAGGAAACTCACTAGTATCGCACAAATCTTAATTTATTTGTAAGTGAATACACTAAATTAAAATTTATACATCTAGCTTGCCCAAAATACATTATCAGTAAAAATCAAACTCTATCAGGTATTAGTATGATGAGTTTTATA
>JBCCDM010000486.1:0-4242 GCA_039030795.1 Cyanobacteria bacterium P01_A01_bin.84
ATCTATTGCCTTAATTGGAAAATCTGGTGCGGGAAAGACAACTTTGGTAGATGTTATTTTAGGTCTGCTGCAACCAAATAGTGGGGATATCAGGGTTGATGGTCAATCTATTTACAATAATCTTCGCTCTTGGCAAAATCTGATTGGCTATATTCCCCAGTCTATTTTTTTAATAGACGATACGATTGAGAGAAATATTGCCTTTGGCGTTCCCGACCATTTGATTGACAGAGTTAGACTTGAGAGGGCTATTAGAACGGCTCAGTTGGAAGAATTGGTCGAGCAAATGCCCCAAGGTATAAAGACTATGGTAGGGGAAAGAGGTTTACGCTTATCTGGGGGACAGCGACAGCGCATAGGGATTGCTCGCGCTCTTTACCACGAGCGAGAAATTTTAGTTTTAGATGAGGCTACTTCTGCTTTAGATAATGAGACAGAAAAGTTAGTTAGCGAAGCAATTAGTTCTTTGGCTGGAACAAAAACATTGATTATTATCGCCCATCGATTGACTACTGTGGAAAATTGCGATCGCATTTATATGATGAAAAAAGGTCGCATAGTACAGTGTGGTACTTATCAAGAAGTTGTTATAGATAAAGCAGCTACTACTTAAAAAGACACAGAAAAAGAAAAACGGATATTAATTAATAACAAAATTACTATCCTCATATTAATAAAATAAATTTTTGGGAATTTATCCATGCTAAAGTCAAATAAAAATAAAAACCTTGATAAATCAGTAATTTTTTTACATATTCCTAAGGTAGGTGGAACTACCTTGAACAAAATAATTGCGCGGCAATACAAACCTGATAGCATTTACCGTATACGTACCGATAGTCGAAAACGGATTCAAGATTGTGTAGATGAATTTAAAATTCTTCCTGTAACCGAGAAAGAAGGTATTAAAGTTATTATGGGTCACATGGGCTTCGGAATACATAGCTTTTTGCCTCAACCGTCTGTTTACATTACACTATTGCGTAACCCAGTTGAACGAGTTATATCCTACTACTATTATGTACTCCGTAAGTCTAACCACTATCTTCATCCATTAGTCACATCTAAAAAGATGAGCCTTGAAGACTGTATTCTTTCTGAAGTTTCAACCGAGTTAAATAACAGTCAAACACGAACTATTGCTGCAACTAACGGTGATAAAGATTCGCCTATTCCCTTCGGAAAATGTGATATAGAGATGTTAGATAAAGCAAAAAAAAATTTACGAGAACATTTTATCGGGGTCGGATTAGTAGAGTCATTTGATAAAAGTCTTTTGCTATTTAAAAAATTATTGAATTGGAATAATATTCTTTATATCAAAAGAAATGTAACCAAAGACCGCCCTTTAAAGTCAGATCTTTCTCAAGAAACTTTAAATCTTATCAAAAGGCAAAATGAATTTGATATAGAGCTTTATAAGTATGCATCAAAGTTGTTTAGTGAGCAAATTGCCCAACAAGGTTCTTCATTTGAGAAAGATTTAAATAAATTTAATCAATGGAATAATCTGTATGGAAACACCTATGGAAAACTATATTTATCAGCCTCTTCAACTGTAAAGAAATTGAGAAAAAATTAATTCCTATGACAATGCCAAATTTTTTAATCATTGGTACTCAAAAAGCAGGAACTACTGCCATTAATTATTATTTGAAAGAACATCCTCAAATATATATGAGTCCTACCAAAGAACCAGGATTTTTCGATTTTGAAGGTGAATCAGTGAATTTTTGCGGTCCTGGGGATGAATATTCTTATCGTTTTGCTATTAACGATATCTCAGCTTACCGAAATCTATTTCGTAACGTTAATGATGAAGTAGCGATTGGAGAAGCAACTACTTGGTACTTGCAGAGTATCAAGGCACCTGAAAGGATAAAATACTATATACCAAACGTTAAATTGATAGTTATCCTGCGCAATCCAGTTGATCGGGCTTATTCGGCTTTTCTCCATGCAATGAGAGATAATCGCGAACCAATTGACGATTTTGCTCAGGCTCTTGATGAAGAAGATAAACGTATCAAAAGTAATTGGGGTTTTCTTTGGCGTTACAAGTATATGGGCTTTTACGCTACTCAGTTAAAGCGCTATTTTAAATTATTTGACCGTAATCAGATTAAAGTTTACCTTTTTGAAGATTATAAAAACAATCCTACGGAGATCCTGAAAGATATTTTTCATTTTCTTAATGTAGATGAAACATTTACTTCAGAGATTGTTACCCCAAAGAATATATCTGGTATTCCTAAAAGCAAAGCTTTATATACTTTTTTGCGCAAAAACAACTCAGTTAAAAGTTTTTTTAAACCTTTTATTCCCAGTCGTTTTAGGAAACAAATGATTAGCCAGCTAATGCAAAAAAACATGCTTAAACCGACAAGGTCGCTAGAAATACAGCTAAAATTACGTGAGATATTTCGTGAAGATATTTTAGAACTTCAGGAACTATTACAGCGTGACTTATCAAAATGGTTAAAGTGATTTAAAGAATTTAATCCAAAACGTAATTAACATATATTATGACTACGTCGGGAGCAGGTCAGTTTTGTAAGAACATTTGAACTGTGTAGATCATTCGTCAGTTGTAACTAGCAGTTCCTCATACTTTAGTTCATTTGTATTGACATATTTGACCTGCTCCCACTACGTCTATACTCAAATTACCATTATTATTAATTTAAATCATCTAATAATCTTAAGTGATGAAAACATTATTACTCAGCACTGATGATAATAACCCAGGTGCTGCTCGCGGTGCTCATAGGTTACACAGAAGTTTGCAGCGTATCGGTGTTGATTCGCAGATGTTGGTACAAACTAAGCGAACGGATAACAAACAGGTCATTGGTTCACCAGCCTCATCAGGAATAGGGCAAGTTGTTACTGGAGCAAGATTGACTTTAGATCAACTACCTTTAAAGTTGTATCCTCATCGCGACCGTAGTAAATATTCTCTACAATGGCTGCCAGACAATATTAACTCTAAAGTAGCCCAACTCGATCCAGATATCATTAATCTGCATTGGATTTGTAGTAGTTATCTCCAGATTGAAACTCTGGCTAAGTTCAATAAGCCATTAGTGTGGACTTTACGGGATATGTGGGCATTTACAGGAGGGTGTCATTACACTAAGGATTGCGACCGCTATGTTAGCTCTTGTGGAGCCTGTCCTCAACTAGGAAGTAGTAAAAATTACGATCTATCCCGTTGGGTATGGCAGCGCAAATCTAAAGCTTGGAAAAATTTAGATTTGACCATTGTTACCTTGAGTCCCTGGTTAGCCCAGTGCGCAAGTTCTAGTTCACTTTTTAAAGATTTACGAATTGAGGTAATTCCCAATGGCATTAATATCAATATATATAAACCTATAGATAAAAAGATAGCCAGAGATCGACTCAATTTACCTCAAGACAAAAAACTAGTTTTTTTTGGTGCTGCAAGAGCAACTAGTGATAAAAGGAAAGGATTTCTCCAATTGCAACAGGCACTACAATACTTAAATCAATCTTGGTATCAAGAAGAACTGGAACTAGTAATTTTTGGAGGCTCTCGACCAGATAATCCACCTCAGTTTGGGTTTAGAGATCATTATCTTGGTAAATTTAAAGACGATCTTTCTTTAGCTTTGATTTATTCAGCTGCCGATGTGTTTGCCGCTCCATCTATTCAAGAAGCTTTTGGAAACACTATTTTAGAAGCTCTTGCTTGTGCAATCCCCTGCGTTGGATTTGATATTGGTGGTTTACCTATGATGATTGAGCATAAAAGTAATGGGTATTTAGCTCAACCTTATGAAATAGAGGATTTAGCTAGGGGAATTGCCTGGGTCTTAGAAAATAAAGAAAGATACCAAAAATTGGCTTATCGTGCCCGTGAAAAAGTTCAACAAGAATTTGCCCAGGAAATTCCAGCACGTCGATATGAGTCTCTTTTTAATGATATTTTAGATAAGTATGATCGCTAAATATCATATTTACATATTATCTTACGTCTGGTGTGAATTAAAATGAGCAAGTATATAAGTCAGAAACGAAACAATTGCGTAGCTCTAGATCTATAATAGTTAACTTTTAAATAACTACTTGAATCTAAAAAAGCTAAGAGCACAGCCTGCTTCGCAGGCAAGCGTCACGCAGTGGCGCGACTTGAGCCTACGGCTCTGTGGCTAAGAGCGCGCAAAGCTTTGCTTTGCCAGTCGTCGAAGACGACGTTTCTGTAAGATGACGGCGCTTACG
>JBCCDM010000487.1:0-4239 GCA_039030795.1 Cyanobacteria bacterium P01_A01_bin.84
AAGATTTATCATTGCGACCGGAACATAGTGTAGGGAAGCATAAGCTCTATCGAGCAGACTACGTCAACGCAGGGTTTATTGCGATTACGTCGCTATCGCTCGTAATGACGGGATTACGTTGATTTTGCGTAAGTCCTGATATATTTATTCAATTTATTTATACGTATTTCATAAATTTACTCAAATAAACTAGTTTTTACTTACCTTTTTAATCCGTAATTATTCTGATATAACCAGAAATTACGCACGATCTACACATTTACGTCCGGAGCGACCGTAGGAAAGTATAAGCTCTATCAAGCAGACTACGTCTTAAGCGTTAGCTATGCCGGAACGACTTTACGCAAAGCTTTATTTCTCGTTACGAGTGCGTAAGTCCTAATAACAATAAAAAAATATTTTTTGCCTTTTTAAGACCAATCAGTCTTTTTTGTGCTAATCTTAATTTCGTTTCTGCTTTACTTCTATAAATTTACATTTTGTAATATTTTCAACAAGAGTCTCCGATTGGGGGCTGAACTTCGGAGACTCGAACTATTGCAACTGGTGGGAAATATCAGTAAAGCCTAAAAGTAATCACATAGCGATCGCACTGAAATTATGCTGAAATTTTACTACAATCCTCTTTCTCCTATGGCACGACGCGTGTGGCGATATTTGCTAGAGAAGGGAATTCCTTTTGAGTCTGTTTTAATGGATCTGAACGGCGATCAGATGGAGCCGGAGTATCTAGAAATCAATCCTTTTCATCATATTCCAGTCATAGATGACCATGGTTTCAAAATTATAGAATCCTTAGCAATTTTGGATTATTTAGAAGCAAAATATCCCACACCAGAATTATTGCCAAAAAATATCCAAGATTTGGGTAGAGTAAGCATGGTAAAAATGGTTTCTACAAATGAACTATTATCAAAAGTGATTACTTTGTTATTTGAAGATGAAGAGTCACTTAAATATTCTCAAGCAAAGAAACATATAAACAAAGTTTTGGAATTTTTGAATACAACTTTGGGGGATAACTCTTATTTCGGTGGCAAAAATTTGAGTATTGCAG
Source organism: Cyanobacteria bacterium P01_A01_bin.84 (assembly GCA_039030795.1). Taxonomy (GTDB): domain Bacteria; phylum Cyanobacteriota; class Cyanobacteriia; order Cyanobacteriales; family Nostocaceae; genus JBCCDM01. Next base: position 1,058 of record JBCCDM010000487.1, read on the forward strand.
ATATTGTTTTAGGTACAGATATGTCTTTATTACCTAAATTAAAAATTGATTTTCACAATTATCCTCAAATTAATATATGGTTTGCCAAATTAATGAAACGTTCAGTATGGCAGGAAACTGAACTGAACAATGAAAACTTTGAGCAATTCAAGCGACGAATACAGGTTATTGCAAAGATGCGAAAGCGAGAATTGAGTCGTCAAAGTAAATAAGTCAAAGTAAATAAATAATCGGCATTGCTGAATACGGATAAGAATCCCTGTAGAGACGGCTTATAAGAACGTCTCTACAGTGTTTCTGGTTATTAAAAAATAATTTTGATTTTAGACCAGTCCAAAAATTTGTAAGCCATTATTGACAAGGTTTTGATAGCAATCATTCGGGTAATTATACTGTATTTTAAAGATAAAGGTTAGTAGTACCAAGATAGTGGGAATAATAACTTCAAATAATACAAATATTTATTAGATATGAAGTTTGTTACTTTTTTATCTGGATTTATAAGTAGTTTACTAACTTCAGGAATAATCTTACCAGCTTCTTCTCAGGTAACATCTGATGGAACTACAAATACCAATGTCAACTCCAATGGTAATAACTTTACTATTATTAATGGTATTGAAAAAGGGAATAATTTATTTCATAGTTTCAGAGAATTTTCATTACCCACTGGAGGTTCTGCAACTTTTGATTTAACTAATACACCCAATATCACTACTATATTTAGTCGGGTAACTGGTGGTTCAATTTCTAATATTGATGGTTTGATTCGCACCCTCAACAGTAATAATTCGATAAATTTATTTTTGATCAATCCCAAGGGGATTGTATTTGGGAAAAATGCAAAATTAGATATTGGTGGTTCCTTTTTAGGAACGACAGCAGAAAGCGTGCTGTTTGAAGATGAATTTCAGTTTAGCGCCATAAATACTCAAAGTACGGCATTATTAAAAGTAAGTGTACCCATGGGTTTGCAGATGGGAATGAATTCTGGTGCAATTCAAGTGAACGGTACAGGACATAGATTAATTGGAGGAGAATTGACACCTGTAATTCGGAGCAATACCCAATCAACATTACAGGTGAATCCGGGAAAAGCGATCGCATTAGTTGGAAGAAATGTCAATTTGTCAGGCGGTGTTCTGACTGCTGAAAACGGTAGAGTTGAATTAGGTGGGGTACAAGCAGGAACAGTTGGTCTTAATTATACATCAACTGAATTCCAGTTAGATTATGGGGAAATTAAAAGTTTTGGAGACATTCAACTTGTTAAACAATCTTTAGTAGATGCAAGTGGTTTAACTAGTGGTGGAATTCAAATACAAGGTGAAAATATTAGTCTTAAAGATGGTTCCGGAGCCTTAATTCAAACTATAGGAACCCAAGCACCTGGTAATATTAAAGTTAGTGCAGCAGATTTTTTATATCTAAGTGGAAATGTAAGAACAGCACCGGATTTAGGAATTGTTACGGGAGTTATTTCTAGTCGCTTCATGAGTGAAAATCTAGGTGCAGGGAAAGGTGCGAATATTGATATTTCTGCTGGAAATTTAACTTTTGATAATGGAGGATTGTTCGTCGCACGAACTTACAGTGCTGCGAATGGAGGTAATATTACTGTCAATATTACTGGGGATATTCAAGGAAATCGCACCGCACCCTTAAATCCAAATATTCTCAGTGGAATTGTGACAAGCAATTTTAGCTTTGGGAAGTCGGGTGATATTAGTATCATTGCATCAAATATAGTATTGACAGATGGTAGCAAAATTATTACTACTACTCTTGGACAAGGAGATGGTGGAAATTTAGATGTAAATGTCTCAGGGACTATAGAAATTAGGGGTTTAGAACCAAGAAATTTATCCATTTCTGGTATAGATTCAACTACCTTTAGTGAAGGTAAAGGAGGGTCTTTAAGTCTGAATACATCTAAACTAATTTTAGAGAATGGAGCCGGTGTTACTGCTGGAACTCTTAATAGTGGTCAAGGTGGAACAGTCACCATCAATGCTTCAGGATATATAGGGGTGAAAACTGGTAGTACTATTAGTACAGCAGCAGCAATTTTCCCTAAAATTTTTCGTCAAAATTTTGGACTTCCCGATCGTCCTAGCGGAGATGCTGGAAATTTGACCATTAATACTCCCAATTTACAAGTGGACAATGGAAGAGTTTCTGTAAATAATCAGGGGTCGGGGAATGGGGGAAATTTAAATATAAGTACTAACTCTCTATTAGTTAGTCATGGGGGGAAATTAATTGCTAATACTGCTTCTGGCGAAGGTGGTAACATCAAATTGAATCTAAAATCCGACTTGATACTACGAAACAATAGCCTCATAGATACTGAAGCATTAGGTACAGGTAATGGCGGAAATATCACCATCAATTCTCCTATCATCGCCGGTTTTGAAAATAGCGATATTATTGCAAATGCTGTTGAAGGTAATGGCGGTAACATTGATATTGCAACTCAAGGTGTATTTGGGCTAAAATTTCGCGACTCACTCACCCCAGGAAACGATATTACCGCAAGTTCTGAATTTGGTATTAATGGTACAGTCGAAATCAATAATATTGCTATTGACCCTGGTTCTGGTTTAATTGAATTACCCGAAGAATTATCAGACTCATCACAACAAATTGCCACAGGTTGTTCTAATAATATTGGTAGTAGTTTTGTCACAACAGGACGGGGTGGAATACCTCAAAATCCAACACAGCAAATTGATATCAGCCGCAGTTGGTCAGATATTAGGGATTTATCAACATATTCTCAGCAAAAGAATAATGAAGTTGTTGAAATTACAAATCTATTAAATCAACCAGTTATTCTAGAGGCTAATAGTTTCATCCGTAATGCTTCAGGAGAAATTGAACTTATCGCTGCTCAATCTACACCTTTGGTAGCAAGAAAATTAGCTGGATGTAGTGGGGTCTAGTCGTAAAATCTATAAGTAATATTACTATATTTATGCCACATCTCTGACACCAGCGATCGCAGACTGAAGTTTAGATTCTCCCAACTTCAGTCTGGCACAGAGTGCAGGGGCAATATTATTTTCGACCGCAGCTTTTAGATCAGCTTCGTTAGCCGCAATTATCTCGGGCGTAGCGGTTTCTAAAGCCTGGGCTACTGCTTCTAAAGCAGAGTTTCTCCCTGCTGTGGATAATATTGC
>JBCCDM010000488.1:0-4236 GCA_039030795.1 Cyanobacteria bacterium P01_A01_bin.84
AACTTTCTCTGATATCTGCTGGTTTTTGAAGATTGCGTAGGTAAGATAGTGCTGGTGTTAGAGGAAAATTGTCTTCACCATTTATGGATATTCCAGCTTCGTCATAGCCTCCAGGTGCAATAATCACTATGGTTTGCTCTAGGCTTTTTAAACTTCTCGATTGTAAAAATGCTTGTTTATCCTCTAAAATTTGCCATGCTGGTACGATGTCATATATCTGGGTAGGAGGTATAGAAAAATCGAGGATTGGTTGTAACCAACGCTTATTAAATTGATAGGAGAATGCTGTTATGGGTTGCAATTCGCTTCTTTTTGATATGAAAGGTGTATTGTTTACATCGGAAGAATTATTGATGTATGCTTGCACTTGAGTTGTTAATTTCTCCTGATTTTCTAGAGTTGGTATGGGTATAATCAGACCCTTCTCCATCACTTCATTGTGAGAAGATAAACTTTTACGCTTTTGTTCAAGTTTATAAGCTGTTGCTAGTTGATAAGAAAAAGGTTTTGGAGTAGTTTCATACCAAGGTAAAGGTTTGACATTCCATAAAGGAATCCAAATATCTCCTTGTAAACTCCAAGTTGGTTGAGCTATTTGGGGACGTACTTGAGAATATTTACCATCTTTATATCTAGATGCAAAAATAAACCAGGTATTTTTCTGGTTTACTGAGGTACTTACAGACCTAAATAATGATTTATCGCTATCATTATATTTTGGATTCCTCTCAAGTAAGTAATCCACACCAATCACTTTGGCATCTAAGGCATACAATTGATTAATTATTCTTGCTAGATAGTTGCGACTTATAGGATTTGGTTGAGCTATCTTGGCTTTTTGAATTGACTCCTCGTCAATTTGTACAATCAAAATATTAGGGGAAGTATTTCTATTTACCTGATTGGTTTGTTGACGGTATACTGCTTGCATCAATACCCGTTTCTCAATTAACCACTCTTGAGTTGAGTTTAACCAACCCAGTAACATAATTGTACTGAGTGCGATCGCTTCAAATTTTGTTGGTAAAAACCTTTTTAATTGCGATCGCCAACCAGAAGGCTGTAATTTAAATACTGGAGTATGAGGATGTCGAAATAATGAGGGAATTAGATAAGCTGAAGGATAAGTCAGACTCTTTTCAATTTTCAGATATTGACAGGCTTCTATAAGAGACTCATGAGCATCTTTATATTCCCAGAGATTTTCTACGAAGCGTACTAAAAATTCCTGAGCTACTATATTGTGTATTGGTTCGCGCATCACTGCAACTTGAGCTAGTCCTAAATCTATCAAAGCATTTGCTATACCCATCCCATTACAAGAGTTGAAAATAGCAAATTGCAACCCCCGATTTTTTGCAATGGTCAATTGAGTTGCAATTTCGCTAATTAATATAGATTGATTTGGTGCAATTACTAGCTCTCCACCAGTGAGGGATGTTTCATTACTATGACCTGCAAAGAACAATACATCCCAACCTCTCTTAGATACCAAAGCTTGACAAATTTTGGATTTTAATTGCTCTATATTTTCTCCAGTTTCCCATCCGATAAATTGAACTTCAGCAATTTTTGATAGTGATTGAAGTGTTTCTTTATCAGACGATAGATTCAAACCAGTACTATCTCCCATAATAGCTAGAATTCTTATCTTTTCCCGACGAGGAGAAGATATTACTCCAGAGCGTATATTTGTAGGTGTACGAGCAATGCGTATAGTTTTGTCAGAACTAAATTCAGCACCAATTTCCCAAGTCTCCCAAGGGAAACGTGCTAAGTCTGGAGGGTGACAAGTTAAAAATACATCAATAATACTAGAAGAGTAATTCTTCTGCGTCAAATTCTGTGATACTATCGCTTTGCGAACTTCTAATAGTTCAGCGCTATTAAGCCAATAATAGAACTCAGAAAGTAATTTAGCTTCTGCCTGTACCAACTTAGTTCGCCAGTCGGTATCATGTATAGGTATACTCCCACTACTTCCAACTCTTCCACGTACCAAAGATTGATAAAATTTTAAGTATTTCCACTGCCAATCTGTATATAAATTTGTTAAGTGTTCTGGATAATCTAATACGGTTGTCAGTTGCTGTCCCATTCCCCAAGACAACTCAAAAGTACAGACTTTCTCAACACGTCGGATTTTTAAATGAAAGGAAGTCATAGTATTTAAGTACTAGATAAGAATATTATTTAGCTGTGGGAGAGTGAAATACTATTGACATGTAAGAAAAAATGTCTTTTATATTTAGTCCAGCTATCAGCTTATAGTTCCGAGATTTTAAGACATATGCAATAATTTTGTTCCGTTAAATACTTTTTATTCAGACCTTAAGATGGAGTTTGCTCGACAGAGCTTATAGATTGCTATCACTCGTAATGAGGGATTTACCATGCTTTTGCGTAAGTCTTAAGCACTACGTATTTAGATTAGGATATTACTTAAACCTAAAACCTATAATTAGTAAGCTTTTTACTTCTTACTTACGCTTTTGCACTATATCTCATCGTTTTCTATTTTTCAGTCTCCACAATCTACCCAAAAAACTCAAAAACTTCTGAAATAGATACCATACAGCTAAGGCTAGAAGTAAACTAATGGTAAAACTGATAATATTTAGAAAGAATATATAGACTGATGTTACCCACTCATCGTACAAACCAGGGAAGATATCAGTGAGATAATTTTTAAACGGTAAATTTTTTTTATCAATGCTGACTTCACCAATACTCGAAGAAACTATAGAAACAAAAATAGATGCGATCGCTAAACCCCAACCCCATGTCTGAATCGTTGCATTAAACTTGCGATCGCTTTCTGCTTGTCGAAGGGTAACAGTAGCTTGAATAGTTTCTATCAATACTTCCAATAAACCAATACCAGGACGGAGATTTTCACTATCTCTTGTTAGCTGTAAATGATATTTTTCTGATGAGTTTCTCCAAAATTCTTCTAATACACAAAGGTCATTATCTACAATAATTCTAGGAACATAGCTTGCTCGATTTTTAGATAGGTTTGCTTTATTTGCAGACTCAATAATGCTAGAAAGAATTTTCTGATAGTTATATAAATTAGTTTTGATAGTACGAGCTTGGGATTTAAAATAAGTAAAATCAATTGCATATTCTGACATACTTATACGAGCTTCATCTAAAATCTTCTTCAATTTCTCATTAGAGATATATTGAGACTTATCTCCCATTAAATCTCTAATATAGCCTTGTATGTATTGAAATTGATTTTTTAACATTTCTTTGAGTAAAAGACTTTGAGCATAAGCCCAAAGTATTGTATTGCGATACTTAAATAGACGCATCCAGTCATAGTTAAGTTCAGCAAACTGTCTCATATCTGCTTGATTGGGGAAAAGAACAACTATTACATGGTTATTTTCTACAAAATCTCCAATTTCTGGGATATTGTCTACTAATTCCCCTGGTAAATTAAATTCGTGATGCCAAAATTCAAACAGTTTCCCTCCTAAAATACTACCATCCCCCTGATAATCCTTTTCTGCATTTCTGTGGGGCATCAAATTTTCATAACATTCATAAGCAATATCAAGAATCCCAGAAATACTATCAGAAACAGAAATATCATCTCCAACTAAATAATCTTCTGATAAATAACCCAGAATCATCCATGTTTGACCAATACTATATCTACTACCCTGAATTTTCCTTTCAACCTCCATTCTTAAATTTTTTAAACAACTTACTGGTTGAGGATTTACTTTATCATTAATCGAACAATCTAATAAAAGTCCATAAGTATCGTTCATCCGTACAGGATAGTAATATCCTTCATAGGTCTTATTTTTGCTAGTAAATCGCTCAATTCTTTGAGAACCAAGTAACTCGCCATATTCTACGTTAAAACCCCTATCGTGAGAGGATATAGATGCACTTAGAGTCGATGGTAACTTCAGCTTAAAATATTCTTGATTTTGAGTAAATTCCTCTTTACTCTGTCCCAACTCATCCCGTATATCGTAGAGAAATAAATTCAGCGTAGGGTAAATAATTTTATTCATAAAATACACTTCATAAAATAAACACTTCTAATCCCACAACTCATAATCTCAAAACTTATAATCTCAAAACTCATAATCTCAACTTGGATAGGAATACTACTTCCTCTGAAAAAAGAGTTTAATTTTTTGAATCCAACTGATTTTCTTTGCTTTTTCAGGACTCTTTAGCACCGAGATACAGAGATTGGTCAACACGTCT
>JBCCDM010000489.1:0-4231 GCA_039030795.1 Cyanobacteria bacterium P01_A01_bin.84
CAAATCTATTCCCGTTTGGTTGGCCAGGCATAATACTACAAAGAGCACATCGGCCAATTCTTCACCTAAATCCTTATCCTTGTCGGAATCCTTTTCACTTTGCTCACCGTAACGACGGGCAATAATGCGCGCCACCTCGCCGACCTCCTCGGTCAATTGGGCCATATTGGTGAGTTCGTCAAAATAACGTACTCCATGGCGCTTTATCCATTCATCTACCGCTTGTTGGGCGTTTTGTATGTTCATTGTTAGATTTTAGATAAAACTACTTTTTCCGTTTCTTTTTCTACCATTTTTTTAAATAATTGTTTAATACCTTCATATTGTTGTGCCGGTATTACCGGTAAATTAATCTTAAGGTCGGCCATTACCTGTAACTTGTTATTCCCTTGATCTATTATCTTATAGACAAAACTACCCATATTGTTTTCCATCGCCAGACTTACATCTTCCGGTTTGGAAGTTAATTCATATCCGGAAGGCACCGTAATATTTGCAATATACCTTTCCTGTGAAGGATAGGCAAAATCTATGGGATAGTTTCTTTGGTCTAACTTAAAGGGGTTCTCGGACAACGTATTGAACAACAAGGGAGAAAAATATATTTTATCTCCGATAATATCCGCTTGATTTTCCAAATAGAAGTCAAAACTTTCCGTTATGGGTTTTGATACATTTTTTTTATTAACGGTCTTATAATTGGATATTTCCATTCCATTGTTCTTGTTTTCCAACTTTTCCAGATAGTCCTCTTCACTTACACCATTGTATTTATTTCTAAATACATAGGCATCATAATCCGTATAATTTTTTCTTAGTTTGCCCTCCAGATCTCCATTTGGTTTCAACTCTACGTTCATCATACTGACTTCTTTTGAAAGCTTTTTTGGAAGTACTGAAACTTCTTGGGAAGAACCGTCCTCATTTATGGATCTTCCAAACCAGTTCAAGGTTTTAGTTGGAAGAAGATTGGGTTTGGTAAATTTATTACAAGCATCCAAAAAAACCGTGTTACCGCCAAGTTCAACCGATGCCACTACATAATTGAACCCTTCCCTTGTAGGAAACAAGGGCACTCCGTTATTTCTTGTACTTATTAAAACAGGATTTGCCTTTAGACCGGCCTTCTTAAGCATCGCGACCAGTATAAGATTAATATCCGCAACGTTTCCTTTCTTTTCCTTGTACGCATCTTTAACACCTTCATATGTATTATACCCATGAAAACCATTCCAATTCATACGTTGTTGCACAAAAGAAAAAATAGCCCCTATTTTTTCAGTTTCAGTCGTTACATTACCAAGAATTGCGGTCAGGTCGTCTTTAAAATATTTCGTCTGTTTTAATTGCTGTCCAAAACTTGGTCTTTCGTAAATGGTTTTTACAACTTTTTCCCAATTTGTTGAATACGCCTTTAACGGGGAGTCTGGAAACTTAACATACTGCAGTTCGTATTTAATGGTAGATCTGTAATTGTTCATATTATTAACATAGGGCTCTTTCTTTAGAGCTGGAACATCCTGCATATCCAAACTGGCCGTATTGATTATGTAGTCTACCGTGTTGGAACTATAGTTCGTTGTGGTCACATTATTATCCGTTTGTCTATTTTTTGTTTGAAAGTTTATTTTTCCCGATTCTTTGGTATACTTTGGCGTTACCCCTAAATATCCTTTCATAACCGGTTTAAAATTATAATATTCCGGTGTGGATACGGATATATGCTGTTGCTTTATTGGAATATCATACTGAAGAACAACTTCATCAATATTATACGAAAAAGGGGAACTTATTTTATATTCATATTCTATTACACTGCCTTCCTTTATATTGGGCATAGTAAACTTTTCCTCGTTTCTATATTTTGACAAAGAAGTTGAAAAGGTTTCGGAACCCTTTAATTTATACTTGGCAATTTTGCCATTTTCCAAGTTATAGGTATACCCCCTTAAACCATTGACCTTTTCCTTATCACCCGCCCCATCTTTATATAGTCTTTCTGCAATGGTTGCATAGTAGAACCCATCTTTATTGTATATTTTTACCCTTTCATGTACTCTTGTAGTTATCATGAATCCTTCATTCGGAACATATTTATAGGATACCCTTATATTCCTGTATAACACAGCTGCAGAAGCCGAAGAATCTTTTTCATACGACTTCTCCAATAATTCTTCCTCGGAGATTTTACCAAACTTTACTTTTTGGCCATATAAACCATAGCTTGTGATGATCAAAATGCTCCATAGTGTAATTTTCCGTAACATAATTTAAAAGTGATTTATGGGTTATTTTTTAAGAGGACAATTCTAGCATTATCCGCTCTGGCCGTTGCTTTAACAAAGTCCCTGTATAGTTTATATTTTTCTTTGGGATAAGCACCTTCCCTAATAAGAAGTTTTCTTTTATAGGCAATGACTTTTTTATCATTTACAACTCTTGCCGACATTTGATAGGAGCCAAATTCATTCTCTATGGTCTGCTCATCGGGAATCGCCTCTATAGTATATCCTTCGGGCAGGTGTATCATAAATTCATCCTCATCTAAAAAGCCCCGCTGAATTTCAAATGGTAATTTTCTATTCCTATATCTATCCGGTATGCTATTCTTATTATTAAAAACGTTCGCAGCAAATAAAATCCTTCCTCCACTCTTTGTAGCGTAGTTACTGGCATTTATTCTTACCTTTTCAACAAATACGATACTGTCCCTATCATTGTTGAATTCATTTTGTTTTACCTCCAGGTTATTAATGTTACTCCAATACTTTTTATAGTGTTTTAAAATATTTTCTTGTGTTTCGTCTTCTAAATAAAATCGATTGTTATATCTAATTCCTTCTGTTTTTATAGTGATATCACCCGAAATACCTCCTTCTTCATTTAATGAATATACAGCCGATATATTTTGGTAGTTATCTTCGTTTAGGTATGCTGTTGTTTTCACAATCTTGCCACCTTTGTCATTTATTATCAATACCTTTCTGTCATCCGTGAAATCCCCAATAAAGCCAAACGGATGTATCTGTGAGGTACAATCGATCCAATAGTACCGGTCATTATATGGAATTGCCAGGATAATATGGTTACCTTGAATCAAATCTGCAAAATCCTCTTCAAAATCCTCTTTTGTCTCACCCGCCTGAACCGTGGTATAGTAGGACTTGACCCCCACCACATTCAATAGTGCCATGGTATAATTGGAGAGTCCCTTACAATCCCCATATTTTACACGATCCACATCGATTGCACTAATAGGTTGGAGGCCTCCGATACCGATCTGCACGCTTATATATCTTGTATTCTCTTGGACATATTTGTAAATGATCTTGGCTTTTTCCAAATCGTCTTCAACCCCTTTGACCAATAATCTGGCTTTAGATTTTGTTTCCTCGGAAAGCGCGGCTCTTCCTTCCAATAGTTTATCCTGCATCCACTTTCCCATGTCGTTCCAATTATTCACCTCGGCCTCATATCCTTTAAAGGAAAAATTTGTTAGTCGGGCCGACAATTTAGGTACAATTGCACTAAAGGGAGGGCTAAGGCTTTCTCTTTTGATAGCTGGGATATTATTTGCCTTGTAGACGATCATGCCTGGTTTCTCCTCGACGGAAACATCCAAATCCGAAAGTCTGTTTTCCTTGATTATAGGTTTTAAAGCTTCTGAATCATATTGAATGGCGTATATGCTTTTTTCAACACTTCCTAAATATCCGGACAAGAAATACCAAGAAGGAAAAACGCCCGTGTCAGAAGTCTCTACTTCGTAAGTAAATTCTACCGTATATGGATATTGTACCGGAGTGTATGTGTAGGTAAGCAACCTATCGTCCGTATAAAGTGAGAAACCGTCGGCAGCACTAACATCTTGAAAATCCTTTCTTTTCACGTGCTCAATTTCCCTACCGAAACCATCGTAAATATATGCTTCAATATTTTTTATTCTTTTTTCTTTATCATAATACACCCTTGTACGTGCATGATTATTTCCCAATCTGTTCATTACCGTAACCACTTCCCTTACTTTGTAGAACATTTTCCGGGTAGAGATAAGATGAATCCGCATTTCATCCAAACGCACCACTGCATTGGCATTTTTCTTTAACTCTTCAGGAATATGGGAGACCGCCAAAGATTTGGTCTGGGGATAGGCTATCTGAAAAATAAACAATAGACAATACAGGAAGAATAAGCGCATTCTTGGGTTTGGTTTGGTAATTTTTGGTTATTC
>JBCCDM010000490.1:0-4210 GCA_039030795.1 Cyanobacteria bacterium P01_A01_bin.84
ATGATGCTGCTCTATTAGAATTAAGTGATGTTTTGAGCAGACACCGACAGGAACACGGTTCTAAAATTGTTTATGCCACAGGGCGATCGCGCACTCTTTACCAAGAACTGAAAGAGGAAAAGCAGCTAATCGATCCTGATGCTTTAGTAGTTTCTGTGGGAACAGAAATATATTTGGACGGAAAAGATAAACCTGATGTACACTGGTCTGAAAAACTTTCGCCAGAATGGGACAAAGAACTGGTATTATCAGAAACTGCGGAATTCCCTGAGTTACTTATGCAACCAAGTTCTGAACAAGGTGCTTTTAAAGTGAGTTTTCACATTGAAGCTGCTGCTGCGGCGAAAGTTCTACCCCTATTGGATTCGGCTCTGTTGGCTGCTGGATTAAACATTAAATTAATCTATAGTAGCGGAATTGATCTTGACATTGTTCCCCAGCGCAGCGATAAAGGTCAAGCAATGCAGTTTCTCCGTCAAAAATGGGACATCCCAGCGACTCGGACAGTAGCTTGTGGCGATTCTGGTAATGATATTGCCTTATTTGCCGTAGGTGATGAAAGAGGAATTATTGTAGGGAATGCTCGTCCGGAATTACTTGAGTGGCACAATCAAAATCCTGCTGAATATCATTATTTAGCAAAGAAATATTGTGCAGGTGGAATTTTAGAAGGTTTGAAACATTTTGGTTTCTTGGCATGATTAGTTATCTTAAGGGCATTGTAGCTGGCGTTCAGAATAGTAATGGCAATCGTCATTATTTAACTTTGGAAGTCAATGGTTTAGGGTATGATTTGCAAATTCCAGCCCGACTAGCGCAACATCTGCCGGATTCTGGGGGTACAGTACAGATATTTACCCATTTCCAAATTCGGGATGAGGTACCATATCTTTATGGTTTTGGATCTCCTTCAGAGCGGGATTTATTTCGTTATTTACAAAGTGTCAGTGGTATTGGTGCAGCTCTTGCGATCGCCATGCTGGATACTTTAGAAATACCCGAGTTGGTGCACTCTATTGTCACTAGTAATGTACAAATACTGATTCAAACTCCTGGGATCGGTAAAAAGACAGCCGAGCGCATTTGTTTGGAATTAAAGAGCAAATTAATTGAGTGGCGCAAATCAGCAGGTTTTTTCGTGGCTACAGGGGGACCAGAACCCGGTATTCAAGAAGAGGTACAGATGACTTTGTTGGCGTTGGGGTATACTGCCCAAGAAGTCAGCCAAGCCTTACATTTTGTCAGTGAAGATATTGGACTAACCAAAGATGCTTATGTAGAAGATTGGATTAAACAAGCGATCGCCCATTTAAGCAGCGAATATAGTCAGTAAATTAGAAATCTGTAGAGACGAGCCACGGCACGTCTTTATAGAACCTCTGACTGGGACAGGTAATTGGTAATTGAGCTTAGGTAATAGGATATTATCCCGAATTACTCTTTAAATTAAACATAATTTGGTAATTGAATAATTAGTATGTCGGCATCTACTCATATTTTTACTCAGAACCATATAAAGTTTATGGTTGGGAAAATAATCTTAGGAGTTTTTGGTCTGGGATGCTTTTGTGCTTCTTTTAATCCTACTCCTAGTTTGGGTGCAGATAGAATTGCTTTTTACTATTCAGCTTTTGGAGAATTTACAATTTCTACTGATTCCTTAGAACTATTTGCCAAAGAAGGTAAAATCACCAGGGAGTTTAAGTTTTACACTAGAAGACTAACGCCCATACAAGAGAGTCAACTTAAAGAATTGCTTTCTACCCGCTTCCAGTTAGACCCTGTATTAATATCCCAGTTTACTTATACTTCCTTAGGGGAGCAAATTCTAGAGCGTTTAGGTAAACTACTGCGTAACGAAACCCGACAAAATGGTAAGTTAGCTTTACGTTCTGCCTTTATAGTAGCAGCCGCCGCAAATCCTAATGGTATAACGATTGTTGACGTTTTGAAGCGTTTCCCCAGCCCTACTTTAAGAATTAATTTTGAGCAAAGTATAGAAACAGTAGGGGAACTTTCCGAATTATTTGAGCAAAGAGATAAAATTGTTGCTGCTATAGAAAAACAGTCAGCCCAAATTGCACAACAACACCAAATTGATTTTAAACAGTTACCAGATTTACGCCAACCTGGTAAATTTAAATGGGTAAAAGAATCCCTAAATCTCCAGGATAAAAGACGCAAGAGAGATATTCCTGTTGATATTTACATACCCCAAAAGAATCAAGACACAACACCTCTGATCGTTATTTCCCACGGTATTGCAGAAGATAGAAAAAGCTTTGCCCATGTCGCAAAACATTTAGCTTCATACGGTTTTGCGATCGCGGTATTGGAGCATCCAGATGATAATTCTCGGAAATTTCAACGTTTCTTTAAAGGATTTGGTAGTTTACCAGATCCACAAAGGTTTATTAATCGCCCCAAAGATGTTACCTTTTTGCTTGATACCTTAGAGCGAACGATAGAGAAAAATCCCAGTCAGTTAGGAAATATTAATATATCGGAAGTCGGTGTAATTGGGCATTCAGTAGGCGGTTACACAGTCTTAGCATTATCAGGAGGAGAAGTTAATTTACCATTACTTTATCAAAAATGTTTAGACAATACTTCCTTAAATGCATCTACCCTACTGCAATGTCGTGCTACCAAAATATCTGATATTCCCACACCTCTTCAAGATAAACGAGTTAAAGCCGTAATAGCCATTAATCCCGTTACCAGTTGGTTATTCGGTAAGAGTGGACTAAGTAAAATCAAAATTCCCACCATGATAGTAGCTGGTAGTGACGACATCATATCACCAGCAGTCCCAGAACAAATTCGTCCTTTCACCTGGATATCTAGTCCCGAGAAATATTTAGTAGTTATTAAAGGGGGTACTCATTTCTCCGTTCTGAACGAAGAAACCCTCAAAGAAAATACTATACCAGTTCCCCCTGGCTTTATCGGCGAACAACCAGAACTCTCTAGTTCTCACCTAAAGGCACTTAGTGTAGCTTTTATGGGAAAATACTTTCTCAACCGTAAACAGTACTTTCCTTATGTAAGCCCTGCATACGCTCAATTTATCAGCAAAGAGCCGATTACTCTTAGTTTAGTTGAGTCTGTGCCTTTCAATAAGTTGATAGAAGAAGAAGAGTAGACCAAATTCCAGTCATTATTATAATTATAAATCGGAGGGAGACTTTTCGACAGCTTTGCTGACCTTGAGGATATTCCTAACAAGCAACGCCGAATTTTGTCCCCTCTCTCATTCTCAGTTTGAAAAATACACGTCTCCCAAGAGGTAGAAAAGACTCACAAGAACGTCTCTATAGTTACTAAAAATATAGTCAAATATCTCAACTAGCTTTTAGCTTTGTAAGGCTTTATCCTTACTGGGCTAACTACAAGCCACTAAGAATGGTTTTCCCTTAAAAAAAGAGTCACCAACTACCTTTCTTATACAATTAAGACTACCATTAATGTCACAATTGTAAGTTTTACCAGACCTAGATTTAAACAATCCTCGATGTACTCTTTTACCTCAAACCGATAAAATTGTGCTAGTTTCATTAATTGCAAGGTGGAACTGAATTAACGCAGGAATTCCCACCTTGTGGGTTGCTCTCAAAGAACACATTTAAAAATCCCTACCCAGCAAGGATTTAAGATTTATATCAAAATTTGTTTATCTTATATTTTGCTGAGTGCGAAGTCGTCAGTCGGACGCTCAAATATTGTAAAGATAAGTATAAATACGCAAATACAAAAATAAAAGTAATCAAAACTACTTTTAAAAAGAACTTTTTTAGTCCCCTTTTAGAGGACTTTGTTTATAAAACTGGGACTTTCAGTGCCAGGTAGTTTAAAATACTAAATATTTTTACTTAGTATTTTCTTTCTGGTGCAAGATGCGTGCATATGCTTTTTCAAATATGTTTAATAATATTTTTTGTGTAAACTGCATAAGTTGAAATGAAATTTACCTACTTAATAGATGTAAGCAAAATTTAATTAAATCGAGGTGTTTTAAACAATAAATGTCAAGACTTGCGCAAAACCCCTAAAAAGAGTCGAACTTAGAGAAGTGGAACTCTCACGACACTTGTAACATTTGCAGTATTTGTAATACTTATCATTCTTGTGTTTGCGTAAATTTTAACCATGATATTTGGCAATTAATGAGTAGCAAATATGCATAATTCAATTCTTATACTACGCGTTG
>JBCCDM010000491.1:0-4203 GCA_039030795.1 Cyanobacteria bacterium P01_A01_bin.84
CTTAATAGTTTTCATTTAATATTTTACTGAAAGTAGGTAGAATCTATCAATTTATTTTACTAATCTAACATTACCTACTTTTTCAATTATAAATTCTATAATATCTTAGTTTTTTCTTGCAAAACTTACTTGTACCAATTCTAGACGGAGGTTGCGCTAAATCACTCCCAGCTTAGAAGGCTGGAGCTACTGGAGCTAAAGTTACGAAACCCACTTCCGTGGACTGAATTAAGTGCATTTTTACAAAGAAATCGTATTAGTAAAATAGATTAATATTTAACATCTGTATAAAATAGTCATAAATATGATTAATTTTATATCACCCTTTAATATAGTTTCGGTTTACATTGGAATTATCTAACATAGAAGTATAGAAGTTAAAAAACTCTGCGTCCCTTTGGGCTTTACTCCGCGCTCCTGGCGTTAAAAAATATATAATTCCTATGCTACCGGATTGTATATAAAATATGTATATAACTATATGAAGATAGAATTTTGTGCAAGTAAGTATTAATCGAGTATAATTTATCAGATTTTATCAGATTTAATAGTTTAATCTAGTACAGTACGGCGTAAGTCAGATACCCATCAAAAATCTAATCACGAGAGTAAATTTGAGTCTAAAAAATGGGTGCGTTATTTAAGCTGTATTTGTACTAGTTTTTCCACACTTCAAGATATTGTCTCACTTCATCTAAATTTAAATAATCATTTACGAATGCTTTTCTTAAAAGAGAATGAGGAATGTAAGAATCGTATTTATTGATTTCTGGAGCTTCAGATTCACTTACCAGGTGTTCGGGAATAATTCTTTGTTCAGATAAAGACATTATCTCCGAGTAAAGAGTATCAAATTTATCTAATTGCAGTTTAATAGTCATAAAGTAAGGATTTAATCCCCCCATACTGGTAATCCCTAAAGTTTCTCGACAGAAAGTATTTATTAATTTTTCTAAAGTACGAAAAGCAACAGTACCCATCCAGGGAAAAATACAACACTTTCCTTTGCCTAAATAAATAATATTACTTTTATTTAAATCTAAATCTTTTGCTAACTCTCTTACTTCTCCTAGACGCGCGATCGCATTCTTTTGTAAATAAGGGTACTCTACATCTTCTAATAAAATTTGACGCATTCTTTGTAAAATTTTACTGTGAATATTTCCACTACCACCACGCCAATAAATACCAGCTTGTCCTTCACCGGGTTTAACCAGAATAGTTTTCTGACGGGGATGCACTTCTATAACTTCCCAACTTCTACCAGCTAAACCAAACTGAGTACCAATTTTCGGTACCATGGCAATACTACCAATTTCTGTAGATTCATACTTTACAACATATTCCTTAACTTCTGGGAAGACTGCATAGAATTGAAATCTGTTGACAATTTTTTCGCCAGCTAAACCAATAATCAACTTTCCAGTTTCAGTCCTGTGGATTTGGTTAATATCAATTAAATAATTTAGTAATAATTTGAAGTCTGCGCGAGTAATATAGTTAAATGGCGATAAATTTAATACCTGTTGGGCTAATAGAGCAGGTGATATTTCCCCCATAGCAGCTAAAGTACTCATCGTTTGATGATACAGCAGACTTAGGGGATACTTGACAGGTGAGATAGGTTCGATCCATTTTTCCTCTATATAAAGTTGAATAATAGCGATCGCTTGTAAAAATTGCCATGGTATCCGTAATGGTAATATTGCATCCAAAGACTTACACTTTTGAGTACACACAAAACGCATATCAGCAGCTTCACCTCTTCTTCCGGTTCGTCCCAAACGTTGCAGAAAGCTAGCTACTGACATTGGGGAATCCAACTGTATGACTCTTTCTAAATGACCAATATCTACCCCTACTTCCAAAGTCAAAGTTGCTGCGGTCACTGCTGCTTGATTAGGTTTACGCATAGCACTTTCAGCTTTTTGCCGTAAACTTGCTGAAATACTGCCATGATGAACATGATAAATATCAGGTAAACCTTTTTTGGAAGCAATTTGTCTTAAGGATGCGATAATAGACTCAGTTTGAGATTTATTATTGGCAAAAATTAAACATTTCCGAGATTTACTAACTTGAAAGATATATTGGCTGTATGGGCTTACTTCTTCAATATCATGATCGTCGGGAAGATAAAAGTGTTCTAAAGCTAACTTGATGGGACGCTTCTTAAGTGTAATCTCAGGGGTTATGACTAGATTATTAGTACCAGAACGCAACCATTCTTCTGCTAAAGAATAATCACCTAAAGTTGCTGATAAACCTATACGACGGTGTGAATTTTTAGTCAGATTTGCTAATCTCGATAACTGACACAAAATCTGACATCCCCGTTCTGTGCCCATGAAAGCATGAATTTCGTCAACAATCACGAACCGCAAATCTCCAAATAGGCGGATTAAATCATCATTTTTATTGATCAGTAGGCTTTCTAAAGACTCTGGAGTAATTTGTAAAATACCTTTTGGGGTTTTTAAAAGCTGTTTTTTCCGACTTTGAGAAACATCTCCATGCCAATGATAAGCTGGGATATCCGCCTCTCTGAGTAAATTAGTCAGACGTTCAAATTGGTCATTAATTAATGCTTTGATTGGACCAATATATATTGCACCTACAGTCTTAGGTGGATTTTCATACAATTGAGTTATCACAGGTAAAAAAGCTGCCTCTGTTTTTCCTGACGCTGTACCAGCAGCGATTAATAAATGAGCATCAGTGTCAAATATGACATTACAGGCTGCAATTTGTATAGGTCGTAATTCTGTCCAGTTGTGAGTATAAATATATTCTTGAATAAAAGGTGCAAGTCGAGAAAATGTATCTTTGTTCGTATCTGTATTCATAAAAATTAAAACTAATCTGGAGGCAAAGCAGATTTTAACAGATATAGGACTTACCCAAGAACAATTTGTCCGAAGCAACGGTCACTACGTGTAGGGTTAGCAATCTCAAGAACTATGGGTTAACTACGTTATGCTACGCAAACACTTCCGCGTGTCCGCTAGTTAACGTCTCGGACGGAATCACGTTGCTTTTGCGTAAGTCCTGAGATATATAGCCATAAATATAATCATTGAACAAACTGGGGATTCCGTTAGTCATATTTATAACGGATTAATTATGGAAGAATTATAAAGATTGAGTCTGTTAAATTTTTACCACAGTATACCCTACAAAGATTATTTATTAATAATCAAATCAATTATTTAACTCGATTTTCTTAGAATGAATTATTTTATTTAGGATGTTTTTATATAATCTGTCTTGATTTATCAATTTTCTATTTATTTTCCTATTTATTAAAGCGTGTTAAAAACAATTTCCAGAAGTTTTCTTCATAAGTTCTTCAGCAGATCTTGCTAGCCTCATGGATGAAGCGCATGACATCCCTTCATTTACTCAAATAGCGATACAAAACCGATTACAAAAACAAATACCAATGAAGTACAAACTTTTTATCGCGACTGTTTTAGCGATAACCCTGGGTTTTCTTAGTGCCTGTAGCAGCGTTAAAGTCCCCACAGATGCTCTATCGTACGACGATATCAGAGGCAGTGGCCTAGCCAATGATTGTCCTACCTTAACAGGTACCAACATGGACTCTATCTCCGTAGACGCTGGACAAACATACCAAATAAAAGCGCTTTGCTTACAGCCAACAACATTTTTAGTCAAAGACTCTCCTGTTGTGAAGCGTAAAGCTGGGAAATTTGTAGAAGGAAAACTGCTGACTCGATCTAGCTTTACGCTCGACCAAATCAGCGGAGAACTGCAGGTAAATCGCGATGGTGAGTTGACATTTGTAGAACAAGGTGGATTTGATTTTCAGCCTGTGACGTTGCAGATTCCAAATGGTGAGCGTGTTCCCTTACTGTTCACGGTCAAAGGCCTGATTGCTAATAGCAAAGGTACTGTGAGTACTCTGGGTCCTGGTACTCGTTTAGCTGGAAACTTTAACGTGCCTCCCTATCGCACGTCTAGCTTTATCGATCCTAAAGGACGAGGACTGGCTGTTGGCTATGACGCGGCTGTAGGTATTCCCATACAGGCCGATCGAGAAAAATTCTCTCGTCAAAACAACAAGTCTTTTAAGGTTGGACAAGGCAGTATGGTTCTCAAAATCGATCGGGTTAATAAAGCAACTGGAGAGATCTCAGGCTCCTTTGAAAGCCAGCAGCCTTCCGATACTGATTTTGGCTC
>JBCCDM010000492.1:0-4181 GCA_039030795.1 Cyanobacteria bacterium P01_A01_bin.84
ATGTGGAAAAGGCAATTTTTACGTTTTCCCAAACCCTGGTTTTTCGTTCACTATTGTCATTAGTTTTAAGCTATTGATAATAAGATTGTGGAAAAAGTAACGTAATTTCGTTGGTTGAGGACTTACCGTGAAAAGTCAGGCAATTTCTCAACCAACTTATCAATTGTCTGATGAATTTACTCTCAGACGTGAAAATGACTTTTATATGGTTTTGAGAATTTTAAAACGGTTGGGTCAATTGTTTGTGTAATGTATTAATATAGCGAGTTTCATACCAGTTTCATATGAAGATGTTCCCGAATCGTGGCATCTAAAACTGTTACAAAACAATAATTTTGGCTTTGAGCATTTTATGCAAGCTCACAAAGAATTGGTATCAGTTGAGTAAAATATATTTTAGTAGGATGGATATCCCTATTTATTGAATTTTATACCCAAGAAAAAAGGGCTACAAGTACTTGTAACTTGATTAATTAAACATTTTATCCGGGTTGGGAATAGAGGATATTAAAAAGTAAAAAGAGAATCCTCATAAATAAATTTAAGGTATTTATAACAGACGAATTTTTTCTCGTGCTGTGGGTCTCTAAAAAGATATTTTCCTGTGATATCAGAAAAAACTTTAGCTTAGACCAACAAGATAATCAAAGTTTCCTTCCCCGACATTCCTTCTTAAAGTCTGCATAATCTGAGTAGCATTGTCATAAGGTCCTTGAATAAAATAAGGTTTACCTTCATGACCAAAGGTTAATTTAGGCTGACCGTTCCAAATACCTAAATGACTTTGGGTTTTTTCAAAATCCTTATGGGGCTTAAATCCTAACTCCAGAGCGTAAGTGATCGCACCATAAATAATTGCTTGTGCTTGCTCTAGGGTAATTTCCTCATAACCATCAGAAAATCCTCGATAAACGGTATTGAGGAATTGTTGATATTTGATGTTGTCATTAAATTTCTTCTCTCCCATGGTATCTTTTAAACCCAGACACCAATAATCAACTAGGTAGGAACAAACTACAAAACGGTTATATCCCGTACTTCGTGACACTAACACCATTCCCAAACCGCCAATTTCAGTTTCTGAGACAGTTTGATTATTGAATAATCGCTGCGTGCAGTTAGTATTAACTAAACATTGAGCTACAGGAGAAATATCTCCTGTATCGGCTCTAGATGTAGTAATTTTTTTCGCATTTGCTTTAATTACTGAATTGACTTGAGATGTTTTCCAACCCAACTTACGGGCTATTTCCTTCGAGGTTAAACCTTTTTCACGTAGAGCCAGAATTTCTAACTCAGAATCTAAAGTCATGGTGAAAATAATTCAAATAATAATGGAAAGACTTAATCAACAAGAATATTATTAACCCCTCAGACAAACAATAAAAGAAAATATTTCTCTAACTTAAGAATTATTTACCAAAATAATTATGAATTTTATAGTCAACAGGACTTACGTAAAAGCAACGTGATTCCGTCCGAGACGTTAACGCTTCTGCGTGTCCGCTAGGACTTTAGGTTTGCGATGTATAAGCTCTGTCGAGAACGCGGAAGCATTATATCAAATTATATGTCCAACTATGTCATTTATTGTCCAATTATATAGATTCAGTTTTTAGCCCTGTCTTTTTAAAGCGGAGAGTGTCAATGTGTAAATCCTAGTACAACATGGTGGGAATAGAGCACCCATTTGAATTAGCTAAAAAGCTTGCAGTGTAATACTTCTTTCTTTCTACTTTTGACTTCTCTTGGTGCGCGTACTCTACGAGGGGCTTTGCCTACCCTAGGTGATTAAAAATCACCGGGGTCGCACCGCTTTTTACTTTTGCCTTTAAGTACTAGTATCTTAACAAACAAATATTTTCGGCGCTCATTATGTGAGAAATTAGTCAGAGTACTAAATTTTTTACTATGTAACCCTAAAAAAGGTTAATAGCGAGTGATGATAGTTAATGATACCGAATTTATAGAGCAAGCTGCGGCGACTCGTGTCAGAGTACTCAGCGAAGCATTACCCTACATTCAACAGTTTGCGAATCGCACCGTTGTAGTGAAATATGGTGGTGCAGCCATGAAAGATAGCACCCTCAAAGATAAGGTGATCCGCGACATTGTATTCCTGTCTTGCGTAGGTTTACGACCAATTGTTGTACATGGTGGCGGACCAGAAATTAATAATTGGTTGGGTAAAATAGGTATTGAACCACAATTCAAAAATGGTCTGCGAGTCACCGATGCTCCCACCATGGATGTAGTTGAAATGGTATTGGTAGGTAGAGTCAACAAGGAAATTGTGGCTTTAATTAACCAAGCTGGGGGTTGTGCCGTTGGTCTTTGCGGTAAAGACGGTAACTTAATTAAAGCTCGTCCCCAAGGTGAAGAAGGTATTGGCTTTGTTGGTGAAGTTTGCGGTGTAAATATTAATATTCTTAACACTTTAGTTGAAAGTGGTTATATTCCTGTAGTATCGAGCGTTGCTGCCGATGAAGAAGGGCAAGCTTATAATATCAACGCTGATACCGTCGCAGGGGAACTTGCAGCAGCACTAGGTGCGGAAAAGTTAATTTTATTAACCGATACTAGAGGTATTCTCAAAGACTATAAAAATTCCACTAGTCTGATACCGAAAGTAGATATTCAAGAAGCCAGGGATTTAATCGCTAGCGGAATAGTCGGTGGAGGAATGATTCCCAAAGTTAGCTGTTGCGTGCGATCGCTTGCTCAAGGAGTACGAGCTGCCCACATCATCGACGGTCGCATACCACACGCTTTATTATTAGAAATCTTCACCGATGGTGGTATTGGAACCATGATTCTGGGTTCCCAAATTAGACCCTAGGGAAATTTCAACTGTTGACACTCTCAGGTCTAAAGACACTGAGATTCTCAGTTCACAGTCGCCACTTGCTCAACCAGACTTTCGCCAAGTAGAGTAGAGGTTGCAACTCCCTGAGCGTTACTTTCCGACTGCCCGCCGGTAGCTTTTACAAGAATATTTATCGCTGCGTTTGTATCGCGCTGTATTGTACAACCGCATTTACAAGTATGTGTTCTAACTGATAGAGATTTTCTAACTTTTATCCCGCAACTAGAACAAGTTTGACTTGTATAGTGTGGTGCTACAGCGATATATCGACGACCGTATTTCTCAGAAAAGTATTCTATCCACTCCCTAAACTGATACCATGCTGCATCGTTGATAGATTTAGCTAGGCAGTGATTTTTAATCATGTTCTTTACATTTAAATCTTCATAGGCGACTAAATCGTTAGATTGTACAAGCGCGATTGCCAGTCTCTTGGCAAATTCGGTACGCTGCCTACTTACTTTTAAGTGCTTCCGAGCATATACTTTTCTGGACTTACTACGTCGATTAGAACCTTTCCTATGTTTGTAAATCTTACGTTGAGAGCGTTTTATATCTTTTTCTGCTTTACGTAAAAACCTAGGGTTCTCAACGTGATTACCGTTGCTGTCAGAATAGAAGTACTCCAATCCAACATCTAATCCTACTTGATTACCAGTTGGGTCTAGTTGTTGATGATTGTCTACATTAACGCAAAACTGACAATAATATCCGTCAGCACGACGTACTAAACGCACTCGTTTAATTAGCTTCAAGTCGTAAGTTTGAATATCCCATTTACCCAAAAGCTTTAATTCACCAATACCTTTTTTATCAGTGATAGTTATACGTCGTTTGGTTTGGTGTAATTTCCACCCAGATGTCTTGTATTCAACAGAACGATTATCTTTCTGGAATCTAGGAAAACCTTTTTTACCAGAAACTTTCTTTTTACAGTTTCCATAAAATCTATCAATCCCAGACCATGCTCTCTCAGTCGCTGATTGACAAGCCATAGAATTCAAGTTTTTAACAAACTTAAATTCATCCCGCAGCACCTTGGAATATTTATTTAAAGTACCTTTATTAACTTTTTTTTCTCTAGGCGCATCTATCCAATATCTAATAGCTTTGTTCCGGATGAATTGGGTAGTCCTAATAGCATCCTCAATCGCTTGATATTGAATTTCCTTAGCAGGGCAAACGCATCTAAATTTAGAGGATAGTCTATTGACTAAAGAACTTGGATATGTATAGAACCTTAAAATAAGGTTTACCGTTGAGAGTCTTTTGCCTACTTATAAATATATAGTCAAAAACACAACTAAGTAGTAAG
>JBCCDM010000493.1:0-4173 GCA_039030795.1 Cyanobacteria bacterium P01_A01_bin.84
TCAGGTTTCTTATTAGAAGCATTACAAAATATCTACAATCAAAAAAATATAGATATTTTCTTAATGCATGATAAAAAACTTCCAGAAAATTATAAATGTTCTTCCTATAATAAATTTCATTTTACAGGTAAATGGCATCCAAAATTACGAGTACCAGCTTTCGCAGCACAAGCTATAGCTCATGGATTTTACCAACATCCAAATTTAGTTATCAGTTCCCATCTCAACTTTACCTTAGCAGCCTATTGGTTAAAAAAACTTACCGGTATTCCCTATTGGACAGTAGCTCATGGTATCGAAGCTTGGGATATTCAAAATTCTGGATTACGCAAGTCTTTTTATCATACTGACTTAAATAAAACTCTTCATGAAGCAGATAAAATTTTGGCTGTCAGTAATTTTACACGCGATCGCTTAATTACAGAGCAAAATATTAAACCTGAAAAAATTTCTATATTACCTAATACTTTTGATGCAAGTCGTTTTCAAGTTTTATCAAAACCTAAGTATTTACTGGAAAGATATAGACTTCATGCAGAACAACCGGTTATATTAACCGTTGCTAGACTAGGTGAAAATGAAGGTTATAAAGGCTACGACAAAGTTTTACAAGCAATTCCTCATATTCGCCAAACTATTCCTGACGTTCATTATATTATTGCTGGTAAAGGTAAAGATAAAGCTAGAGTTGAACAGTTAATTACACAACTCGAATTGCAGGATTGCGTAACCTTAGCTGGGTTTGTACCAGACGAAGAATTAAGAGATCATTATAATCTCTGCGATGTATTTGCAATGCCTAGTAAAAAAGAAGGTTTTGGGATTGTATATTTAGAAGCTTTATCCTCTGGTAAGCCTGTCTTAGCAGGAAACCAAGATGGAGCAGTTGATGCAGTTTCTAATGGCGAATTAGGGGTACTTGTTAACCCTGATGATGTTGAGTCGATTGCCAAGTATTTAGTCCAAATTCTTCAAGGTAGTTATCCTAATCCCTTATTATATCAGCCTTTAGCTCTACGTCAAAAAGTAATTGATAAGTTTGGCTTTGAAGTTTTTCAGGAAACTTTAGCTGCATATTTAAAACAGTACTTTCAAGATATTAAAACTCAAGATACCAAAAGGAGCTAACTGGTAAGATGTGTGGCATTGCAGGTATTTTAACAACTAATAAATATCAAGATTCCTTGGAAACTCTAATTACTCGAATGCAAACTGCACTTCGACACCGGGGACCAGATGATAAGGGTATCTATATTTCTTCAGAAAGACAAGTGGCGATCGCTCATACCCGTCTCTCAATTCTTGACCTGAGTCCAGCAGGACATCAACCGATGTCGGTTGCAGATGGTAGATATTGGATTACCTTTAACGGTGAAATCTACAATTATCTGCAACTTAGGCAGGATTTAATCTCCCAAGGAGAAGAATTTTACTCCCATACAGATACAGAAGTTATTCTCAAACTCTATGAGAAGTATGGTTCTGATTGTGTAACTCATTTACGGGGAATGTTTGCTTTTGCGATTTGGGATAATTGGGAAAACACTTGCTTTATAGCTCGCGATCCTCTTGGTATTAAGCCTCTTTACTATTGGCAATCTGGTTCAGATTTAGTTTTCGCTTCAGAATTGAGAGCCATTTTAGCATCTGGTTTGCCTGCTGTTAATATGAGTCCTCAGGGTTTATATGGTTACTTAATTAGTGGCTCTGTTCCAGAACCTTACACTTTAATTGAAAATGTTCGCTGCTTAGGTGCTGGTCACTTCTTACATTGGAGTCCAGATGGAATTAAACAGCAGCAGTATTGGCAGATTAATTTTGCTCCAGAGAAAATATCGGTACCAGAAGCAACAGAAAAAGTTCGCACAGCTTTACTTGATTCAATTAAACATCACTTTGTTAGCGATGTCCCTGTAGGAATATTTCTTAGTTCTGGTATTGATT
Source organism: Cyanobacteria bacterium P01_A01_bin.84 (assembly GCA_039030795.1). GTDB lineage: Bacteria > Cyanobacteriota > Cyanobacteriia > Cyanobacteriales > Nostocaceae > JBCCDM01. The sequence continues at coordinate 1,945 of JBCCDM010000493.1, forward strand.
CTACAACTCTTTTAGCCTTAGCAAGTCAAACTCAAACCCAGGCAATACATACATATTCTATTGGTTTTGCAGAAAATAAATGGAATGAAGCTGATAGTGCAAAACAAATTGCAAATCTATTTGGTAGCAAACATACTGAATATAAAATTACAGCTCTTGAAGCTAAAGAACTCTTCCCCGAATTTTTAAGAGCTATAGACCAACCCAGTATTGATGGTTTTAATACCTTTTGTGTATCCCAGCTTGCCCACAATAATGGTACAAAAGTGGTACTTTCTGGTTTGGGTGGAGATGAATTGTTTGCTGGATATAAGTCTTTTGAGACTGTACCGCAAATGGTTACTAAAGCTAAGTATCTACAAAAAATTCCTTTCCTAAATACTTCTGCTGGTACCGCATTAGCTTACTGGGGTAATTCTCCTAAATTCAAACGTTTAGGTGACTTTTTACAACATTCTTCTTTAGCTTCACCTGCTGCTTATCGCAGTTTTAGAGGAACTTTCTCCCATGTAGAGGCTGGTCAGATATTTAAACAATATCTACCAGAGCAAAATATACCTAGTTTCTCCTCCTTAATTCCTGAATTATCCGGTCATTTTCCTACATTAGAAGACGAAGTCAGCTTTCTGGAACTGAATTGTTACATGCGCAATCAGTTACTACGGGATAGTGATGTGATGAGTATGAATTGGGGATTGGAGTTGAGGGTACCTTTTGTAGACCAAACCTTACTTGAAACAGTTGCATCAATACCAAGCGACATACGTTTAAACTACGGTAAAAAACTATTAATCCAATCCGTCCCCGAGTTACCTGACTTAGTTCTTAACCGTCCCAAACGAGGCTTCTTTTTCCCTTACGAAGAGTGGATGAATAAAGAGTGGCAGGATTATTTTCAAAATATTAGTGGTGCAAAAAATATTCCTCTTCAACCTTGGTATCGCCGTTGGAGTTTAGCTATTTTACAAAATTGGTGGCAGCAAATTGCATGAAAATTCTTCATATAATTCCATCTATATCTTCACTACGTGGTGGTCCTAGTCAGGCAGTATTGGAGATGGTTCGTTCTCTACGAGAAAATAGTATCGATGCTGAAATATTGACAACCAACGATAATGGATCTGGACTCTTAGATGTGCCTTTGGGAAAACCTGTAGAGTATCAAAATGTCCCTGTTTATTTCTTACCTCGTTTTTCTCCTCCAATTCATCCGATAAGAGAGTTTGCTTTCTCTGGAGAATTTACATCTTGGTTGTGGAAAAACATCCATAACTACCACTTAGTACACATCCATGCAATATTTTCCTACCCTTCCACAATTGCAATGGCGATCGCACGTTGTAAAAATGTCCCCTATATCATTCGTCCTTTAGGACAACTATGTGAATGGTCTTTAAAACAAAGTGCATTAAGAAAGAATATTTATCTAAATCTAATTGAAAAAACTAACCTCAATCAAGCTCAATACCTTCATCTTACTTCTGAGTTAGAGCAGCAAGAACTATCACATTTACAATTAAAAACTCCTAGTTTTATTCTTCCTCACGGTCTAAAAATACCTACAACTATTCCAGAAGCTCGTCAAAAACTACGAAAGCAATTAAATCTTCCTGCAGATGAACCGATAATCTTATTTTTATCTCGTTTGCATCCTAAAAAAGGTTTAGATTATCTAATCCCAGCTCTAGAAAAACTTACTCAGCATCGTTTCACATTCGTTATTGCAGGTAGTGGTGATGCACATTACGAAGCAGAAATTAAAACTTTACTAGAGACCCATAAAATAAGCGATCGCACTCATATGGTAGGATTTGTAAAAGGGGAAAAGAAAAACTTACTCATGCAGGGTGCGGATATATTTACTCTAACTTCCTATTCGGAAAACTTTGGAGTGGCTGTTTTAGAAGCTCTTGCTAGCGGTCTTCCAGTTGTAGTTACTCCTGAAGTTGCATTATCTTCATTAGTTGCAAAGCATCAACTTGGTTATGTTGTCTCACAAGAAATTTTGAACATATCTACAACTGTAGAAAAGCTTTTAAGTAATCCACAAGAAGCTAAAAAAATGGGTTTACTTGCAAGTGAGTTAATTAGTAAACAGTATAGTTGGAACAATATTGCAAAAAACTTAAATGAAGTCTATGAAAAAATAACTTATCAAAAAGAATAAAATTACCCATTTTCAGTATATTACAATTAATTAAAAATAAAAACATGGAATTAGAAATATAA
>JBCCDM010000494.1:0-4120 GCA_039030795.1 Cyanobacteria bacterium P01_A01_bin.84
CACGCCCTTTCTCTCACATTTTCTGCGATAAAAGCAAATTTGGTGTTAGCGAACCCTGCCTGTCAAAGGCTCACCACATAGTAGCGATGACGCACAGCGTCATCGCTGAATATAGTATGGTTTGTTCAATTTTTTTATGTAATATTACTTCTTATTTGTTTTATAAATTACCTTCGACTACTGAAGTATAACCCTTAATATAAAGTCATTTTTTTATTCTCTTTATTTATTTTTTAAGTGTTTACTCGTTAGGTGCAAGATGTGAGTAAAACTACTTTATCTATCAAGCTGGCACAAAAGGTACAGAGTAATTTTCAGTATGTAATTTGGCGATCGCTGCAAAATGCACCCCCCATAGAAGAGGTTTTGACGGAATTAATTCAATTTTTTGACCATCAAGAAGAAAACAATCTTCCCAGTACAGTAAAGGGAAAAATCTCTCGCTTGCTGCATTACTTACGCGATAAACGTTGTTTGCTGCTGCTTGATAACTTAGAATCTGTACTGCGAAGCGGCAGTAGTAACGGAAAATACCTTCAAGAATATGAAGATTACGGTTATTTACTCGAACAAATCGGACAAGTTAACCATCAAAGTTGTTTAATAATTACAAGTCGGGAAAAGCCTAAAGAAGTAGGATTATTAGAAGGACCAAACCTTGCGGTGCGAACGCTACAATTATCAGGGTTAACATCAGTTGAAGGAAGAGAAATTTTTAATACAAAAGGGTGTTTCGTAACCAGCGACGGTATCCTCAAAGAAGTATGCAGTCATTATGCAGGTAATCCATTAGCATTAAAAATAGCGGCAGCAGCAGTACAGGAAGTCTGCGGAGGTGATTTAGAACAGTTAATTCCCTTCTTAAGACAAGGAAAGATACACTTTGACGATATTAACGATTTACTGGAAAGACAATTTTTACGCTTATCGTTAATAGAACAACAAGTAATGTATTGGTTGGCAATAAACCGCGAACCTGTTTCCATAAAAGAATTAGAAGCAGATATCATAAGGGAAACAGTTACTTTCAAGTTGATTAATGCATTGCAATCACTTGTTCGTCGAGCATTTATAGAACAAAACGATAATCAATTTTTCTTGCAACCTGTAGTGTTGGAATATGTCACAACTAGGCTAATTAACGAAATATGTGAGGAAATTACAAATAGTCGGCATCAGTTTCTTAACAATTATGCTTTAATTAAAGCCAAAACTAAAGACTATATTAGAGAATCACAGATTCGTTGGATACTTCTACCGATAATTGATAAATTAACATCTGAACTAGGAAGTTATACTGCTATTCAAGATAAATTAAATACTATTATTGGCAAATCAAAAGAAGAATTATCGTCTCAAAATGGTTATGTTGCCGGGAATATTATTAATTTATTAATTCATTTAAAAATAAATCTAACTGGTTATGATTTTTCGGACTTAACAATTCGGCAGGCTTATCTTCAAGGAATAGATTTACACGATGTCAATTTTTCATCATGTGATTTTATTGATACTGTATTTACTAAAGTATTTGGTGCAGTTAGCTATGTAAAATTTAGTCCTGATGGTCAAATATTGGCGACTGCTAGCACTAACTGTTCAATAAAATTTTGGCAAGTTGATAGTGGTCAACATATCAGAACCTGTAAAGGTCATAATAATCGGATATCCAATGTAGATTTTAGCCCGGATAACCAAACTATTTTGAGTGCCGGTGAGGATAGTAAAATCAAAATTTGGGATTTAACAAGTGGCATTTGTATTAATACAATCGATACCGATACGAATACATTACGTAAAGCAATTTTTCACCCTAACGGTAAATTAATAGCTAGTTGTGGAGATGACCAACTAATAAAATTTTGGGACGTGAATAGTGGCAAATGCTTGAGAGTTATAGAAGGACATAGTGGTTGGGCTATTAGTATTAGCTTTAGTCCAGATGGTAAGCTGATTGCTAGTGGTAGTAATGATAAAGATATCAGAATTTGGGAAGTAGAAACTGGCAGATGTATTAAAGTTCTTCAAGCTCATCAAGACTGGGTTGTAAACGTAAATTTTAGTCCCGATGGTCGCACTATTGCTAGCAGTAGCTTTGACGGTGATATCAGAATTTGGCAAATTAGTAATGGTAACTGCATACAAACTTTACAAGGTCATAAATTTTGGGTTTGGACAGCAGTTTTTAGTCCCGGTAGTAATCAAATTGCTAGTGCTGGTTCGGATAAAACAATCAAAATTTGGAACATCAGTAATGGTAAATGTTTAAAAACAATTACAGGACATACTAATCAAATCTGCTCCCTTACTTACCATCCTGATGGTTCAAGAATAGCAACTGGTTGTGATGACCAAACAATAAGAATATGGGATGCAACCGATGGTAAATGTCTGCAAGTTATTCAAGGATATACTAACTCAGTTAAGTCAGTACAGTTATCACCCAACAGCAAAAAATTGGTCAGCGCTCATCAAGACTGTACCGTAAAAATTTGGGATGTTTTGAGTCACAAACATCTTTGTACATTAAAAGGACATGATACTCCCGTGTTATCGGTGGCTATACATCCCGACGGTGAATTAATTGCTAGCGGTAGCGAAGACGGAACAATCAAAATATGGGATACTAACAAAAATAACTGCTTGTACACTATACGCGAACATACTAGTAACGTATGGGGGATTAGCTTTAGTCCAGACGGTCAATTGTTCGCAAGCGGTAGTTATGACAAAACAATCAAAATTTGGCGATTAGACCAAAAATTATGCATTCATACTTTAAAAGGATATGACGACCAAATAGGAGCAGTGACCTTTAACCCTGAAGGTTCCTTGCTTGCAACTGCTGGAGAAGGTGCTGTAGAAATTTGGGATGTAGCTTCTGGGAACCGTCTCTACGTTTTGGAAGAGGAAGAACATAAAGGTCGAGTAAAATCAGTAGCTTTTAGTTCAAATGGTAATTTTTTAACAAGTGGAAGTACTGACACCACTATTCAAGTCTGGGATTTACATAACCGTCAGTTGATTCGTAATTTAACAGGACATAATGCTAGCGTGGTATCTGTGGCTTTAAGTCCAGATGGAAAAAAAATTGTCAGTAGCGCTTGTGAAGGAACCATCCGAATTTGGGATGTTGATGATGGTAAATGTATTCAAGAATTGGCTGGACATCAAAATTGGGTTTGGTCGGTAACATTTAGCCCAGATGGTCAATTTATTGCAAGCGGTAGTCAAGATGAAAGTATTATTCTTTGGGATAAAACAGGTAAGAATATAGCGAGAATGTTCGCTAAAAGACCATATGAAGGAATGCAGATTGCAGGAGCAACGGGTTTAAGTATTGCAGAAAAGTCCGATTTGATTACTTTGGGAGCGGTATAAATGCTATTTTGTGCAATAGCAAATGTGCCAATTGAAAATATTGTAGAGACGTAAAAAATTCTTCTTTTAATCCCTTTAAATCGCTAACTGGGTGAGCAGGATTAAAATATGTACCGAAGATACTCGATAAAGGTAATATTTCCTGCCAATTTTGAGTATTGCCGATAGGTTCGAGTATTTCTAAACTTGATGGGTCAATTTCATAAGGACGAGCTGCATCGAAGGTTACAAAAAGTTGCTCGCTTGTTTTCAAAAAAGCTGTATTCAGTTGATTGCGTAAACCTAGACATTTACTAATACGGCTAGGTCCACCATTGCGAAACTCAAAATTTCTGGGATACTTGTTTGGTTGATTTTGAATTGCTAAATCTGCATAGTAACATGGGGTTTTGACAATTTTCGTTTTTAATTTAGCTTTACCTTCCGTGAAGCCTAGACGATAAATCATACCGTCACCATTGAGAACAAAACTTCCGTCACCATAGGGTAAAGGGGCAGCAATGAAAACGTAACCCGATAAACCATCAGGCAAATTTTCTACGAGAGATAGTTGATTATTATGTTGTTTAAATATTGCTAATTCGAGTTCGTTAATTTCATCACGACTAGCTTTCATTACCGAATTAGGAATTTGATATTTAGTTTGATTCATTTTTAATTCATTTGATAATTATTCCCCGACGCAGCTACTGCTGTTGTTGCGGTCCAACCTTCTAGGAAGGTAACCTCGAGCTGCTAC
>JBCCDM010000495.1:0-4073 GCA_039030795.1 Cyanobacteria bacterium P01_A01_bin.84
AGAACCCCTTTATATCCAAGCTTTGGAAATCAGAAAACTGCAACTCGGAGTAAATCATCACGACACCGCAAGCATTTTGAACAATTTAGCTATTCTCTACGACGACCAAGGAAAGTACCTTGAAGCAGAACCCCTTTATATCCAAGCATTGGAAATCTACAAACAGCAACTGGGAGTAAATCATCCCGACACCGCAAGCAGTTTGAACAATTTAGCTTCACTCTACAAAGACCAAGGAAAGTACCTTGAAGCAGAACCCCTTTATATCCAAGTACTGGACATCAGGAAACAGCAACTCGGAGAAAATCATCCCTCTACTGCAAACACTTTGAACAACTTAGGTGAATTTTACACAGACCAAGAAAAGTACAATGAAGCAGAACTTCTTTTAACCCAAGCATTGGACATCAGAAAACAGCAACTGGGAAATAATCATCCCTCTACTGCAGAAACTTTGAATGCTTTAGGTGTACTCTACTCCAAGCAAGGAAAGCACAGTGAAGCAGAAAACCTTTTAACCCAAGCATTGGAAATTGCACAACGGGTCTTGGGGTTGGAACATCCTGATACGGTTAAGTACCGGGAAAACTTGGAAAAATTACGCCTTCACGAGTAATGAGTAATGAGTAATGAGTGATGAGTAATGAGTAATGAGTAATGAGTTTTGTCATTGCGACGAGGAACGAGGAAGCGATCGCATTGACTCGTTTGTATTAGAGATATTGGGATTGCTTTCCTTCGGTTGCAATGACAGGTTTGAGTTTTATCATTGCGACGAGGAACGAGGAAGCAATCTCAACATAAACAACTCACAACCACCCACCATTATTACCTATTACAATTTATTTACTGCCAATCTTAAAAAAAAAATATGGAATCATCAAATCTTCGGACAGAAGTAATCAAAGAAATTAATCTCATCCCAGAAGAAAAGTTAACACAATTGTATAACTTTATTCATTATTTTAGATTAGGCGTAGAGGCATCTACTGATACAGTTATTCCTAGCCCTAAAAATGATGGTACACTGCAAGAAAAAATTATGAAGCTTGCTAGCTCTTGGAATGATATGTCAGACGAAGTACTTGCTGATTTTAATGAGGAAATAATTACACGCCGCCAGCAAGCTTTTTTGAGGAGAAGAAGCGATGAATCCGGCATTGATTGATACTAATATTTTATCATTATTTTTCCGGAATAATTCAAATGTTGTTGCGCGTTTTAATGCATACCTCAAAGAATACGGTCAACTTAACATAAGTATCATTACTTATTACGAAATCGTCAGCGGATTAAAGCATCGCGATGCTCAAAAACAACTGAAATCTTTTTTAGAATTTGCAGAATATAATACTGTTTTACCTCTCACCCAGCGTTCTGCTAAAATTTCTGCCGATATCTATGCTAATTTACGCAGCCAGGGAACCCCTATTGATGATATAGATATTCTTATTGCCGGAATTGCTATTGCCAATAATTTAATTGTTGTTACTAATAATCGCAGAGATTTTGATAAAATTCAAAATTTAGATATTGAGGACTGGAGTCAAATGAGTAATGAGTAATGAGTAATGAGTGATGAGTGATGAGTAATGAGTAATGAGTAATGAGTTTTGTCATTGCGACGAGGAACGAGGAAGCAATCGCATTGACTCGTTTGTATTAGAGATATTGGGATTGCTTCCCTTCGGTCGCAATGACAGGTTTGAGTTTTGTCATTGCGACGAGGAACGAGGAAGCAATCGCATTGACTTGTTTGTATTAGAGATATTGGGATTGCTTCCCTTCGGTCGCAATGACAGGTTTGAGTTTTGTCATTGCGACGAGGAACGAGGAAGCAATCGCATTGACTCGTTTGTATTAGAGATATTGGGATTGCTTCCCTTCGGTCGCAATGACGGTTTCATAATTACTCGTTGGTAATGACAGTTTTATAACAAACCGTCATAGAAATTGCGCTATTCTGGATTCATGCTATTAATTAAATCAATTTTCTTTTGTCTAGAACCATTTCGTAATAAACAAGTTTCTTAAGGTTGTACTTTTTTGTAAAACCAGTAATTAATTTTTCTTTGTGTTCATAAACTCGTTTAATTAAATCATCGATATTCTTGAAAATTAAGAGCAAGAAGAGTTCTACCACCAAAATAAGTAGAACCTTGGTTGACGAGTTTCGACTTCACTCAACTCTCGAGACCTTGGTTAATGATGGTAAATTTATTCATGGAAATTACCTTATCTTACTATTTTCTATATTCTCAAACTATAAATGAGAAATGCGATCGCGCTATTAATCTTAGTAAATATTTTGTCATAATCAGTAATTAATTTTTTTTTGATTTTTCTTTGTATTCGTAAACTTTTTTAATTAAATTTACATTCCTAGATAAGAATATAAATAGGAATTACGTAATCATAACGAGACCCCCCAACCTTCCTTATAAAGTGGGGCTTATGTAAGAAGTACTATATGAAGCGTAGCGGAATAAAGCAATCACAAAGTCTAGATGTTGCGATTACTTCTCCTATCGGAGATGTTACACGTTTACGTAGTATAGCGATAACTAACGCTCCATTACATTACGCACTCTTTGAGAACATCTTCGATGAACGTAATGACAAAATATGTTTTTACACATTTGGGATGCTCCCTAATAATTATGCAATCTTATATATTTTTTATTTTTGTACTTACGCTTTTTTCTCTATCTAGTTACAGGGTAGTTAAAACTGATATTAAAACATACAAAATAGTAACAATATCAAAATTAGAGAAATTAGATAATTTAGATAAATGGTGGATGTATTTTACTCCTCACCAAGCTGCACAATTTTATCGTTCCCCCACTTTTAATAAAATCAAAATTGAAACCGATAAGAATTATTTAAATGGTTTAAAAACCAGTCAGAAATGTCTGAAAGCAGATATCGAAAGGGAGCGAGAATTACGTAGGGGAATAGAACTTCTTAGCGTCACCTACTTTAGCCTGAAACATGGAAAATATGGCGGTAATCCAGATCCAAATCTAAATGTTTATCTAGATAACGCAAAAAAATTATGGCTCAAAGTAGTAAATCAAGCACCCGCAAACAAGTGGACAGATTCCTTTGATGGTAAACACTCCGGTAGCACCTGTAAAAATAAAACTGGTTGGTATGAAGGTGATATTACTTTCAGAAAGTGGCTTTCTGGGGCAATTCCTTCCTATAATATGATTCGCGCCGATTTACCAACACGCGATCGCCGAAAAATAGACACCTGGATGCGCGATATTGCTGCTCAAATGTGGAATGATCGTAGCTTTCCCTTCAAGCATAACCGTGGTGTTAGTCGCTATGGACAAGCACATTTGATTGCTTTGGTGTTACAGGATAACAAACTGTTTGAAACATATTTTCACGATTCAGAACGGGGATTCAAAAATAAGTTCTCATCTTTTTTTAACTTTGCACCTAACCCTCCATGTAATAAATTAATTGAAACTAACTTGAAAGGACTTACCTGGGAACATACCTACAAGACAGGTGTGTATGGACGGACTGCGATCGCTCAATTTCTCGATACTGTTAGTATTATTGCTTTTACTGCTCAAAACGGAGGGAATAAAAGCTGGGACTATACAAAAACTACAAAACCAGATTTTCTCAAGGAAATGTGGAAAACATGGTATTCATTTGCTACTAAAGATAGGAAACGCTATATCAATTGGAGTCACTGCTTAGAACACAATAAATTTGGTCAAACACAAACCAATGAAAGCAACCTTAATGATGAATTTTGGTTCCCCTTTGCTTTACGCGATCGCCGTTTTTTGAAAGTGAAAATTTGGGGTACAGATGATGGAATTTCTATCCTACGACGCTACAGAGCAGAAAATACCCCTCTAGATTAACTTAGGATCCTCTATAAATTCCACCTCAAAGATAGAGATGAGTGGTGGGTTCCCTTTGGTGTAAAACAAGTAAACCCTTGCTGCGCCGTAAGCTCAAGTGCCCAGATACTCTCTGGCTAATCGATACCATCATTGACCATAGTAATGAGCAAATTCCTGTGCATGAGCTTTTTCCAGGGG
>JBCCDM010000496.1:0-4053 GCA_039030795.1 Cyanobacteria bacterium P01_A01_bin.84
ATAAAATGAAATAGAACAATATACTATTTATAATTATTTCAATATTGAACTATAAGTCTAGTTAACTAGCTATTGCTTTCACAGTAGAGTATTTTGCATAATGTTGGACTAAAGTAATCACAGCATTAGCCACAGATGATACTTGATTAGGGTTAACTAAAACAGCTGGAGGTTGGGTATTGCTATCATAATAACCTAGAGCAGTGATCGCATTTTTCTTAGACCATGCATCAGGATGGTCTGTATGGGTCAAACCGATAATCATAGGAATCTGCGTTCTTTGATTCATATAAGAGATGATTTGACGAGCATAACGGAACTCCCCTGGTCTATGAGCAGCTACTAATAATATGTAAGCATGAGCTTTAGAAATCAACATATCCCAGATAAAATTAAATCTTTCTTGACCTGGTGTACCATAAAGATGCACTGCCATATTTGAATTAAATTGCAATCTACCAAAATCAAAAGCAACAGTAGTTTGTTGTTTAATTAATGAAGCATCATCTGTTGCTCTGCGGTCTGTATTCACGGCTTGTATCTCGCTGATGGAGCGGATAAATGTAGACTTACCAGCCCCTACAGGACCAGTAACGACCATGCGCATGATTTCCATAAAATCTTGTTAAAAATATATAAACTGAAGAAAAATTAGCTGTTAGCTAGCTGTTAATGATATCCATTGAGGCTTATTTTTTGTCAAAGCTCTTATTCTAAATTAAAGATGAATTTTTCATGGAAGTTTACTTAACTTTTTTTAATATATTTGCCCGGTTAATCATTAATTATTTATGTAAATTATGTTAGTAGAGTAATCTATTTATTTATTTAAAAACTAACTTATTCACTATATTTGTAATTATAGTTAAAGGTAAAACTAAAAAATATAGAATTGTAAACTTTCATAATATCCTAATAGCTTCTAACTAATCGATTAAGTGAGAGAAGTTCTTAAATGCGATTTTATTAGTTAACAGAATTAAAATTTATAATTAATAAATCCAGACAAGCTCTTACAATCAATAAGCTCTAAAAGAATAAACTCTAAAAGAATAGGCTTTAAAAGAAAACCAAAATTAAATTTGATTATAAAAAATACAATTACAAAGCTTATAAAAAGATTGTAATCACAAGCCTGAAATCTCAAACCTGAAACATTCAATTCATTGTAATTACATCAAGACTAATTTTAATTCTTCTGTGAGACGCTTGATTTCTAACATCAGTAAACCTTGCTTGGCAGATTGGCTTGCTAATACTAATAATACAGCATCGTCACCACAACTAGTTAACACACCATAGCCTTTATCTCCTTCAACATAAATACGGTCTATATTACCTCTAGATAATTCCATACCTATACGTTCACCCAAAGAAAGCATTGCAGCAGACATAGCTGATACTTTTTCATCATCCATTGAACTTGGTAAAACTGTCGCTAGAGATAAACCATCAGGAGAAACAAGCGCTGCACCTTGAATATCACTAGTACCACTCACAAAATTTTGTAGAATATCTTCAATCTTGCTAATACTAATAGGCATTTTTCTATCCTTAATTATTATTTATATGGATTCATCAAAATGATCTAAAAACTCGGTCAAACGAACTAATCAATCTCTCAAAAAAAGATAGTTATACTAAAGATGAAAATTCAAACACATCATGACTCCCACCCCGAAGCACAGATTGGGTATGAGCACCTTTTAAACGTCTACCAGTAATCTCCTCCAAAGCTCCCCAAACTGCACCTAAAGTAAATGTGCATTTGCGAGGAGAACCTTCAGCTTCACCCGTAGAACATAAAGTCTCAGCAGTAGAAACTTTTATAGTTTCACTATCTTCAACAATTTTTTCTATTTTGCAAAGTCTAGTTCCATATGCTCCAAGAGCAAAACTTATTTTGTCTGTAATTAAATCCCACTCAGCCTCAATACCTGATAAACCCAAGTCCTTCGCAAGATTTTTACCACGACTACGACCTGCTGCAATTAAGGAGATTGCTGCTGCTTTTTCTCCAAGTGCTTCTTCCATACCTACAATTGCAGCTTTAAAGCAAACTATACTGCAAAATTCCCCGAGTTCCTGGCGTAACATTCTTAATTAGTTTTCTAGATAACTACACTTGTAATTATCTTTAGACAATTTTTTAACGCCAATAGAGTTTACACTAGCTTTACTGATGACAACTAATGTCTTCATTCGTAAAAGCACTTAAGCAAATAGTAATTGAAATTTTATGAGCATACAAAAAGCAAGAGTTTTCATACTTTTACTAGTGAAAACCTGGAAATTTTATACTAAAAAAACAATATAAACCATCTAATTCCGACTTTACTAAGTAATTATACTAACAATAAATAAATTTTAGTTGAGACTTATACTTGAATTTAAATTTAAGTGTAAATATATATCTTCATACAGCTATGTTCATCTATGTAAGGTATGAATCATGTCGCTGTACAGAATAGATTGCACTTAACTGAGGCACAAGGAGTGTACCTCAGTTAAGTGCAATCTGCTGTAAATAGTTTCCCTAGGATTTGTTAAGAAAATATTTATATCGGATATCTATAACCATTCTTTCGATAGAGTAATATTTATTATGCTAAGTTTAATGTTTGATTATGTAATGATTAAGTACTAGCTGTATGATTGTGTTGTGTCTACATAGTTGAAGTGATAGTGCCCTACCATCAGATATAGGCAAATCGCTCAACTTTGTATAGACACAATGTAAATATCTAGTTAGTTGATTGCAGATGTAAACTTCCAGGTTGATATTATGTAGGTAACTATGGTTTTTACTACTGTTTTGTTTCTACAATGACTCGCAATCAGGGAATTTTACAATTTGTGTAGTCAATCATCATCTGTTGTGAGGAGTCAAAAACAGGAGAGAATTAATGCTAAACATTTTTAATAAAAGTATGTTTCAACGCGAATTTGCTAAAAAAACTGGTGCAGTTTTAATTGCTTTGTCTGCTCTATTGCTTCCAGCATGTACTGATAATCAGCAAGCAACTACAGACGATACTACCGAGCAAACTGAAACTGCGAATGATCCTAATGTTACAGCTAAGGAAGTCGCAAACAATACTGACGCATTGATTGGTAAGACAGTCAGTATAAGAAGTGAACCAGAGAAGAAAATCAGCCCAACTACTTTCAGCATCTCTGATAAGCAGCTTTTTGGTGGTGAAAATATCCTAGTAGTCAATGCTTCTGGTGAAACCACTGCTTTACCTGAAGACACAGAATTACAAGTTACTGGTAAAGTTGCAAAATTTGTGACTGCTGAAGTAGAAAAAGAGTACAATTTGAAGTTAGATCCTAAGCTTTATGTTGAGTATGAGGGTAAACCTGCAATCATTGCTCAATCTATTGCACAAGCTCCAGAACCTGGTCAAATTACCAAAGACCCAAGTAAATATTACAATAAGGTGCTGGCTGTACCTGGAAAAATTGAAGATGTTGAAAGTGAGAACGTCTTTACTTTAGATGAAGAGGAGCTGATTGGTGCAAATGATTTACTGGTGCTAGTTCCTGATACTAAGAAAGCTACTATCAAAGATGACGAAAAAGTTGTTGTAACTGGTGTTCTACGTCCATTTGTAGTTGCTGAATTAGAAAAAGAATATGGTTTTAGTTGGGACGAGGGAATTAAGAAGAAGTTAGAAACTGAATACAAAGATAAACCAGTGTTAGTTGCAACATCTGTTTATCCTTCTGAGTTCCCAGAGTCTAAGAAATAGAAAGTAAGAAGTAAGAACGTATCTTCCCTCTCCCCTTTTGTAAGACTAGGGGAGAGGGATATTTTTTAAGGTGAGGTTATTTTATCCAATTTTGCTCTCATCAGATATGATCATCGATCATAGATGGGAAAATGCTCGGTAATTGTCAACATTCTCAAACCGCTCTGTTAAACCTACCCAAAACTGCCTAAATCTAGACTTAACTGGACATAAGTAGTTTTAGCGTTAACTTCCTGCTTTAGCGTAGCGACAGTATGACTACTATCGGGTTTGTCTACTCCACAGGCAATCTCGGTAG
>JBCCDM010000497.1:0-4041 GCA_039030795.1 Cyanobacteria bacterium P01_A01_bin.84
ATCCGCAAATAAAAAAGCGATCGCCTTGGATATTGCGATCGCTTTTTTATAACAATTAGTTAATTGATCAAAACGCTAGTCTGCATAAGTATCAGTTACACCTGTAACTGTTACAGTTGCACTTCCCTGATCGGTATTTCCTTGAGGATCACTAACTGTATAAGTAAATGTTTCTGGGAAACTCTCTCCATCATTAAGTAAATTAAGAGATTCGCTCACTGTCGGATTGTACTCCAATGTGTATTCACCATTGCGATCTCTATATCGTTCAGCAACACGTCTTACTGTTAATTTGGCACCTGATTCAAGCGTATAAGCCTGATTTAAGCTAAGAGCAACCCCATTAACTTTAGTAACCCTGAGATTTCTTTTGGGAGTGTTAGGATCGCTATCGTTACGTAGAACATGTATACGCTTGGTGGTATCTTCATCCATGGTAAACGTATCATCAACTGCTACGGGATGATCAGCAACTCCATTTACATCAAATGTCGCTTTAGCACTACTGGTATATCCAGAAGGATCTGTAATTGTGTAGACAAATTCATCATTGCCAACTTGACCAGGTTCTAATGATTCAAATTTACCATTAGGATCGTACTCAACTTTACCATTTCTTTCAACTGTCATAGTTGCTTGAGAAGGCAAAGTTACATCAATTTTGTTAGTTCCAGGGGTAAAAACATAATCTGTCCCACCAACTGTAAATTCCTTGATCTTTAAATTATCGTTATCAGGATCTGTATCTCGCCCTGCATTATTATTGTCAGGATCACCTGAAATAACGTTATAAGTCACCGCTGTATCTTCATCAGTAGTGATCAGGTCGGGATTAGCCACAGGAGAAAATACAGCACTAATCTCCTGAAAGATTTTGGCTTTAGCCGCTCTTGTGAAGTCATTAAAACTGCTGGCAGTTTCAACAAAACCTCTTGTACCACCTTTGACGTTTGTATTATAGTAATCGGTTATGGTTGTGCTACTACTATTTGCCTCAATAGGTAATCCATTGATTGTAATCCCTACGTCTACTGCTGCATTTCTAGCGTTTTGTACTCCAGTACAGCTAGTTGTGCCACAAGAACCATCATGGCTGCTGTTGCCATTGTACTGAGTTCCATTAGAGTTACCGTCACCAGACACATCAATTACCAGAATATCTCCACTGTAGCTATTAGTAGTAATTGATTTTGTCGCTGCCGTGATTGCTCCTGTAATGTTTGTTCCTCTACCTATACTTCTATTTTCATTATTCCACTTATAAATACTTGTTGTTCCACTTCCAGGTCTTGCTAAATCATCAAGATAATCAGCGAAATTCCTAGACTGTTGAGCTGTTTTAATGACTCGCCAAGGTTGCTCAGGAGCAGGTCTACTTGCCCAAAATTGTACTCCCACGGCAAGACCATCGGGCAAACTTTCGATAGTTGAAATTACTTCACTATCTCTAAAAGCCTCAGCATAGCCATCCATTTGAAGATTATATTCGGTTGAGTTAACACTACCAGAGACATCAATAGATAGCATCAATTCTACTGTGACATCTGTCTGACCTGACGCATAGCTATTCTCGGTCTTTGATGCCCAAAACCCTAAAGCCATAAATGCTAGTAAGCCACTTGATGTGGCTTTTTTTAAAAAATTACAATGAAACATCTGTTTTAAAATTAACTATTAATTTTTGAATTTGATTTTATTCATATTGCAATATTCAACAAAGTTATAAGAATGAGGGTGAAGTAAATATTAATTACTAACACTTAAAACTACCCTCTTATACTTTAAAAGTTGCTCTATAAAAATATTGACGAAAGCATATGTGATGTTTAAAAGGTATTGATTAACGACAAATAGAATTGATGCTTTTTCCAGTTTCAACTTTAACTGCTACTTGACTTAGAGCAATAATCTGATCCATTGTTGGTTGATCTAATTCTGCAATATAAGAGCGAACCATTTCAGCAATTTCATTATCATCAGTGAGGCGCAAATCTTTCAGCTCTTGACAAAGATTATCTACCAAATCATCTGGAGATTCCTGAGCAGAGGCAGAACCTTGAAACCCAAACACTACTAATGTCAATGCTACGGAAAGAGTCAGTATCTTTTTCATAATTACACCTGTTTTTTATTTATTTGAAATTAATTTGCTGGAATAAATCAACTGCCAACAAATTTTAATTTTGCAACAGAAGCTTTAATTTCTTCTCTCTTACAAAATTAACAACTACAATTCATAATGTAAATTAACAAATTTACTGATTTCAATTATGAAAGATTGATGTTATATAACGAGTTGTGTAAACTACTGATAAAGATAAAACCTGATTGGCGATTGTCTTAAATTAGGTGTTTTCTTATCTTATAAAGATTGCAAAAGAAAAGAGAGCATAAATAAATGCACTCTCCTCTATTGATTAATAAAAATTTTATAAATAGCTTAATCTGCAAAGACAGTATTAGTTACCAACATTAATGCTGCGCCTTGAAGTACCAAATCATCAGCTGTAGTAATCGTGCCAGTAATTGAAGTATCTCCTTCAGTTACATAACTCGATACATCGAAAGTATCAAAATCTACGCCATAAGTAGTTATAGACTGATTAGTATTAATCGAGGAATTAAATTGATTTTGTAACGGATTATAAGTATCAGTAAGAGTATTATTATTAAAGGCAAATGACTCAGTGGTTCCCCCTAGAGATTCATCTCCTTCCCAAACTAACATCGAAAATTTAGCAATAGGATCGGATGCAACTTCAATCCCACTCAAGGTGTAGTTAACAGTCTGATTTCGTGAAACTTCCAAGCCTTCATATAATTGAATTGTATTAATTTTATTTGCTGGTAAAGCAGAATCTTCGTAAACAACTACCAAAGACCATCCTGATAGAACACCCCGAACATTACAATACAATGAAGATTGATCTACAGTTAAATTACTAAATTCATAACTTCCGTTGCCCTGTTGTCTAACTATGTCTGTTACATCTTTAACTCCCTGAAAGAAGTAATAGTCATGATCGCCTAAACTAGGATCAGAGAGAAAAAAGGAAGTAGAAAAAGTTTTATCTGCTGTTATAGCTGATCCACCAAAATTTACTTGGCTGTCAATATTTTCTCCCGATCCTGACCAATATAAATAGGCTTTTTTGATAGCATCGGTGGTAGGAAGATTAGACAAAGAAGCAGTGGAAATATCGTTTACGCTACAGGGGTCAACATCATCTGGATTGCTTCTCAGGGTACCTCCTGTAACTGTGTAGTTGATTTTTCCTGTAAAGCTTTTAGCACTACTTAAACTACCTGCGATCGCTTCTGAGGTGATTAGACTAGGACTAAGTATTGCTAAAGCAAGAGTACTAATCTTGAGCGATTGAATAATATTTAATTTAAAATCAATCATCTTAAAAATTTTATTTACTAACTACATAGATAGATTGGCTAATTGATATCGATCTTTAAAAGTTACACTATATATTTCAACCTTAAATAATTAGTAGAAAATTGACTACAGTATTATTGATTATTTATTTAGTAAGGATAGATTAAAGCAATCGCATCTAATAGCAAAGTTTGTTTAAAGTTAACCAATTGTGCTTTACTTCTTTTGATGTCTACTAAAAAAAACTTTTAAAATAACTTAGATGGCAGTTTAGAACTTCTCAAAGGGTGATTTTATATACTTCCGCCGCAGATTCTATAGCAACCAAAACTTTTTACAAGGCTCTTGCTGCTGAACATAGCAGCACTGATGAAGCGACTGTAATAGTTATATATGATCTTGTAGAAATTTCTTCAGGATTCCTAAGTGCAGACTACTGCACAGTATTTATCTTCTGTACGTGTTTACTCTAAACCTGCAAAATCTAAGGTAATATAGTCCGCAATCTATGTCGTGGAGTGAACAATTACAATCTATAAACACAGAGACTAGCTTTATAGATAAATATACGTAAAATAGTGAAAGTCAAAGTTTTATAGTAAAGACAGGAGACTGCAAATTGAAAAAAATTGAAGCTATTATCAGACCTTTTAAAT
>JBCCDM010000498.1:0-4039 GCA_039030795.1 Cyanobacteria bacterium P01_A01_bin.84
AACCTGTTGAATAACGAAGTATAAAATTAGTACACCCAGAGATTTAAAAGGAGTATCCAGAAGTGCGATCGCCATTGCAGGAACTACACTCATTGTAGGACCAAGGTTTGGAATTAGATTCAAAAATCCTGCTAAAATTCCCAATGCTAATGCTGCTGGGACTTGCAGGAAGTATAAACCGATGGCACTCATTAAACCGACAATGCACATTGCGATAAATGCACCATATACCCATCCCTGCAATGAGTCTTCACATTCATCTAAAATATGATCTACTTTACGTCGATAAAAAGAAGGGAATAATCTGATAAAACCCTTACGGTAAGAAATGGGACTAGCTAAAAACATTCCAGTTAAAACTAGTACTAAAAGTAATTTCAGAACAACCTCTAGAGAACCAGAAACGAAAGCAAAGGAACTACCTAGAATCCTTTGAATAAAAGGTTCTGCTTGCTTTAATAATTCTTCTATATCGGGAATATATGGAATTAATTGAGGAGGAATACGAGTCTCTAACTCTGTTAACCAAAGATTTAGACGTTGTAGACCTTGGGGAACCTTACTGGTGAGTTCTTGAAATTGGTCTGCAAACGGAGGAACAATTATCCAGAAAAAACCAGCGATCGCACTAAAAAATATAATTACTGATAAAACTACAGCAAATCCCCGTTTCAACTTCCAAGTTTGAAAATATCTCGCTAATCTATTTAAACTTGTAGCAATGACAATTGCAGCAAACATCAGTAAAAGTACTTCCCGAATTTGCCACAATATATATAAAGATACGAGTATGGCTATTAAACCAATCCATTGACCCAACTTCACACCCTAACTCCCACTTAATAATCTGTTCCACTATATTATTCTGGCTAGGTTATCCGATTTTGGTAAGTTTTGCTTACAAAAATTGGTAATGGGTAATGGGTAATAGCTTCTTTAGGAGAAACTACATCACGCTATTAATTTGTTTTGTTCCCTGAAAACGTCCCTGCAGGATATACCGGAGTTTACCTTTATAACCCTACGCTTTGGGGTTAACGGGACTTTATTTGATATTTTTGAGGCTAAAAAAAATGACCTCAAAGCCAAGCAAGCGGGATAAGGGGAAAACTTCGACAGGCGAAAAAGTTCTGAAACCTAGATATATCAAGAAAAAAGGCACAGTTGTAATCTTCCCCTCTCCCTCTTTCCCAGTCTCCCTTTCCTAGTCTCCTACTTTCCCACTCTCCTGATTAATAGAAGTGACTTTAGATGAACGCCAAAATAATAATAATGCAAGTACTATTGTTGGTGAAAAGATGATAATTAAAGCATTTACAGCAGTTTCGGGCACTGGAATCAGAGGTAAAGCATATTTAATTAGTAGTGAGATTACTGCTGAAAGTAGAAATACTTTGAGAATAAAATTCATTTATTTTTGAGATAAAGTACGGCTATTATCCTATGTATAGTGGGGTAGATACTACAAAGCTTAGTATCAATAATTTTCTACAATATTTCTATACAGTTCTAAAAAAGTTTTAAACAAATCAAGAGAAAATCAAGCAGTATCAAAGTAACCAATATCAAAGCAACTGATATCAAATCAACCGAGATAAACATACATTACTAATGATTTTCAATTCTTAAATTTAGAATTACTATCTAAGTTCTGATTTTTTCAAATTTATATTTAAGTTTCAATTTAACCTTGGAAACTTAAATATAAATTTCTCCTCCCACAATACTTATGTTCTATTTACCCATTTCATTGCTGTTATTTTTAGCAATACTACTACTGGTACTACCTATATTGGCATTAAATTTAACGGTTGATGTGGTAGAAATAGCAGTTGCAAAATTAGGTTTTTCTCCAAGTTTTGCAGTAGTTTTGCTATTATTAGTAATTTTAGGTAGCGCAATTAATATCCCTCTTTATAAGTCTAAATCTTCTGTTACTAAGATGGATACTTCTTCTAGTTTGTGGCTAAAGGAGTTTTGGGGTATTCCCTTAAAAAGAATTCAGAATTATACGGTAATTGCTCTTAATGTTGGTGGAGGTTTGATTCCTGTAGTTTTGGCACTGTACCAATTTAGTCAAGCAAGTGCAGTTGCTATTTTAATAGTTACTGCCATAGTATCGACGGTTAGCTATAAAGGGGCACGAGTTGTTCCAGGAATTGGTATTCAGATGCATCCTTTACTTGCTCCTGTAACTGCTGCACTGAGTGCAATGCTCATAGCTACTAATCATGCTGCACCTGTGGCTTTTGCTGGTGGAGTTTTAGGGACATTAATTGGTGCTGATTTACTGCACTTGAAGGATATTCAATCTATAAGTTCCGGTGTACTGAGTATTGGTGGTGCGGGAGTGTTTGATGGAATTGCTTTGTGCGGTTTATTCGCTTTGTTATTAACCTAAAATTAAAATCTAGAACTCACACCCAGAACTCAAAAATAAAGTTTGAACCTAAATTCCTAAAAATATAGGGGAAAGGTAAAAGGAGATTTTTCGTATTTTTTAATTCCCGTTTAGAGGAAAATAAATTTTAAATGACGGAAAATACCTATGAAATCAAATTGTTAGTAAAAAAATTGGAGAATAAATCAGAAAATGCCAGTTGATAACAAAAACAAAAAACAGAATAAACCGTCAAAAACTCGACAATTTGGCGGTAGTATATTAATTTTCTTAAGTCTGATACTTGCTCTCAATTTTATTATTCCTAGCTTTTTTGCACCTAAATTACCCCAAACTGCTTATAGTGATTTCATCTCTCAGGTACAGTCTGGTAAAGTCGGTAGGGCTGTAGTAGGGAATGACCGTATTGAATATACGATCAAGAATGAAAATGCTGACCCCAATACTGCACCAGAGGTATTTGCAACTACACCCGTAGCAATTGATTTAGATTTACCAAAAATTCTTCGGGATAACAATGTAGAATTTGCTGCTCCCCTACCAAGTAATAATGGTTGGATTGGCACTATTATAAGTTGGGTTGTACCACCATTAATTTTCGTCGGAATTTGGGCATTTTTTATTAACCGTCAAGGTGGTGGTCCTGCTGCTTTAACTGTGGGTAAAAGTAAAGCTCGTATTTATTCTGAAGGTACCACTGGTGTTAAATTTAATGATGTTGCTGGTGTTGATGAAGCTAAAGCTGAGTTAGAAGAAATTGTTGATTTTCTGAAAAATTCTGGTAAGTATACCAAATTAGGGGCAAAAATTCCTAAAGGTGTATTACTAGTAGGTTCTCCAGGAACAGGTAAAACACTTTTAGCTAAAGCGATCGCTGGTGAAGCTGCTGTTCCTTTCTTCAGTATTTCTGGTTCGGAATTCATTGAGTTGTTCGTTGGTGTAGGTGCTTCTAGGGTTAGGGATTTATTTGAACAAGCCAAAAAGCAAGCACCGTGTATCGTATTTATCGACGAATTAGATGCTCTCGGTAAATCCCGTGGTGGTGCCGGTCCAATGATGGGTGGTAATGATGAACGGGAACAAACCCTTAATCAGTTATTGACAGAGATGGATGGCTTTGATGCTAATACTGGGGTAATCATCATTGCTGCTACTAACCGTCCGGAAGTATTAGACACAGCATTACGTCGTCCCGGACGCTTCGACCGTCAAGTAGTGGTAGATCGTCCCGATAAAATTGGTCGGGAAGCAATTTTGAAAGTTCATGCTCGAGATGTCAAATTAGGAGAAGATGTAGAATTAGCAAAAGTAGCAATTCGTACACCAGGATTTGCCGGTGCTGACCTTGCAAACCTAGTAAACGAGGCAGCATTACTTGCTGCCCGTCAAAACCAGGAAACTGTAACCATGGCGGATTTTAACGAAGCCATAGAAAGAGTAGTCGCTGGTTTAGAAAAGCGATCGCGGGTGTTGAACGAAACTGAAAAGAAAACCGTTGCTTATCACGAAGTCGGTCATGCTATTGTCGGTGCTCTTATGCCCGGTGCTGGTAAAGTAGAAAAAATATCCGTAGTTCCTCGCGGTGTTGGAGCGTTGGGTTATACCATCCAAATGCCAGAAGAAGACCGCTTCTTGATG
>JBCCDM010000499.1:0-4035 GCA_039030795.1 Cyanobacteria bacterium P01_A01_bin.84
GGGCTATGTTAAATTTCTAGGCTTTTTCAGCAAGCCCTACTTAGGGCTTGCTGAAAGAAAGTGAAAGTATGGTCAGATAAAGGAACACATAGTTTTTCGCCAAACAAGTGCAAGATTATTGACCATATTGGTCTAACTCACATCTTGCACCAATAAAAATTGATGTATTTTTATTACTCAGTAAAAAAGCAAAATCCTTGATTTAGCAATAAAATTTCATAAAAATAAGGTAGCTTTATCGCGTCTTTTTTTGCTTTGTATGGGATTGTACGTAGAGGTGCAAGAAATGAGCTAAAATCCTTGCACTTTCAAAGAAAATAAACGTGTAAGAACTAATCAACTAAACCTTGATTTTTCAATCGCTGTGACAATTCCTGCATACCCTACGGTAACGTTTTCAACGAACAGGCATTCCGGCATTCAAAATCAATAATCCCCTCGCTATAAATGAAATAAACACTCGAAATCAAAAAGCCAGTATTTATAAGGGTTTCAGCTAGTGTTTTTTAGAAGTTAGGGGAATACAGTAATGATAAAAGATTGAAAAAATGTTTAAATCTATACGCAAAAGTGTAAATGTTTTTACATGAGTACTTATCAAATAGAAATAGCATTCCCATTGCGATTCGCAGAAACTAATAAAGAGATACCTGTATGTTTTTCAATTTCTGCTAAAACTTTACTTACACTTTGTGATACATCCTCTTTATCAGTACGACACTCTACTTCTGAACTTGTTGGTGGTTCATAAGGATCGGAAATACCAGTAAAGTTTTTAATTTCCCCAGTTCTTGCTTTCTTATATAAACCCTTCACATCCCTCTCCTCACAAACTTGCAAAGGAGCATTGACATATACTTCTATAAAATTGCCAATTTTTTGCTTAACTTCATCTCTAATTTCGCGATAAGGAGAGATAGCCGATACAAGTACAATTACACCATTACGAGTTAAAAGCTGTGCTACAAATCCAATCCGACGAACATTTTCATCCCTATCAGCCTGTAACCGTTCACGGGATTAGACGTGATACAAGAAAAAATAGGTACACATAGATGGTAGATTAAGAGGCATGGATACAAACTGCCTCGTTTTTGGAATTGAAATTCCCAATTCCGATTGGGATAGCACTCCAGCAAGTGTCAAGGAACTAGTGGAGAAATTGGGGCAGCGTATCAAGGAATCAGAAGAAGAGTTGGCAAATTCGGAAGCACGAAATCAAGAACTTTTAGAAAAAATAAACCGCACATCAAAGAATTCATCATCTCCACCATCAAGTGATTTACCCAGCGTGCCAAAATCCCCAAAGAAAAGACGGGGTGGTAAAAAACGTGGAGGACAACCAGGGCATAAGGGTCATAGTCGGCATCTGTATGAGGTTTCGGAGTGTGAAGCAGTTTTAGATTATCACCCAGAAACTTGTAGTTGTTGAGGTGAGAAATTAAGTGGAGAAGATACAAACCCATTGCGGCATCAAATAGTTGATATTCCTCCCATAAAACCAATAGTAATAGAACATCGCTTACATCAACTCAAGTGCAACAATTGTGGAGTAAGTACTCGTGCAGTATTACCGGACGATATCAATCCAAGTGGTTACGGGGTAGGAGTAGTAGCTCTGGTTGCAGTTTTGAGCGGGCTGTATCGTCACAGTAGTAGGATGGTGCAGAATGCAATGGGCGATGTATTTGGCATTGCAATGTCCTTGGGGACAGTGAATAAACTTAAAAAAGAAGCCAGCAATGCTTTAGAAGGAATAGTAGAATCCGCTTTAATATACGTTCAAAATTCACCCGTAGTGGGAGCAGACGAAACTCACTTCAATCAAGGTAACGTTGATGGGTGCAATTCCAAGAAAAAGCAGGGGTGGTTATGGGTGGCAGTAACACCGCTAGTGGCAATATTTGAGATTGCGCTTTCTCGTGGTTCAGATATAGCTAAAAACCTTTTGGGAGAAGACTTTAGTGGCATTCTAAATTCAGACCGATATGCAGCTTACAATTGGGTCAACTTAGAACAACGGCAGTTATGTTGGGCGCACCTAAGACGAGAATTTATCAAGATTTCCGAACGCCGAGGAATTTCTGGAGATATTGGAAAAAATTTAGTTAAACAACAAGAAAAATTATTTCAACTCTGGCACCGGGTTAGAGATGGAACTTTGACGAGGGCTGAATTTAAGCTATTGGTTCCATCAATTCGTAATTCAATCAAGTCATCTTTAATTGAAGGTGCCGATTACGAGATTGGAAGCAAGGAAAAAACCCCACTTGCAAAAACTGTGCGTACTTGCCGTCAACTTCTCAAAGTTGAGCAAGCTTTATGGTTGTTTGTAGAAGTTGAAGGAGTCGAACCTACTAATAATGCTGCCGAAAGAGCTATACGTCCTGCGGTTATATGGAGACGTACTAGTTTTGGCTCTCAAACTCAAGCAGGTAGTAACTTTGTAGCTCGAATGTTAACTGTTGTCAATTAGTTCTTGACAGGCTACTAGTTTTTTTCCCAGACTAAAGAATTAAAGAATAAAGAATATAACTAATAGCCTAATAGGCTCCTGTTTTCTGTAATACAACTGATACTGTCTTCAACAGAATTCTCATATCAAGCCATAAAGACCAATTTTCAATGTAATCCATATCTAGCTTTATAGCATCTTCAAAGCTTTCAATATTAGAACGACCAGAAACCTGCCATAAACCAGTTATTCCTGGTAACACCTCCTGACGAATAAAATGACTAGGTTTAAATCTATCAACATCCCTGAGTGGTAAAGGACGAGGACCGACAAGACTCATTTCTCCAAACAAAACATTAAATATTTGCGGTAGTTCATCCAAACTGTAAAGGCGTAGGAACTTTCCTATCTTTGTTATTCGAGGATCGTCCTTCATCTTGAAGAGTACACCATCCTTTATTTGATTTTTTGTTTCTAAAGATGCTTGCAACTTTTCTGCATTTACAACCATTGTACGAAACTTCCACACTTGAAACTTCTTACGATGTAAACCAATTCTATTTTGCTTAAAAAATATTGGTCCAGGAGAATCAATTTTAATTAGTAAGGAAATTAATAGATAAACAGGAGATAAAATAAATAATAAAATAATCGATAAAAATAAATCAAAACATCGCTTTACCCAAAAATCAACCCCTATAATCATTGGAAGGGGTAACGTTAAACAAGGCATATCACCTACAATTTGAATCTTCGATTTAGGATGATTAAATGCACTGACTGTAGGCAATATATTTAACGTAATACCTGCAGTATGAAAACCCCAACAAACATAGAAGCGCTTACAAATAGCTTCCCAAGAAACAAAAGTTTCTGTAATACCTAATTTACGAAGATAATCAAAAGTCTCTTCCCTATGAGATAAATCTAAACAGCTAGGGTCATTAACTCCTAATATCTTGTAATAATTTTCTTTCTCCACCAAAGCAATATGAGACTCTTGATTTTCTAGCTCCGTGATTAGGAAAACAGAATGTCTAACTACACCTTTTTGACGAACAATATTTGTTAAACTCTCAAATAGGAAACGACCTGCGCATACGAAAGCTAGAGAGCAAATCCAAAACAATAAAAAAGTTGAGCGGGAAACATAACCTTGGGGTTCATACAGAAACCCAACCAGTAATAAAATTAATCCCGATAAAGAAACAGACTTAATTAAACCCGTATAGTCGCGACGATTTGCACCAGCTTTGTACAAACCTCTTGAAGCTATGAGACCTAATTCTACGCTTAAAGTTACTACTAAAAAATAATCTTTATTAATCCAAGCAGACTCTATCGGAGTACCATAAAATAAAGAAACTCTCCAGGCTAGATATAAAGATAAAATATCTAGCGATAAGAGAGTGAAGATACGAAATAAACGTATACTTAAACCTTTTTGTATTCGCGCTCCGCGTTTAGCAGACCTTAAATCTGGCTTCAGAGTAACTAGTGCTAGAGGTTTAGAATCCACAATCAATATCCCTTTCTTGAGTTAATTAATATATTAAACATAACTACATATATTAATTAAC
>JBCCDM010000500.1:0-4033 GCA_039030795.1 Cyanobacteria bacterium P01_A01_bin.84
ATGCAAGTAATTTTTTTATGTTCGCCATTGGCATATGATAGGGAAGTTAATCGCAGGGCATTATAAAGTTCTTAAAACATTAGGGTCAGGGGGTTTCGGTCAGACTTATCTAGTAGAAGATATTCTGCTCCCCGAACATTCACAGTGCGTCCTCAAACACATAAAACCACATAGCACAGATAAAAAAGTCCTAGAAACTACAAGAGTACTGTTTGAAAAAGAAGCAAATACCTTAGATAAGTTGGGAAGTCATAACCAAATACCCAAACTTCTAGACTACTTTGAAGACAATCAAGAATTTTATCTCATACAAGAATTTATCCAAGGACATCCTTTAAGTTTAGAACTACCTCGAGGATTGCGATGGACGGAAAGTGAAATAATCGAAATGCTTGTTGAATTATTGTCCATATTAGAATTTATTCATTCTAAAGGTGTAATTCATCGAGATATTAAACCAGAAAATATTATTAGGCGCAAAAACGATAATAAACTAGTTATTATTGATTTTGGTGCTATTAAGCAGATACAAAGCCAAACTGCAATTAACCGAGCCAAAGGACAACAGCGAGTCACCATAACTATTGGTACTCCCGGTTATATGCCATCAGAGCAAATTAGACGCTTACCAAGGGTTAGCAGCGATATCTATGCACTGGGAATGATTGCAATTCAGGCTCTAACCGGGTTGTACCCGCGAGAACTAGAAGACGACCGAGATACGGGAGAAATTCTCTGGCAGCATTTAACTGCGATCGCTCCTGATTTTGCTGCTGTTTTAGCAAAAATGACTCGTTATCATTTTAAAGAACGCTACCGATCGGCAAGTGAAGCTTTACAAGCTTTAAAGCCACTTATCAACCCCCATAAAACTTTACCAGCCCAACAGCATACTCCACAATTACCTGAAGCTAAAACTAAAACTGAGTATGAGATGGTTCTAGAATGGGTAGAAGCTCAACAGGTAATTACTCACACCATCTGGGAAAGTCAGGATAGTAAAAAACCTGGCAAAGTACGCATCGGTCGCAATCCCCAACTGTGCGATCTAGTTCTGTGCGAACCAACTGTTTCTGGTCTACATATAGAAATTTTCTTTCACTCGGAAAAACAGCAATTTTATGTGCGTAATTTACGTCAAAAAAATCCTCCCGTAGTTGATGGACAATTACTCTTAGCAGGAGAAATACTAATTAATCAGGGTAGTTGCGTGCGTTTAGGAAGACAAACCCTAAAAGTATGTGCAATTAATCGCAAACAGTATATCAAGAGTTCAAAATCAGCCCACAGACAAGAAGCTGATGGAGAATTGCTTCCCCGAGAACCTGTAACAAAAACTCTTCCACCGCAAATAGTCACTCCACCAAAGAATAACTCCACCCCTGGATTTTTACCCGATTCTTCTTTGCTAAAGCAGCTAATCAGAAAAACTAGTTTAGTAACTGGTACAGGGGTTGTAGGTGCAGTAGGAGCAGTTGCATTCTTAACTTTAGGACAACTGGGTAATTTTGATAGTGGTACTAACGAACAAAATTTTATTTCCTCCCATCAACGACAAATGTGTAGGGTCGTTATTCCTACTAACGGTAAACTTTCCACTAAATTACGTCCCCAACCCCATACAGAAGTTGACGGTTTCAAACAGTTAAGTCAAGGAGAACAAGTTTTATTCATGCAAACCAGAGGAGACTTTGTACAAGTTAAACTTTCTGACGGTACAAAAGGTTGGGTTTTTTGGGATCAAATTCAGCAATGCAATAATAAAAATCAATAGAATAGGGTTTGCTGAATAAACGCGGTAACGTCGGCGTTATCTGCATATCAGGATATGAATTAAATAAATTGTGTAATTTATTGTGTCTAAATACTTAGATTTTGTTTTTCTCTATCTAACTACGCACATATATATAATTATTGATAATTTATTTGAACCAGCTGAGGCTTGGCTTTGAGAGAAATGGAGATAGGTTTTTTATCTGCAATTGATTCTAGCTTTCCAGAATTATCTAACATCTGCAAACTCTCCAAAGCTGCTTCTCTAACTATTATTTCTCTTTCCTGAGCAAGAAGCAACTGAAATGATTCAGAAACTATTTGTTGTAAAAACGGATCGACCTTAGAAGTACTAGCAAACTTCCCTAACTGACGTACAGCAACTAAACGTTTGAGTGCTTCTTGTGAAGTTAACTGCTGTAATAGACGGTCAAAGTGCTTTTCTTCGAGAGTAGTATAGAAGCTGTGAATATGCCACATTAATAAAATTAGCACTAATAAAGTAGCTAAGCCTTCTAAGACAGCACCTGTCGCTATCCATATATTGTGGGACTCAACACAAATAACTGCCGCCATGTAGGTGCAGAAAGTCGCTATACCACCGCTAATAACAGCCAGAAGCAAGCGACGATTTGGACTACTTAAAATACTGCGTAATCCAAACCAAAGTTTCTGCCAATCCCAATCTTGTATAGAATAAACTAGTATCATTGAACTAATGCCAATGCTACTAGCTAAGAACAACTTCCAATTCCACAACAGCATAGCTACTACAACTGTTAACAAAGCTAAAACTCCACCTGGTTCACGAAAATTTTTGCTTTTTGGGAGCTTTAGACTTGCTATAGAAAGTTGTTTCATTAATTGCTGCCAAGAATATGAAGCCTGTCCCACTTTGTTTACCTAATTGATTACAAAATTTATGAGTATAATAGTTTTCACTCCTACATCACAGGAGATACTTATGCTCCCGAATATACTCTATAACAATATCTATATAAGTAAAGTATTAGCGCTTCAATCGTCTATAAGATTTTTTTAACCTCTGTGCCAAGGTTCCCAGATTTAATTTATTTAGTAGCAGTAACTAAAACCATCAATGATAAATTGACCATCGAAGGCAGAAAAAGTCACATCGTGAATATCATCACCATTAATAGATAGTAAGCTACTTGGGTCTAAGCTTGAACCAGAATTTGCTAGATTTGCTCCTGGTAAAATTGCCTTTCCTATAAGTTGGCGATCGCGGTTGTATGCACAAAATTCTAGCCTTTGAGAACTAGTAACATAGGCACATACAGATTTTACCGGCTTGATAAAACTTGCTTCCATAAATCCGCTTTTAGGAGAACCCATCAAAACAAATCGATGGACAAGAGTAGGAAAAGCGGGATTAGAAGGCTCAATTGCTATAGTATTATTAAAGATTACACCTTCATTTTTATACTGCCTCTCAACGGTTTCAAAACACCTTAAGTTATCTAACTTAATAGATATATAGTTTAAATAGCTTGAAGAACGATCCTCTGTTTTTATATACACCGAAGATTCATCTCTTGTGGGACTTAGTCGCCCATCACAATCTAAACGATTACCTCTACTCGATGCAAATGATGTAGATGAAACAACTGCCATATTTTGCATATCTTGGAGCTTAGATTCATTAATCGTAAATCTAGATTCTTCAAAGCTTAATGCGATATCTAGTTTTAAATTATCTTGTTGTACCATAACAACCATCCTGCTGTGATATGACAAGTGGTTTTAACATTACCGACAATAAATTTCGTTTAGTAAATGCTTCAAAAAACTACGTAATAATACGCAAATTTGTCCGCCCACTACAACTTAATAGCTAAATTAATAGCTTTGCCTCGATTATCACCTTGATTATGACGTTTATAAATATCAGCGATGTTTATGATAGATTACCACATAATGTCTATGATTATACTTAGACTAACGTGATAGCTTTTACCTACGCTAACTTTAGCAATCAAGTACTTTATAAGAAAAAATGATGATTAGTTAGGAATAAAAATCATTAAAACTTTATAACTATCATCATAATTTTACGTGTACTTTAACACCCAACTTACGGATAATAAAAATTTACTTTTTTATTAGTCTATCGAAAAAGTAGGATTTATGAGAAAAATTGTTCCCCAGTACTTATACATCCAGTCATTTATGAAATCCAGATGAAAAGAAATATAAAATTTTCTTAATGTCATTACTAAGTTTAGATGAAGCTAAAAAA
>JBCCDM010000501.1:0-4020 GCA_039030795.1 Cyanobacteria bacterium P01_A01_bin.84
CCAAAGCCTTCCCAGAGAGGAGAAGGATTTCGAATCGTGTCGTACGAGTGTAAAGATGCATTTCAGAAAACGGTTTCATCGTAGATCTACGTAGCACGCCTTTCGTTTGTAACACCTGTCGACAGTCACGCGGACACGTTGGCGGGGTTGCGGCCCCCCCGCGGTCCATTGGAGAAAAACAAACTGCAGATTTCCTAATGCTTGTGCAAGTTGACGATGTTTGTCTGCACTACGAGATGTTAAAATAACTACAGGAATATTTTTAGTATCAGGATTTTGCTTCAGATTAGTTAATAGCTCAAAACCATTCATTCTCGGCATTTCTAAGTCAGAAACTATTAGCTCAATTTCTGGATTTATTTTCAGTTTTTCCAAAGCATCTAAACCGTTTTGTGCTTGTACAATTTGATGACCATATTTTTGTAATGTTAAAGAAAGAGTTTGACGCAAACTAATAGCATCATCAACGACTAAAATAACTTTAGGTTTACTGTATTTAAGTGCTGATTTATTTTCAGAATCTATCTGAGTATTTGTATTAATACTAGAAGCACTAAGTAGTGCTATTGATTCTTGATTGGGAACTGATGATAGCAAATTTTGATTACTGAATTGATTACTTCCTGAAATTGCAGGTAAAGTAATATAATCAAGGGTCGCTTGCATTTCACTTTGTTCTACTAATTGTGTTCCATCAACAACCAAAATGAGATTACCATTAGCCAAGCTACTACAGCCATAAATAAATTTAGGAGTAGCGATCGCATTACCTAATGGTCTAATTACTAATTCTTGTTCGCCAATAATTTGGTCAACTTCTAAACCTAACATTTGCTGCTTACAACGAATTAGGAGAACGGAACTTTCCATGATTCTAATATCATTTGCAATAGCATTAGAATAATCGTTATAGGTATTTGCTTGTTTTTGCTTAATTGTACTGTTAATTACAGAGTTACTATAGCCAAACATTTCTGAGAGTGGACGTAAACTAACCATACGTTCCTCAGTATCGGTCTTCCAATACAAAGCCTTTTTGCCTTCAAATGTTTTAATATTTTCTGCTGATGGGACTAATATTCTTTCAATACTATCCATGAGTAAGGCATAATTTATACCTCCTGATTGGATAATCATCAATTTATCAGTTGTCATAGAAAAAGGAATTTTAAGTGTAAATGTTGTTCCTTGTTGGGGTATAGAATAAATACTTACCGAACCGCTTAGTGCTTCTAACTGGGAACGGACTATATCTAATCCAATACCTCTACCTGAAATCTCGCTAACCTTACCAGCTGTAGAAAATCCGGGTGCAAATATAAATTCTAATAATTCTTCTCGTGTGGGTTCCTTACGATAAGGGTTGAGTTGAGAATCTGATTCTAACAAACCAAATTCGATAGCTTTTGCGCGAATTTTTTCTAAGTTTAATCCTTTACCATCATCTTTAACTTCAATTACTGTTTGACTACCTTGATGGTAAGCACAAATCTCTATGGAACCTATTTCCGGTTTCCCACACTCCAGTCTTTCTTCAGAACTTTCAATACCATGGTCATAAGCATTTCTAACTATATGTAATAAAGGATCGTAAAGTTTTTCTGCGATCGCTTTATCTACTAGTACTTGAGTTCCAGTAAGTTTTAAATTTACACGTTTAGATGACATATTTTCTAATTTTGTCATCAGTTGAGGAAAGCGATTGAGAATATTTCCTAGAGGTGACATTCTCGCTTCTACTAGGTGGTCAATAATATTTGAAGTCAGACGCTGTTTTTTATCACGGACTTGACTTGATTGTCTTAAAAGTAAATCTAGAGATTCTGTAGCTTCTTGTAATTGTAGAGTTTCTTCTAAGGCAGAGTGTAATGTTAGATGAAAATCTGTATACTCATCCATCTCTAAAGAATCAAAGTTTACAGAAGCAAAATTCTGAATAGATTGAGATGTATTATTTGCTGATTTTTGTAAAGGTATCTCTTTAAGCTGCTCTAGAGTTTCCTGATGTCTATAAATTTGTTCAGACAATTGTGTGACTATATTTATGAGTCGTTCGTCTTGTAAATTCCGTTGTTTTTGATAAATTAATAGTTCTCCTGCTAAGTAGTTAAGACGTTGTAGTCCTGCAACATCTACCCTGACAAAGGACATAGTACGAGAATTATTTTTTGGAGGAGGTGTAGTTTTTTGTTTTTCCTCTATCCTAGTTTCTATGGTCGTATCAGCATTACTTTGAATAACTGTTTGGTCTCGATTGGGTGAAATATTCTGAGGGTTTGTTCTGACAAGTTCTGATTTAACGACATTTTCAGATGCAGAATTTATGGTTTGAACATCAAGATGAGTACCTCGATCTGAATCCAGATTATCTTTGACATATTCAAGATGATCTTCGGTATCACTAGTGGTATAGTCAGTATCTTTTACTGTTATTATTCCTTCTCCCCATATTGATTCAAGGTCATTTTCTTCTTCAACAATTTTAGATGTTGATACTTCTGGAGATGGAGAATCTTGTCTAATTTCTAATAGTTTTTGTAATTTTGGATGAGATAACCAGTTTTTTTCCTCTGTAGTAGCTGGTGGATATTTTTTATATTCTATTGCTAATTCATTTACTCTCTTATTTAAAGATTTTATAATAGAGAAATCACATTTACTCTCACTGATAAAACATTTATACTTAGCAATACTAAGTAGTATGGTTAAAATTATCCCTAGTCTATAAACTTTTAATGTTTTACTATCTTCATTATTTGTAACAAAATCAATAAATTCTTGTAGCCAGTTTTCAACATATTCAATAGAGTTTTCTACTTTTGGCTTAGGAATTAATAAGTATAATCCTAAATTACATCTAGGTATCATCAACTCATTATTAAACCATCCTAAAATATAGCGAATAACTTTTAAATAAAACTTTACTACTTTTGGTTTTAAAGGCTCGCTATTAATACTACTGTTATGAGTTAAAAACTGATATAGTTCTTGAATTTCTTGATTTAAAGAAATACTTGTAGGTGAAGATCCATGAGAAGTAGGATCCTTATCAATAATTTCAGCTGATAAACTATTATTATCTTGGAAGGTAAACTCTGCATCAATATTTACTGGTATAGAATCTTGAGAAGTTTCCCAAAGTAAATTAGAATCACTTTGTTGTTGAGATAATTCTTGTTGAACTGATTCTTTCCCAGCTAATTCTTTTAGAGCTAATGAAGCTTCTCCACCACGAGTGCGATCGCCTGAAAAAACAGCTTTTTGTGATTGCTGTAAATCTGCAAGTACAACTTCTCCAATCCTTAGAACTCGATCGGGATTAGTATCTAAAGCTTTTAAAGTTAAATCAGCAATTTCTCCAAACCCTGGTAAATTCAAAGACTCGGATAAACCAATAAATACCTCAAACTGAGAAGCTAAAAACTCAACTAATTTATCATTACTAGGAGGTTCTTTCAAAGTTTGAGCAATACTTTCTATTCGTTGAGAAATTCCAGTTTCAAAAATAGATAAAACTATATCAAACCCTAATTCTTCAGAAGTAGGAATATGAGCCTCAGCACCAAAAGCATCTCCTAAATTTTCTTGTAATTGAGCAAAGACTGTAGCAGCACGCTGCATTAAGGAATCATGATCTATAGGGTTTCCTGTGATTTCTGTTGTTAAAGCCAATTGTAAACATTCAAATGCTTGAAATAAGAGTGAATGTAGTTCTTTGTTTATCTCTACTTCTGGATTATAGAGGGCTTTGAACACATCCTCTAAGGAATGAGATATTTTATTAATTTCTTCTAAACCTACGTTTGCTGCCCCTCCTTTGAGAGTATGAGTTGCTCGCATTAACTCATGAACTTTAGCGGTAGTGCGTTCTTCAGCTAAACTGAATAACTCCTCTTCAATTATTTCTAAAAGTTCTGGAGCTTCACTAAGAAAATAAGCATAACCCTGTTCGCGGATTGAAGGATCCATAGTCATATTTCTAATTTCAAACTTTGAATATTTCAGTTTAGATATTGCAGG
>JBCCDM010000502.1:0-4017 GCA_039030795.1 Cyanobacteria bacterium P01_A01_bin.84
ATTTGTTTTTTTCGTAATTTGAGATTTAATCTTTAATTAAATAATCAATTTAAAAATTTAATATTAATGCTATGTTCTAGGTTAATAACTAAAGTTGAAATTAAGAGAAATAGTAATACTATGTCTCCTAAAAAAATGTGAATTTCCAGTAAATAAATTTCATGCTTTCATAGATTGTTGTAAGTACACCAAAACATTGAGTAAAAAAATACATAGATAACAGCGATCGCTTATCAGTCCATACGGTTGGGTAGAGCGACAGTATTAACCAACTTTCATTAGCAGAAAAGTTGGGTTACGTACCTCAAACGTCACTTATTATAATGGGGGGCTCGCGTAGCGCATCCGAAGGATTCACCCCCACAAGGTAGTGAATCCCTAACCTGCACTATTTCTATA
Organism: Cyanobacteria bacterium P01_A01_bin.84; assembly: GCA_039030795.1. Taxonomy (GTDB): domain Bacteria; phylum Cyanobacteriota; class Cyanobacteriia; order Cyanobacteriales; family Nostocaceae; genus JBCCDM01. The sequence continues at coordinate 400 of JBCCDM010000502.1, forward strand.
GTTTAGGCTTAACTGAACTGTGTTGGCTTATAGATTAGCCATTATCTATTGAAATGTAAGTCAAAATATACGAATCAATAATGAATCACGAATTTACTTTTAATAAAAAGCAACTATTTGATATTTGGTCATTTAGCTATGACTGGCTATTCCCTTCAATCTTTTATCAGGCAGTACACCAAAGATTACTCAAATATGTAGATTTACCACCAAATTCTAGAGTACTAGATTTAGGTTGCGGTACTGGACGTTTGTTGGAACGTCTTGCAGAAAAATTTCCCCATATGTACGGAACAGGTTGTGATTTTTCTCCTCAAATGTTGCAAGTAGCAAGGAGAAATAAACTTCATCGTCCGCGTTTGATCTATATTGAAGGTAAAGCTGATGCACTTCCTTTTGCTGAAGGTCAGTTTGACGCAGTCTTTAATACTATTAGTTTTTTACATTATCCCGACCCTGGCAAGGTTTTATCGGAAGTCGCAAGGGTTTTGAAAACTGAGGGACGCTATTATTTGGTTGATACTACTGTGAAAAATTATGAGGAAGTTAATTTACAAATTTCTCCCGAAGGAATTAGATTGTATAGTCAAGATAAAAGAGAAACTTTGGGTCACAAGTCAGGTTTACAGTGTTTGGGACACCATTATTTGATTAGTTCTGTATTGTTGAGTATTTTTGTAAAGTCCTAATTTTTCAGATTTTGAGATATTGTATTTTCGGTAGCTCCCAAGTGGAAAAAATATCATTCGTCATTCGCAACGGTTGGTGGTGTATTTTCCGATGATGCTGTTTCATTCGTCTTGATGGGTTTTAGTTGATGAGTGTTGGAATCGTACTGATACTGTCCTACTGATACTGTTTCATTAGGTTCAATACAAATAGTGTCTTCTGCTAAACCGTAAATAAATACTAATTCTGGTTTACAAGGAATTTTTGTCCACCCCCATTTAGCTAGTTTTTCCGTAGCTGAATCATTTTCTCCTGATATTTGGGGAGCGCTTTCAGATGTTTCTTCAGAGTACTGAGATGTTGGTGTTTCTTCCCCTGTAGTTTGTTGGGATTGCTGACGTTTGGTTTTAATATCTGTTTTAATTACATCACCAACTGTACGAATCAAAGTTTGAAAAACAGCTGTGGAACCAGATTTCTTAGTCTCTGAAGTCTCTGAAGTCGTATCTTCGGTTTCTAAGGTTTCTGAAGTTGTATCTTCTGTTTCTGATGCTTCAGAAATTAGAATTTGATTATGTAATTTTTGATTATGTAATTCTTGATGATTTAGAATAGGTTGACCAAAATTTTCTTGAGCAGATGCGGAAGTAAGATTTATATCAAACAAAAGTGTTGTAGGTAAAGTAATTCCTAAAATGATAGAATTTGTAATAATTTGCCAATTCATGTTAGCTTTCCTTCAAAATCAAGTCGTAACCTGTGAGGTTCATAACCTCTTGGTCTATCTATAGGTTTGTTTATAAGCGGTTTATGCAATCCGAATTTATTTACCACACATCTTGCACCAGAAAGAATATATAAAATAAAAAATACTCTTGATAATTATTGCTGTGTCTCTGCTAATCTGTAAAACTTTGATAAGCTGTTTTAGATATCAACAGCGATCGCAAAAAAACCTAATATTAGGTAATTGACTAGGGAATCAACTCTACAATCTCAGTAAATCCAATCAAAAAAAAGGATGCAGATGTCTGTGGAAATACGCTTCGATTGGCAGAAAGCAGAAATACAGGAAATATATAACACTCCATTATTGGAACTGGTGTATCAGGCTGCTAGGGTACATCGTCAACACCATAACCCAAAGGAAATACAAGTTTGTAAACTGATTTCGATTAAAACTGGAGCTTGCCCCGAAGATTGTAGCTATTGTGCCCAGTCTTCACGTTATCAAACCGAGGTGAAGCCAGAACCACTGATGGATCGTGAAACAGTGGTGGGTATCGCAAAACAAGCAAAAGCTAGCGGTGTCAGCCGCGTCTGTATGGGTGCAGCATGGCGAGAGGTGCGAGATAATTCCCAGTTTGACCGGGTTCTTGATATGGTCAAGGAAGTTACTGGGATGGGCTTAGAAGTATGCTGTACCTTAGGAATGCTCAATGAAAACCAAGCCAAACGTCTAGAAGATGCAGGGCTTTATGCATATAATCACAACCTAGATACTTCCCCAGATTATTACAATACGATTATTACTACTAGAACTTACAGCGATCGCTTGAATACTATTGCAAATGTCCGCCAAACTAATGTAACTGTTTGCTCCGGTGGTATTCTTGGTTTAGGTGAAAATATTGAAGATAGAGTCGGAATGTTACATACTCTGTCCAACTTATCTCCCCATCCAGAGTCTGTACCAATTAATATTCTTTCCAAAGTCCAAGGTACACCCTTAGAAGACCAACCTGATATCCCGATTTGGGATGTAGTAAGAATGATTGCTACGGCTAGAATAATTATGCCGAATTCTGATGTGCGCTTAAGTGCAGGTAGGGCAAAGTTATCACAAGTAGAACAAGCTTTTTGTTTTATGGCTGGTGCTAATTCCATCTTTTCTAGCGATGACGGACATATGCTAACCGTAACGACCCCTTGTCCTGGATATGATTCAGACCAAGAATTATTGAATTTACTGGGATTAGAAATGAGACAACCTTTTGTTAAGAAAAGAAAAGCTGCCAAACCAGCAATAGTCTAACCTTTGAGCTGAATAGGATTGAGTTCATAAAAACAGTTGGTTGGGTAGAGTTTAAGCAAAACCTTACCAATGATCGGAGGGCGCAAGGTTTGCGCCCCTAAAATATATAACTAATTCGTTAATAATTTCAATTCTAGAAATCACCTTTAACCTTTCCCCTTTCTCCTTTCACCTGAAGCTTTCCTTCAACCTGGTAAAGACTACCATCAGGCATAATTGCTCCAGTTAAAATAACTCGATTTAGATCCGCTCCTTCTAAATTTGCTCCTTCTAAATTTGCTTCTATCAAAAAAGCTCCTTCCAAATTAACTCCCCTCAAGTCTGCTCCTATTAATTGAGCATTCGTCAAATTTGCTTGTTGTAAATTCGCTTGTGACAAAACAGCATGACTCAGATTTGCTTCTCGCAAAAATGCTCTTTGTAGAATAGCATTCGTTAAATTTGCTCTTTGTAATTGAGCTTTCCTCATTGAAGCCTGATATAGTAAAGCTTCACTAAGATTTACCCCTCTTAAATCAGCTTTTGTTAAGACAGCTTGACTTAGGTTAGTTAACTGCATTGAAGCTCCACATAATATTGCTTTCTCTAAAAAAGTTTCTGTTAAATCTGCTTCATTTAATAATGCTTGGCTAAGATTAATATCTTTAAGATTTGCTTGGGTCAGGATAGCTTGAGACAAATTGATTTGTTTGAAATCTCTTTCTCCCAATAGATACAGTCTCAAAACTTCCTCTTTTTTCATCACCTCTGACTATTAACCTTTTTCTGAGAAGAGTAAATTATTGGTTTCTGTTAATAAAACTTAACATGACTTTTTAAGCATAAATGCTCAGTTAATTATTTGTTAATGATTGTCTTGAAAATAAGTTTATTAATAAAGAAATTGTAGAAATTAAAGAATATTAAGTTATAAG
>JBCCDM010000503.1:0-4002 GCA_039030795.1 Cyanobacteria bacterium P01_A01_bin.84
GCACCAGCTTTATTTTCTAAAGCTGCTGTAGATAAATTTAACTGTTGAGCATAGCTAGATTCAATGTAACTAATAGTACCCAATGCCTGTTGAACTTGAGCGCCCACACCAGCATTGGACTTAATACCCACTCCAGTTTTCCACTCAACACTTAGACCGGAACCGACTTTTTTTTCCCATTCGGGACTGATTGCACTTAAATGAGAGGTAAATGCAGCAGTTGTACCGCTCCCATCAGCGCGATACACTACAGTTATAGGAGAAGAGGGTAACTTTAAATCTAGATTAAGACTAGTAATTTTTGGGTCATCCCAGCGAGTAATATTACCTAAGAATATATCTGCATAAACCTGACGAGAAAGCTTCAAACCACTTTTGATATCAGGAAGATTGTAAGCGATCGCAATACTACCAGCTGTTGCAGGGATTAAAACCACACCTTTTTCAACTTTATTTATCTGTTCGTCGCTCATTGCTACATCACTAGCACCAAAGTCAACGGTATCAGCGATTATTTGCTGTATACCAGCAGCGCTACCGATGGCGTTATAGTTAATCTGAATATTAGGATTTTCTTTGTTATATTCGCTAAACCAGCGTTCATAAAGAAAAAGTGGGAAAGTTGCACCAGCAGCATTAATAAATACGGAACTTGCTGGAGCTTGGTTGTTATTTGTATTAGTTGGAGATGATGTTTCTGAAGGTGGTTGACAAGCAATAATCCACAATAAAACAATTGTAAATAATGGTAATAGTCTTTGGAAAAATAAACGACGGTTCATATTTTTGGTAATTAGTAATTGGTATTGGTAATTTAATTGGTAATAAACATCTTGTACCGTCATATAAATAAATCGTACTTAGTATTCCTGAGAGCCTAGGACTGAAAGTCCCAGACTTATAAACAAAGTCCTCTAAAAGAGGACTGAATAAATGTTGGATTAAGAGTACTATTTATTACCTTATATTCCATGTTTGAATATTTATGCGTATAGGTACAAGATTTGAGCGACCCACAAGGTGGAAATTCAAAATTCAAAATTCAAAATTCAAAATTTAACTCCACCTTGCAACAAATGAAACTTGTACATTTTTCGATAAATTCTAAAACCCTTGATATACCAGGGTTATAAAATGTGCAAGTTAGGAGTTAATAAACATCTCCAAAAATTAAATATCTGCGACCTGGAACACTTTCCCAGACGTTAAATTTAATGTCTCTACATCTTTCCTGGAGATGTTTAATAGGTAATATCATGTCCGGTTGAACACTTTTCATTAGGTTAGCGGAGCTTGCACATGACCCACATCTAGCGATAGCGGAGTGCAGTAATCCCAGAGACTTTGCGATTGCATCGTTCCACTCTGTTCCACACACTTTGGAGATATCGTAACTGATTATCCGGACTTGATATAATGGGAATAGCTGCGTTACCTATTTCTTCAGTCTTCCCTAAGCTTGACAAAGCTTTTCACCTAATTTCTGTTTACAAGTTGCTCTTTCCTGCTCAGTCAAATCTTTCCATTCCACATCTCGACGGACTACCATACCGTTATGTCCAGTTAAGAAACGGGGAAGCTGTTCGTATTTAATTAAGTTAAGAGTTTTTATATCGTAGGTCGTATAAGTAGTTAATTTTGGTGAGTCAAAGTTAATGTCGATGACAGTTATGGCTTTTGTCGGTGGTAATTTACTATCAATTAAAGGACGAGGACCAGAACCAAGGATACCCATATGTAGTAACTGTAGTTTGCCCTTATGGGCTGGATAATATGCGTGGTGATGTCCGCTAATGTAAGTATGAACTTTGTACTTTTCTAAGATTGCTCTTAACTGGTCAGCATTTTCCATCACCTCAGATGGTTTGTTACGTCCCACTGCTACAGCATATAAGGGTAAATGTCCAAGTAATACTCGCATTTTAGCGTTTTGTGCTTCCGGACTTGCTAAAGTCTTTTCTACCCAACTGAGCTTTTCGGGAGGGATTTTACTTGATGAACCATCCCAAGCCATAAAGAATATATCTTTATGTTTAAATGTATAGTAGAAAGGGAATTCGTAACGATCAATAAACTCAACACCGGGATTGTGTTCTGTTTTATTCCAATACTCCGATGCTAAATCTCTTTCTTGCTTAAATAAGAATTTATTACCAATACCTACAGCACCAGAAGCATCATGATTTCCGACAGTAAAACCATAGGGTAACTTTGCTTTTCGTAAAGGTGCAGCTACGTGTTCGTCAAAAGCTCTCCACATTGCTCGAATTTGCTTGGGTGTGAGAGTAGGTTTTTGTCCAGCGACCATATCACCACTGCAAACAACCATATCTGGTTTCCAAAATGGAAGTAAATTAATACCTTTATCTACCTCTGGGTCGTAGTCAGTAGAACCATAAGCAGCATTGAGGTCACTGATTACTGTTAAACGAACATCACCACGAGGAGGATTATACAAATCTTTTTTTCCAGCACTTTCAAGAATTGCAACTGTCTCGGGTGGTAAAACCTCCTGTGTTTTATCCGGTGAAACCACAGGAGGGGAAGTATTTGAAGTTGTAGTTTTGCGACTATCTAAATTAGTACAAGCGAAGCAAACGCTTAAAATTAAACCTAAAGCTAGAAAGCAGAAAAATCGCCATTTTTTCAGAAGTTGGTTGGGAATGTGGTTCATTGTTTGGGAATTCCAAAACAAACAACACAGCTAAATATATCTCACAAGACTAGTTTTTACTTTCAAAGCAGGATACAAAACCTTGTACTAGATAAATCGGCTTTGTTGTAGTTTGAGCGCAATGGTGCTCAAATACCTACTGTAATAGATAGATTACACGATAGGATAGTGTCCGCTAAAAGTGATAACCCGGTGAAGGGTTGCGCAGAGCGATACTGCGGTACCCGGATTTCTCACAACATTTTCAAACCCTTGCAAAATCTAGGTTTCTATATTTCCTCTGCACCATAGCTAGAATTCCAAAACCTCCGAAATACATTCTAATCAAGGCTTTGCAAAAATCATCAGCTATTAAAAATGTAAAAGAGTTACTTAGTATAGGAATCCAAGAATCAAATTTAAATATAGATAAAAATCAAGAAATAGAAGCAGTACAAATTAATAGTCCCCAAGAAATTCAGTTAGATAAAAGTAATATTCAAGAAACAAGAACGGAAAAAAGAAGATAAAATCAACAGTCCTGGTTTATTCCTACTATTGGTCTACTTTTACTATTATTAGTTGGTTTCGGGTACTTGAGTGCTAATCGTTTGATTACTGCTTGTAATCGTGAGAGTTATCGCTTAGAAATACAATCTCCCTAATCTTGATATTTACTTTTATATGCTTCGTCAAGCAATTGAAGTTTGTATGTGGAGCGATCGCGCTTCTAGTTCTCAGTATTATTCCTTTGCTGAATTACTTTATAGAAATCAAATCTATTTGGATAGCTCTCTTAGAAACAGTTATACCATTAATACTTGTTTACATTTGGCTACGATTGAACAAGTTAGAGAAGCATTTTTCTCAGGGAAGAATACTACCTCCACGTAATTATTTGTCTTGTAATATAGAATTATAAAAATCACATCTTCTGTAGGTTTAGTACTGCTAAACTCCAGGTGCATCCCAGTTTTTATTTTTTAATGAGATAATAGCCGTCATTGCGTTGATGAAGTCTTCCCAAAGGCTGGAGGAATGATGTTAGTTATAAACTTTGCGATTGCTTTGCTCCGCTCGCAATGACATTCAAAAAAGTGGGATGCTCCCTAAACTCCTACCGGAAGATATCTAAAAAATGGCTCAACTACAATAAAAATAGTCCTAAGTAGGGAGGCATAATTCTTTATAATATGTGTATTCTCTTGCAATACCTTCGCCAATTTACGAGGGTGAGATGATGATGCTTAAAGCATTAATTCTCATTTCTCTGAGGCTTGGCAAAAACAATCAGTCCTAAAAATTCCTTGTAGATTTTCCACAAAGGTTTTTTTAACGTATTGACGACA
>JBCCDM010000504.1:0-3996 GCA_039030795.1 Cyanobacteria bacterium P01_A01_bin.84
GCTTGTCTCTTGGTGCGCATTCCCTGGGTGATTGAAAATCACCGGGGTCGCACCGCTATCCTTAATTAATCAATTAAAAATTATTTATTTTCTCTTTAATGCCGGAATTTTGCATTTTGAATTTTGAATTGTTTCGGTCATTAAAGAGTTTCAAAAATAAAATACCCAGTAAAGTTGGCTTGGTAGACTAATAGTATTCAGCCACATTAATTTTGAGTATTTGTAAAGAATTATTTTTGCTTGAACTCTAAAGGATTACCGAAAATTAATTAAGATTGTTACAGCAAAAAGCGAAAAGCAACAGCTTTTTAATTAGGTATTTGCGGAATAATTTCCGTTACAACCCTATTTTTAGAGCCACCACCCCCTTTCACAACAACAGTTTCTGCTTGCAGGTTGCCGGACGCTGTTTGACCATTTAAAGTCACTGGTGGATTTTGTTGTTTGTAAATTACATTACCTTGGGCATACACAGTTTTACGGTCAAGATACCAAGTTAGTTTCTGGGACTGAATGGATTGACGACGCTGACCGATGGCATTGACGTTACCTGTAAGATAAACTACTTTTTGAGGTATTTGTAGTCTGCCGCGACTTGCTGTAACTGCTACTTTGTCGGCTTTATGGATTGCTTTGACAGGGGCATTGGTAATGATTGTTTCTGTATTTAGATTCCAGGTCATAGAGTTACTGGCTATACTCATGGGAGGTTCCTGTAAATCTAGTTGACCATTTTTAGTAATTTTAGCAATTTTAGTTTTTAAATTAATTTCAGTTGCGTCTCCCCTACCCCTGTCGGTAATCTGATTATTTTTATAGCGATCAATTTGCATAGGGCGATCGCCAATTAATATTTCTTCTTTAATTTTCCAAATTAAATGTTCAGTACGCATTTGCAACCGAGGTTCGGCAGATTGCGCTATGACTCCACCAGAAAAATCTACTTTCTGTTCGCGGGTTTTAACTCTTGCTTCTTTGGCTGTTGCTTTTAGTTGCTTGTGAGTACCGTTAATTTGATTGCGAACAATTAATAAGTCTTCTTGAGGTCGCCATTCTAATTCATTCCCCCGTAAAACAACTCCATTTTTCGGGTCTGTAGCAATAATTTTACCTTTTAAAAATAACTGTTTGCCGTCTTGAATAATATCGGCTTTATCGGCTTTGACATTGTAGACAATTTTCCCATCCTGAAATAATTCTCCGAAAGGATTCTCTACTTCTGCTAATTGCCTTTCTTTTGTATATTTAGCTCGTTTAGCTTTAACCTTCCAAACAGGTTTACCTTTTTCATCAGCCTGCTCTATGGTAACGTCAGAAAAACTGAGTTTGCTTTCTTTATCCTCAGCAGATGGCTCTACTACATCAGGTAGTTCATCCTCATTATTTTGATTGTTTCCGCAGCTTGCTAAATTTACACATAAAACAATACTTAAGCCAAACAAAAAGATTTTTTTGGCTATAACCAACCTAGAAAAGGAGGACAAAGTTTTACCTCCACCCCCCAGTATTAATTTTCTTATCTGATGATATTGGTAATACTTCATTCGGGATATTCTAATTGACCATCAGCTTCTGCGACTTCTTCAAATAAACCCATAGGTGATAGCTGCCTATAAGGGTAAGTTTGACGTGGTGTTTTCTGAATCTCTTCTTTTACAGCCTCTAAATCTACATAGCGATCGCTAACGTTAATTAAACTGTCGCTGGTCATAGAACGTAAACTTACTACTTCCACTCTCACTCCCCGATAACTGACGGAATTTACGGCATATGCCAAATCTCCATCACCACTTACTAATACTGCGGTATCATAAGAACTCACTAATGCCATCATATCGACAGCAATTTCTACATCTAGGTTAGCTTTTTTGGAACCATCTGGCAGTTGTACTAGATCCTTAGCTATAACTCTATAACCATTACGCCGCATCCACAGCAAGAAACCTTGTTGCTTCTCGTTGGTTCTATCAACTCCTGTGTAGAAAAAAGCTCTAAGTAGTCTAGAACCACCTGTCAGTCTGAATAGTAATTTGGTATAATCAATTTCTATACCCAACTGCAAGGCTGCATAAAATAAATTCGATCCATCTATAAATATCGCAACACGCCCTCTATTTTCTAAGATTTGTTCTGGTGTAAATATGGAATCAGTTTCTAAATTGTTCAACATTTTTGTCATACCTCATTTATTATCTATGTAATAATCGATACTTTATATTTGAAATTAAACGAAAATTAGAGTGTTTTATGATAATATGCTCGGGATTAAATAAATCTAATCCCGTCCAGTGAGAAGAACAATTAGATAAGAGTTAATTGCTTAATGGTTGTTCTATACGTTGAAAGATAGGCTTAGGCTTATCTAGCTGTTGCTGGGTAGTCAATACACCCCACTTACTATGAATACAGAAAGGTGCAATTTCTATAACTTGTAGATCGTTGAAATCAATTCCAAAACCCAATTGTTGATAAACACTAGTGCTGATATTCGGAATTATTGGAGACAGTAAATAAGCACATAGACGCACTGATTCTAAAGTCGTATATAGCACCTCTTCCACCAACTTTTGCTGTCCTTCTTTATACAGTGCCCAAGGTTTTTGTTCGTCAATAAACTTATCACCTGCTCTTACAAGTGATAAAACAGCTTCGCAGGCTTTACTAAAAGCTAGGGTCTCATAAGCTTGTTGAACTTCCTCTCCTAAATTTAAACCAATACTCAGTAAGGGATGTTCAACAGAGATATCTTTACCATTTACAGGAGGAACCTTTTGGTTACAATATTTCTTCACCATATTTAAAGTGCGATTTAGCAAATTGCCTAAACCATTCGCTAAATCTGCATTTAAAGCGTTAATGAACCTACCTTCATTAAAATCGCCATCTTTACCAAACTGGATTTCCTTAAGGAAGTAATAACGAACTGCGTCACTACCATAGTTTTTCACTAATGAAACTGGGTCTACAGTATTACCCAAAGTTTTTCCCATTTTTTGACCATTTTTGGTCAAATATCCATGTCCAAATACTTTTTCTGGTAAAGGTATATCAGCAGACATTAATATCGCGGGCCAAGAAATAGCATGGAAGCGCAATATATCTTTTCCTATCAAGTGTAAGTTGATTGGCCACCACTTAGCCAAAGCCAATTCTAGACTCGGAACCGAGTCTGGCTCCAATAATGCTGTGATATAACCTAGTAAAGCGTCAAACCATACATATAAAGTATGTTTTGGGTCATTAGGAACGGGAAAACCCCAATCTAAGCCGACTCGTGAAATAGAAAAGTCTTGTAATCCTTGAGCTACAAAATTCAATACTTCATTACGACGACTTTCAGGTTGAATGAAATCCGATTGAGACTGGTAAAGTTCTTCGAGTCTGCTTTGATATCTAGATAATCGAAAAAAGTAATTTTCTTCGTCTCTCCATTCAACTTCTTTATTTATGTGTACCGGACAGCGATTTCCTTCTAGAAGCTCACGCTCTTCCTTAAATTCTTCACAGGATACGCAATACCAACCTTTTTGTTGACCGAGGTAAATATCTCCTTGCTTCCACAGTCTAGAAAAAAATTCTTTGACTATGAGATGGTGTCTTGGATCGGTTGTCCGAATGAAACTACTATATTGAATATCAAGTAATTCCCATAAAGAGGCGAATCCAGCAGAGGTCTCGTCGCAAAGAGTCTGTGGCTCTATTCCTCTACTTTCGGCAGTGCGCTGAATTTTCTGTCCATGCTCGTCTGTACCCGTAATTAGCTGTACTTCATTACCTAATAATCTTTGAAAGCGCGCCACCGCATCTGCCGCCATTGTAGTATAAGCACTACCGATATGGGGCAAATCATTTACATAATATAAAGGTGTTGTAAGAGCAAATGTCTTTTTCGTTTTATTAGATAAATTCATGCAAAATAAAAATTAAATTAAATTAGTTATTGATTTTTTATGTATGTTTTAAAAGCAAAACCACGTTATTGTATAATATTTTAAC
>JBCCDM010000505.1:0-3992 GCA_039030795.1 Cyanobacteria bacterium P01_A01_bin.84
CAATAGATTGTAGTTTGATTATCATTTTTCATTAATCAAACTCATTATCCCTAATTTTAAAGAATGCAAATAGAAAGCTTTTTTAAAGTTGTCCCATTTTCCAAAGCACGAAAATAATCAAAATTATAATACATGATTTTTTTCACAACTAAAAATAATGTCTTTAATTTTTGAGTCCCGACACAAACCTAGCATGAGAATTTTCTTCAAAATCCTCTCAATATTTTACTTATATGGTGCAATTGTGCATTATGCCAATTTATTAGGATTTGGTGAAATCCCCTTTACAGAGGAACCCTTAAGTTGGCAGATTGCAGATATTTTTTACGCTATTTTGGATACCTTAACTGTTATCGGTCTGTGGTTAAACACTAGATGGGGAATTGTTGGTTTTTTGATAGGTATAACTTCACAGTTAATTTTGTATATTGGTTTTCCCCATTGGTTTGCGTTTACTCCAGAACATCTACAGTTACTGTGGAGTATGGTTATTTTTCATGTTGTAACTTTGTCGATTTTCTTTAGTTTATTGTTATTTGCTCCAAAAGCAATAGAAGAGGTTAACTGATAATCGAAAATTATCCAACACACCAAGGTTTTGCTACCGTAAGGTAGTCAGTTTCAGTCTAACGAAAAATCAGAATGGTTTCTCCTTGTGTTTTGTTTTTACCTCTACTAACTTTAATACATATTAAATTTTCACATAATCATTGCAAAATCATCCCCTCTCAAAATATGAAAGGAGATGGATCTGAGATTATAGAAAAGTGGAGTATTTTTGCTTCCTAAAATGAAGCGATCGCAAGCAGGTTTGTACTGAGCATCATCCTGTAGAGTTGTATTCATAAGAAGTCGAAAATGTCAGAATGTCAGCCAATATAATTGCTCGAAGCACTAAATACTAACTATAAATACATTCTTGCTATTAATACATTTTTACTATAAATGCTATTTATTTGCCCTTGTATTACCCTGTTGCTTATACTTCGCTATATCTTGGCTAAGTATCTCTACTGCCTTAGCATATTGAGGATCGGATTGACTTCCAATTTTGGAACGGTCTTTGCTTAACTCTTGACGTTTAGCATCATCCAACTTAACTTCTATATCTGGTTCAATACCAGTTTTATTAATATCTCGACCGCTAGGAGTCAAATATTTGGCAATAGTGACAGCTAATCCTGCACCACCACTCAAAGGACGTACTGATTGCACCAAACCTTTACCAAAAGTCTTGGTACCTACTAATTTTGCCCGTTTATTATCCTGTAATGCACCTGAAAGAATTTCACTAGCGCTAGCACTACCACCATCTACTAAAACTACTAATGGTTTATCTGTTAAAGCGCGTCCGTTAGCAACTTCCTTCTCTCTGGGACCTGTACGTGCAACAGTAGAAACAATAGTACCTTCATTCATCCACATCCTGCCAATTTCAATACTAGCAAATAGTAATCCACCAGGATTAGAGCGTAAATCTAAAATATATCCCGATACTTTTTCTTCTTTTAATTTATTAATAGCTTCTCTCATTTCCTTAGCTGCATTAGCACTGAATTGATTCAGTCTAATGTAGCCAATATTACCTGCGGGGATCTGCTTTTTAGAAAATTTAACCGGATGAATTTCTATCTTCGCCCTGGTAATATTGAAGTTTTTCTCTTTGCCATTTCGCAAAATGGTTAATATTACTGATGTGCCACGCTCTCCTCGAATCAGACTTACGGCATCATTTGTATCCATGCCTTTAGTACTTTTACCATCAATCTTGGTAATAATATCTTTGGAGAGAATACCAGCTTTAGCGGCTGGTGTACCTTCAATTGGAGAAATAACCACTAATTGTTTAGTTGTTTCGTCTTGAGTGATTTGAATTCCCACACCTGTTAATTCACCAGAGGTATCAACCTGCATATTCTTGAACTCTTCTGGATCCATAAACCGAGTGTATGGGTCTTTGAGAGGTTCAAGCATCTTACGGATGGATTTATATGCCTCCTGTGGATTGCTGTAAGATTTATTCAAGTATTCCTTGCGAACAGCTTGCCAGTTTACCTGATTAAAAGTAGCGTCTACATATTGACGGTACACAATTTGCCAAACTTCATCTACTAATTCTTTAGGACTATCGTTCATTAAAGAAGCCTGTCCTTGTGAATATAAACCCAGACCAGCTACTGCTGCTGTTGATAGAGCTAGTGCCGTAAAGCCCAAGACAAGTCCACTTTTCGTATTTACCATAATGACAGTTTAGTCAGAGGAAAAAATTGATCTCAGTATGCTCAATCTAACACAGGGTAATATTGGAAAGACTGAGCATCTTCATGTTAGTTCAAAAAAAATGTTGATTAATCCGGCGATTTTTGGATTGGCAGATACAAAACTTATGGATCTACCCAACGTCCATCAGCTTTAATCAGATTAATTAACTCTTTGACACCCATATCTTCGGGAACTTTTTTTATTTCTTCTCGACCGCGATATAAAGATATATACCCAGGAGTTTTGCCAACGTAACCGTAGTCGGCATCAGCCATTTCTCCCGGTCCATTTACTATACATCCCATAACTGCAATATCTAAACCTGTGAGATGATTTGTTGCTTCTCTAACTTTGTGTAAAACTTCTTCGAGATTAAATAAGGTTCTACCACAAGATGGACAAGCAACGTATTCTACCATAGTCTTCCGCAGCCCTAAAGCTTGCAAAATACTATAACAGACGGGAATTTCCTTTTCCGGGGGTTCTGTGAGAGATACGCGAATTGTATCGCCGATACCTTCGGCTAAAAGTGTACCAATTCCAGCAGTAGATTTGATGCGCCCATATTCTCCATCACCAGCTTCCGTAACTCCCAAATGTAGGGGATAATCCATTCCTAGGCTATCCATCCGCGCTGCCATCAATCTGTATGCTGCTAGCATCACTGGCACTCTGGATGCTTTCATAGAGATTACTATATTCTGAAAGTCTAAAGATTCACAAATTCTAATGAATTCTAAGGCTGATTCCACCATCCCTTCTGGTGTATCGCCATAAGTAAATAACATTCGTTCGGCTAAAGAACCATGATTTACGCCAATACGCATAGCTTTCCCTTGATCCCGTAAGGAAATAACTAAAGGTTCTAAAGTCTGGCGGATGCGATCGCCAATTTCTTCAAATTCTTTGCCTGTATACTCTACTCTGGCAGAATTAGGCTTTTCAAAAACGTATAAACCTGGGTTAATTCGCACTTTTTCTATATGCTTGGCAACTTCCAAGGCTATTTTCATGCCATTGTGATGTACATCGGCAACGATAGGAACGTTTTGATAAGTTTTGATTAATTTTTGTTTAATTTCTGCTAAAGCTTTTGCATGAGCAATACTAGGAACTGTAACACGGACTATTTCACAACCAATTTCGTGTAGTCTGCGGATACCTGCTACAGAACCTTCGATATCTAAGGTGTCCTCATTAATCATGGATTGCACCACCACGGGATTATTACCTCCAATGATGACGTTTCCAACCTTTACGGGACGAGTTTTACGCCTTTTGATAGTAGTCTCAAATAGAGGTTGATTAGTAGATTTTTCAGGCGTTTTTGGTGTCGTCAGAGTTTGCATAAATTGTGTAGGTAAATTTGCTGTAGCAACAATGTTAGATTTCAAAACGTTATGTTTCTCAGATTGCCACAGTTAGTGCTTTTTTGGGAATTAATGACAAAAAATAATTCTTGGCAAAAATAAAAGGAAAACTCGTAATATATAAGTTTGTTTTCTCTTTTATTAGAATATTTGACCCAAATTAAAGATGGGTTTTAAATCTGTTAACTAAATTACATTTGATTGCTAAGTAATTATTACTAATATATATGGTGCTTCTGGTAAGTGTAGTCTAGTAATTTTTCACAGTTTGACTATAAGAGGTTTTACTTACAAAGCCGGGACTTACAAATCAACAAAGCAACAACAAAAATATACCAGTTATAAAAAATACATTGGTGG
>JBCCDM010000506.1:0-3983 GCA_039030795.1 Cyanobacteria bacterium P01_A01_bin.84
CCACGTTTCTGGGGGTTAAAAAATATAAATATATAATTCCGATGCTAACAGATTTGATATCACATATTATAAATAATTTATACCTACCTACTGAATCTCTTGAAAATAGCTCTTAAAATAAGCTTTTAGAACAACTAGAAAAATAATATCAATATAAAGTAGTATCAAAATGTCTCACTCACCAATAATTAATCCTAAAGCAGACATTTTAGTAATTGACGACACCCCAGAGAATCTGGCTTTATTATCCCAAATCCTCAAAGATAAAGGATACAAAGTTCGTAGTGTTACCAAAGCTTCTACAGGTTTACGGGGTGCGAAAGCTGCACCACCAGATTTAATTTTACTAGATGTAAAAATGCCGGAAATGAACGGTTATGAAGTTTGTCAACATCTGAAAGCAGACAAACTTACCCAGGATATTCCGGTAATTTTTATTAGTGCATTAGGAGACGTATTAGACAAAGTCAAAGCATTTGAAGTTGGTGGTGTAGATTATATAACAAAACCAATTCAAGTAGAAGAAGTTTTAGCTCGTATAGAAACCCATTTAACAATTCGACGATTACAAAAACAATTACAAGATAAAAATAGTCAACTAAAGCAAGAAATATTAGAACGTCAAGCAGCTGAGGAAAAATTTGCTAAAGCCTTTCGTTCTAGTCCCAATCCAATTGCAATCATTGAAGGAATAGTTACTGAAGAAAATACTACAAATTTTGTATCGGGAAAATTTATAGATGTAAATCATAGCTTTTTAAATCTATGTGGCTATCATCGAGAAGAAATTATTCATAAATATACAAATAATTTAAATATTTGGGTAGATATTGAAATTTATCATCAATCAGTTCATATCTTACTACAAAACGGTTCTCTACATAACCAAGAATGTCAAATTTTTACTAAAGAAGGAGAGAAAAAAACTGTTTTACTTTCCATAGAACTAATTGAATTATCAGGTACTTTGTGTACCTTAAATATGATTAACGATATTACCGAATATAAACGCCTAGAAGACGAATTTATATCCCTTGTTAGCCATGAATTACGGACACCAATGAACTCTATTATTGGTTCTTTAGACCTTTTAGCGACACAAAAACTAGGAACTTTAACTCCTCAGGGTCAACAGGTTATTGATATTGCCATAAATAACACCGAACGTCTAATTCGTTTAGTAAATGACATTCTCGATTTAGAAAGAATCAAATCGGGTAAAATTTCCATGTACAAAATAGAATGTAACATCAAACAACTGTTAATTCAGGCTGTACAAGCAATGCAGCAAATGGCGGATTCCAAGGAAATTACTTTAGAAATAGAAGCAATAGAAGCTGAAATTTACGCAGACCCAGACCGGATTTTACAAACATTGACAAATCTATTAAGTAATGCAATCAAATTTTCTGATCCCGGTCAAACAGTTTGGTTACAAAGCAGTGTGAAACCCCAATTGCAAAGCAATATCAAACCTCAAAATCTAGAAATAAAAGTTCAAGACCAAGGAAGAGGAATACCCCAGGGTAAACTACAATTAATATTTGAACGCTTTCAACAAGTAGATGCATCCGACTCCCGTGCAAAAGGTGGTACAGGTTTAGGACTTCCGATTTGTCGTACCATTATTGAACAACATAACGGACGAATTTGGGTAGAAAGCACTCCTGAAAAGGGGAGTACCTTTTACATTCATCTGCCATTGTTGGAGAATGGGTAATTGGTAATTCAATTATGAGTAAATGTATTTTGATTGTTGATGACGAAAAAGACGTGCGATCGCTCATCGCTTTAGGATTAGAAATGCAAGCAGGATGGACAGTTCTCAATGCAAACTCTGGAGCAGAAGGTATTGCGATCGCAGCCAGCAAACAACCTGATGTAATCTTACTAGACTTAATGATGCCAGACATGGATGGACGGACAACATTACAAAAATTAAAATTAAATCCAGCAACTCAAAAAATACCCGTAATTTTAATGACAGCAAAAAGTAAATCCTCAGTCGAAGAAAGCTTTGTAAACCTAGATTTAGCAGCAATATTTACCAAACCCCTACGTCCCCTAAACCTTGCACAACAGATAACGGAAGTAATCGGAGAATGAGGAAGAAGTAAATTCAAAATTCAATAACATCAGTTCCGGTTAAGAAGGTTTGTTTAGATGTAATTGTAATTAGCTCAAAAACACCAACACGAGTTTGAGCTTATCCCGAATAATTGGTCAATAACCCATAACCCATAACCCATTCCCCCATCTTCCCCACTTCTTCCCGATTACTTCCTAATCTTTAATCATGAGCAAATGACATACAACCGACGTAAAAGGTGGTAAACATGATGCTATGTATCTCTCGGAAGGATTCTATGGAAGCACAGCAGACAAACTTGAACGAAGTAGTTAATCAATTAGTTGATAAAGCTCGTGGATATGCACCCGGAAGTCCTCAGCGTCAAAGGTTATTAACTCAAATAATTCGATTGGTATCTGGTAAACTATGGCGAGAAAATAGCCCTTATTATCAGGATGCATTACAACAAACATGGTTGTATTTTTGTCGTAACATATGTGAAGCTACTACAGCTCAAGCACCCTACGATCCCAGTCAAGGAAGTGTTGTTACCTGGCTCAATTCCTACCTCAAACGCAGACTCCAAGATGGTTACAATAACCGTAACCGAGAAGCAGCAACAAAGGTTTCTACAACCCGATATCAATCAGCTTCCGGGGAGTTCGGAAACACAGTAGACCCAGTAGATAATTTAGCTGCAAATCCAGATGTTCCACCTATCTTAGAACAAGTCAAATCTTGGGCTGAAACTGACCCAACCGAAGAATTAAAATCTACCCACATTAAAGGACACCCCAAAGTCAACTGTCAGACATTAATCTTAAAACGTTTACCCCCAGAAGAAAGCTGGAAAGATTTATCAGTAGAGTTTGATATCCCAGTTTCTTCTTTAAGTAGTTTCTATCAACGTCAATGTCTGCCTAGAATGCGTAAATTTGCAGAAAAGGAAGGTATGTTGTAATGGGGTTTTGGGTTTTAATTACAAATTTAAATGTCTAGATATGCTTGTATTCAACAATACATAAATAGCTATAAGTCGAGGGGAAATAATATCAAAATAATATCAAATTCATTTTTGTCAGACTTATATATTTGTTAACGCAAAGGAACCCTGAGGTAAGCGCGGAGGGACGCTGAGTTTTTTTTGATTCATATTCTTAATCATTCCAATCCAAATGGCAAGGATATAATATCGATTATTTTTTATTTATTATTTTTTTATAATTTATGTCCCTATCATTCATATTCCATATAAATTAATGTTAATTAATGTAACTTGATATCTGCTGGACATCTTTGCAATATTGTCAAAAATTATGATACATCTAGTTTGAATCAATTTAACTAAGCTAATGTATATTTGAGTAATGAGTCTTCAGTAAATGTGAATAGCGATCGCGCTGGTGATATTCACATAGAAGGTAATAATATCAGTCTCAGTGGAGCTTCAAGTGTTGACTCAATAACTGGAAATCAAGATAGTGGTGAAATATCAATTCGGACTGAAAAATTAGAAATTACCTAGTAGCCCAAATAGGCAGGGTAACGCCGAATTTTCGTGGAAGTGCATCAGTTTGTTCTATTCAGAAATAGTTAGTTGCAGTAACTCAACAGTGTATTTCTATTTAATACCTCTTGAGAAGCACTATATCTGTATATTTTTCCTAACAATTTTAATTATAATAACCTCATATTTGCTTGATACATTGGTAAAATGGACAGGACTTACGCAAGTCCCCCTAAATTAGCGGAGGGTTGGAAGAATCTAAATTTTTGAAATACTCTTTTTTAATCAATAATGGGTAATTTCTGACACGGCCGCAAGCCGTCTATACATGAAACAGGATGTGCACACATTCAAACAGATATTTGGTGCGAGGGTAGCTAGAAACATTGCTGCGAAAACACATGG
>JBCCDM010000507.1:0-3955 GCA_039030795.1 Cyanobacteria bacterium P01_A01_bin.84
ACGAAGATTTGTCATTGCGACCGAAACAGAGTGTAGGGAAGCATAAGCTCTATCGAGCAGACTACGTCAACGCAAGGTTTTTGCGATTACGTCGCTATCGCTCGTAATGACAGAATTACATTGCCTTTGCGTAAGTCCTAAGTATGTTTGAGTCACAAATTGAACTTTTAAATCAAGACTACGTACATAACAGAAAAGTATATAAAATTCATATTACTGAAAACGGAAGACAGATTAGTTACACCCAGGTACTCAAGTTTTGGCAAAATAATCAAGTCTTCCGCTCATTGTTCATATCGTTATTAGCAAAAACACCATTTTCAGCCTTTCGTTGGGAAACTCCTGCGATCGCAAAAGCTACTATCGACAATTTATTTGAGTTTGTGCTAATTGATAGTCCTCAACTGACAGATAAATCTGACCCGACTGCTTTTTCTGGTCATTTTAAAAATTTCATACAAAGGGAAGAAAGTATAGCAACAATAGCAAATCTTAAAAAGGATGCTTTCTTAGTTGTACCCGTCCCTAATACTCTTTCTAATAATTCATTATCTGTATATGCTCATCTTGCAGCCTTTTCCCGTCAAGCACCAGAGTCTCAAAATCATGCTTTATGGAAAACCGTTGGAGAAACTGTAGAGAAGAAGCTTGAAGAAAATCAAAGTCCTATTTGGTTAAATACTGCGGGTGCAGGGGTTCCCTGGCTTCATGTAAGATTAGACTCTCGACCTAAATACTATAGATTTCAGCCGTATAGAGTCTTAGCCTAAAATTTTAAACTTGATATTTCAAAGCTTGATATTTCAAAGCTTGATATTCAATTATCATCAAAAGTTTTATTGCCACAAATCTTGCACCTATACATATAAATAGTCAAGCATAAAATATGAAGTAATAAATAATACTATTAATTCATATTTATTTAGTCCTCTTTTAAAGGACTTCGTTTATAAACCTGGGACTTCCAGTCCTAGGCGCTCGGGAATACTGAGTATTATTTATTTACATGACTTTCTTGGTGCAAGATATGACTTGCTTGTCTTTTAACTAAAAACTTCTACCCCGTGAAATATATATACTTTTCCGCGAATCCCTTACAGCAGATAGTGCCATGCGATCGCGAATAAGTTTATTGTATTGATTAATACCTTCTCTTAACCTAATAACAATAAAGACTTCACCCATTTATGTTAATAAATACCTACATATAACTACTAAAACATACTCAAAGATAGTAAGTTTAGTAAATTTTTTGGTAATTTGAGTACATTTTAATTCTATGAAATCTGAATCATCACCAAATCTTTCTCGTCGCCGATTTTTACTAAATTCTGCTTTGAGTGCGACTGGTATTGTCGCAACCAATCTACTATCTAAGTCAGCATTTGCTGAAGCTCCGGGTATAATTACCTCCGAAAAAATGCGTCCCAAAATCCCTTATGGTGTAGCTAGCGGGGATATTAACACTAACGGAGCAGTAATTTGGAGTCGGAGCGATCGCCCTTCCCGGATGATTGTGGAATATGCAAATAATCAGTCTTTTCGTAATCCTCTGCGTGTGGTGTGTTCTGCGACATTAGAGGTTAGTGATTTTACTGGACGGGTTTATCTGGATAATTTACCGTCGAATCAACAGATATTCTATCGGGTTATTTTCCAAGATTTGGCAAATACTAATACTTATAGCGCTCCGGTTAATGGTACTTTTCGTACACCTCCCAGTACTAAGGAAGATGTTTTATTTGCTTGGTCGGGAGATACTGCAGGTCAAGGTTGGGGTATTAATAGAGATTTTGGGGGAATGAAAATTTACGAGACTATCCGTCAACTAAAACCTAATTTTTTCATTCACTCTGGAGATTACATTTATGCTGATGGAGTAATTGAACCCGAGGTGAAGTTAGATGACGGTAGCATTTGGAAAAATATTACTACTCCTGAAAAGTCAAAGGTTGCTGAAACCCTAAAAGAGTTTCGCGGTAATTATATCTATAATTTACTAGATGACAATGTTCGTCGCTTCAATGCAGAAGTTCCCCAACTGGTGCAGTGGGATGACCATGAGGTAACGAATAATTGGTATCCTACAGAAATGCTGTTGGAAGATGACCGCTATCAAGTCAAAAGTGTAGCTTTATTAGCAGCTAGAGCAAAAAGGGCATTTTTGGAATATACACCCATACATCACCACCCTAAAGACCAAGAGAGAATTTATCGTGCTTTCAATTATGGTCCGAGTTTAGATGTCTTTATGTTAGATAAGCGCAGCTATCGAAGTGCAAATACAGCAAATCGTCAAAAAGTTCAGAGTGAAGAGACAGTATTCTTAGGTAGTTCTCAAATACGCTGGTTGAAAAATCAATTACTCAATTCCAAAGCTACTTGGAAGGTAATTGCTAGCGATATGCCAATTGGGTTAATAGTTAGAGATGGTAAAGATAAATTTGAGAATGCTGCTAACGGTGATGGGAAAGCTTTAGGAAGAGAATTAGAAATTGCGGATTTACTCGGCTTTATCAAACAGAAAAATATTCAGAATGTAGTTTGGTTAACTGCTGATGTGCATTATGCAGCCGCTCATTATTATCATCCAAATAAGGCACAATTTACTAACTTTAAACCATTTTGGGAGTTTGTCGCAGGACCCCTCAATTCCGGTACATTTGGACCCAACGAACTTGATAATACTTTTGGTCCGGAAGTTAAATTTCAAAGCGTTTCATCTCAAACCAAGCCAAATCTACCACCCAAGGCAGGTTTACAGTTTTTTGGAACGGTGAAAATCCATCGTCAGACAGAGAAAATGACAGTCGCTTTAAATAACTTAGAAGGTAAAACCTTGTATAGCATCGATTTATCCCCAGAAATGACTGATGGGTAAAAAATCATCAAAATCAATATGCTCGATCGTAAACAGCTAAAATTAAATTTGGATTCTATCTAAAGATTTTACTTTTATTATTAATAGATATGTCTTAAGATAGAACCTATAAGTCCAAAGGAATAGTTTTTGTATAATAATGCTTATGGAGAGTAAGTTAAGAGAACTTGTTGGCAAATCCAATGTTTGGCTTTTTGTAAAAAGCGGTAATGGCTGGCTGAAGAATGTAGAAATTCTTGATGTCAATTCCGATACGGTGACATTTCGCTACCAACAGGAATCTGAGTCGGATCTTAAGCTTTGGGAAAAAACTACTAGACTTGATAATATTGCAGATATAGAAGTGCGTCTGTTGGAAATGCCTAAAACTTCTTCGGAAATTAAGAAAATTAAAGATAGCTTTTCTAAGCTTTTAGAAACAGAATATAGTGATGAGGGTTAGTTGACCGAAAATAACGGGATACAAGCCCCGTGCTTCTAGCACGGCTTTTCTTGATTCTTGATATATTCCTTTAAAAGCTCTAACGGCGCACCTCCAACAGAAATAGCGAAGTAGCTAGGACTCCACAATGATTGTTTGTGGGGTTTTTTGAATCCAGCTTGTCCGTAACGACGGCTAGACACTCCTTTCAATGCATTAACTATTTGAGAAACGGATAGCTTTGGTGGATATTCAATCAGTGAGTGAACGTGATTCCCTTCTCCATTAAATTCTAATATTTGAAAATCCATCTTTTTTGCAACTTCTAGAAATGTTTTTTCGATTAAATCTAAACTTTTAGCCGTAAATACAGACCTACGATATTTAGTTACGCAGACCAAGTGAATCTTTAAATCTGTAACGCTGTGTCTTTCCCTCCGAAACTGTGTTGTCATTTGTTATAGACCAATATATAATATATATACAGACCAATTATAGCATTAACCATGAAAGCTAGGTATCAGTATCGTTTCTATCCAACAGACCAACAACAAAAGCTTTTAGCTCAGTTGTTTGGCTGTTTTCGGGTAGTTTGGAACTATGCTCTAGCGTTATGAAAGAAATCTGAAAAACTACGCCGATCTGGCGATTGA